>CALMEO010000105.1 GCA_937862935.1 uncultured bacterium | reverse complement strand
ACTCCTGTACCCGCATTGATACAAGGCGAGTTGCTTTGTAAATGAAAATCATATCATGTTGTATTTACAAATAATGGATTTCATATTACAGCATTTGTTCATGAACCAAATAATCATACTGCACCTATATCTCAATAACAATTATTAGATAATGTTGGTGTTGGTGTTCATGCATAGCCAGTGTAAGATACTCATACTCCATTTTTTCTTAGATGAATATTGTTGCGTGCTATTATTTGCGTTTTGTCTAACCATATATCATGTAGAGATATATTATAGAAAACATTATTATATATTTTTGTTCCAATAGTTGGCCCAAGAGGAGAAACTGTAGAGGAATAAATAGAACCTACACCAATTCAACTGGTAAGGTTATAAAATAAATTACCATAAATCAGATTGTTCGAGGTTCATGCTCATCCCAATCTAATCCCTTGTGTGCTACCCATAAAGGTGTTATATCTCGTAATGATTCCGTTCCCATGTTCAATATGTAGAGCAGTTGTAACCATTGAATCTGTGATAAAAGTATTATATTCAATAATACCTGTTGCGTCTATTGAAACTCCAGCACTAGCTAAAATTACATTAAATTTGTTTGCAGCTCCATTGGTCCTGTCTATAATTGTATGGTGAAGATGAAATCCATTCCAATATCAATCCAATTGGATTCAATCTCAATTAGAATATATCTGATCCTGGTGTCCTGATTCAAAATATCTTCTATTTACATCATAGATAGTAGAATATCCAATTTCTAGATTTGGTGTGTATCTAGCATAAATTCAATCAACAGCAACGTTGTAAATTGTTGTATTAAGAATTTTTAATCCATCATTATAAGAGGCATGGATTCCAAATCCAGCGTTATTACTATTGTGCGCATTATATAAAACACAATTATCAATCTTATTATTGAAGAAATAGAGTCCTTGAGGATTGATTGTTGAATGATTATTGAGACCGATTAAGGAATGTGCTCAAGTATTTCCATTTATTTCAAGGCCCTCGACAGTAATGTTGTTTGAAAGTTCAATCCTAATAGCATATCCACCACCAAGATAAGAAAATAATGGTCTTGTTCAACTACCATAGGTTCCTATAGTAATATTATTTTTAGCGCTTAAAAAAATTTGAGATGATGAAGTATATGTAGTTCATTTCTTTTGAAGATAATCTACATTACTTTGGAAACCAGTAATGTCCATCCATGAGTTAAAAGGACGATCTATTGTTCAATTTTCAGTTCAATTTATTCAGGTATAGGTAGGATCTATATAAACTTGATAACTATTATATATTCATGAATCTAATCTTGTAATTATATCAAAGCTTCCGGTTACTCATCATATATTAATTATTGAGTTTACTTTTGTGTTATATGTATCACTAGATGTTAAGATTATTTCAAATTCATCACCATTTCAACCTGTTCAAGACTGTCATATATCAATTCAATTTTTAAATAATGTTCAAGTATTTATAGATATTCATGTGAAAATCCCTGGTGTCATTCAGTCAATAATAATGATATTTGAAATATATGGCGTATGTATTTCAGCTCCAGATATACTATATAAATTAAATTGATCTGGCTCATAATCATTCTCTGCAGTATCTATTCATTCTCGATACACTACAATATTATGCGTACTATTTTCATTGTCTTTGATCTGTATAGTACAACTATCCGTTCCTGAATTATTATCATCTGGCGTATAGGTGATGATGTCTCATGTTACACTACATATTCATTTGTTTCATTGTACAATAATTCAACTATAACTAATATTTTCATTTCCACAACTTCATTCTACGACGTTTGATGCTATTTTCCAGTTCGCTGTTTTTGTGCTAATTCATACATTAGTATCTCCAGTAAAATTATTTGCTGTTGGTACAACGTTGGTGAATGTATATATTGCTGTTTGATAGGATTGAGTTCTTGGGATATCTCTTACCCATCCTGTTTTTATTTGAATTCATGGTTGTTGTTCTGGTATTGATATTGTCGTTGCCCCCGTCCAATCTATTCCATTGAAACTATAAGGTATGGCATGTAATCATCCAATATCATATGGGCTAGTTATACTCATTGTTCATGTCTGACATTCTGGTCATGAGATATTTGCAAAAGTAAACGTTGGTGGTGTAGTATCATAGACAAAATATCTTGATATTCACAGTCACTCATCACTACTCAGATTTTTTACTTTAAAAGTAATATTTAAATCTGATCCTCAAGCTATATCTGTTTGATAACAATATCATGTGGTAGTTGTTCCAGAATAACTAGCGGGTAATCGTGATCATCAGATAGAATATTCACAGCTAGTTCAAGAGATTCAAAGAGTATCAAATACATCCGCTTTGATATCAATTGTTCATCTATAAAATCATGTTATTCCTCTCACTCACATAGTTCAACTAGAGATATATGGGGTAGATAGTATGGGTATATTATTTTCATTGGTAATAATAACATTCCCTACAGTACTATTTGCACAAGACAAAAATTCATCACCGTAAGAATAGATCGGTACCTGTGAGATTCAACTTTTAAACCAACGATTTGTCAAACAACTCGTCATGCTTTTATACACATTACCTATAGAATATAAATTTTCTCCATGATACCAGACAGATGATAAAGCTGTATCAGAAAGAGCTCCAGAAAATATATTATTTATCATGTATACAGAGTATCCATCTCCTGTATTTTGATATCATCTTCATACATCATATCCACCATAGAATATAGCTCCTCATTGATCTGATGCCATAGGAGAAATAAAAGTATTTCATGCTATAATAGCTATGTTTGGTGGAATTGCTTTATCATAAGAAGTAATAAAATTAAATTTATTAGCAGTATCGCTTCTGTCTATTTTGTTATTTATTATCTGCCAATTAGCATTAGCGACAAACTGTATACCATCTCAAGCTGCCTGTTGTTGTGTAGGTCAGACAAGATAATAATTCTGATTAACTGTCCTAATAAGATTGTCTTCTATGAGTATTCCATTAACATCTTGGAGCATGATTCCATCATCAGCTATATCTTCTATTACAGAATTTATTATTTTTACATTTTGAATATTAGATGGATCTCAAATAGGGGCTCAGGTAGATCTTATTCCCCATTGGGCATTGTGTAAATAACAATTTTCTACGGTAGTATTACTACTAAGTCTAATCAGTGCATCAGCATTTTTAGTAGCCGATATATCTAGTCCCACTATACGAGTACTACTTGCTTGTTGTGCAATAGGATTTTCATAAAATGTGGATGCAACAGCATATCCATCTCCTGTATATATGAGTTTAGGTCTTGGTCATTCACCATACGCACCAATATTAATATTTTCGTGATTTGAAAAGTTGATAGATCCATAATGAGTAGTTCCTCTTTTAAATAAATACGTTTTATTGGCTGGAGAAACAATCCATGCGCCAGGAATTTCACTCGCATTATTATATGGCTGGCTTATGCTTCCATCTCTAGGACTACCAGCATAGGTAGGATCTATATATACATTTTTGCTGACAATAGGATCTGCAATGTCTGGATCTCCAGAGCTGTCTGTAGTTTGCCAGACTTTAGTTTCACTATTTAGTGCAAAAGAAGTTCATAGAAAGAGAAAGAAAAATGCATGTATAGCTAGGAATGTCCCAACTGTGATAAGAATTAGGCGCATAACATTTGGGAGGAATCATCTATTTGTTTGTTTCATGATTGTTTTTTTGATAACATAAAATACATACTACTATTATATAGTCGATAAAAAAAATTGCAAATATTGCTCTATATTTGTTGTATTGTACTTGTCTTATCATGAATAAAAGATATAATATAAAACATATAACTAATATTGAATTTTGAAGTGTGAATGGTATATTTTGAGAGAAAGCTCAAAGCATAAAGCTAAAAATTTTATTGTAGTAGAGTACTTTATTCCATTAGCCGAAGCATATGGTTGATCAAATTCCACAAACAATTCCACAACAAGGGATTCCTCCACAGCAGATGCCGTGATATCCTCCCCAACAGGCACCAGTCCAACAGCAACCAAATCATCCCCAACAGACCGCAAACATAACTAAAGCTGGTTCTACAATTTCTATGAAAACAGTAGGAATATGATGTGGGATATTATTTATGTTCGTCATAGGATGATTGTCCCTCGTATTTTATAATCTGATGAATAATCCAGCACAGTTGTCTAGTGTAGGATTAGACCCCAATACGACCAAAACATTATTACAGACATTTTCTGTGCTCTTTTTTGGCCTCGTAACATTCCTCTGAATAGGATTACTAATAGTCAATCTCTATAGATTGATTACCGTAAAAAATAAATCAAAAATGGGATATGCTTTTGGAGCATTTTTTTGATTTTTGATATTTATTTTTGCTATCGTATTGTGAGCGAGAGTAATCACCATGGTGAGAAATTTTTCTGTAGACAATATTTTGGATAGTGACAAACTCATCATGCCGTATATCCAACTAAAAGATGGAATAAAATATACGCGTACTGCTTCTGATCTCAAACTTATAGCTCCAGCGACTATGTTTTATAAGCTCAATACAAATTATTTTAGTTCACAAATAGTGCCTCCTCTTGGACAAGTAAATTTTACCGAAATAGTCTTGGACTGTGGAAATGGACAAAAACTTACGCTCAATCTTACAACATCCCAATTTGAGGGGTCATGCATATATTTCAAGAAGGGTGAATATATGCTCAATTTAGAAACAAATTATATCAATCTGCCTACATCAGAGAAACTCCAAAAAACATTTTCAGGATGATCCATTATTTTTGATTCTGAGATCACGGTGAGTCCCACAAAATCAGAACTTCTTTTTAACGATACAAAGACAGAAATGATTGTAGGAAAAACGCCGAGCAAAGTTATGTTTGATGCTGGGTCAGTATTCAAAGATCTTGCACTGAGTGAGTACAAAATCATCTGGGATTTTAATGGTGATGGAGAACAAGACAAACAAAATACTGTAGCTACTACCTTTGTTTACAACGAAGCAAAGCTTTACAATATATATATCAGATTTCCAAATCTGAACAACTACATCTATACTTTCCCCATCAGAGTAGAGCAATCTGATGTTCCTGTTTGTGAAATTGTCGTTACAAAAGCTGAAGGCAAATATTATGACGTCACGACAAACTTTTTTGATAAGACAGTAAAAATAAGTAACTACCAATTTGATATCATTGATAGAAATAATAAAAATACCATAATCGATACGATCAAAAATAATAATGGTATGTTTAGTTATCAGTTTCGTGGTGCTTGATTATATGCTATCCAAACAACATTTCTTACGGAAGATGATAAACAAGGACAATGTGAAAGTGATGATGTCCAAATTGGGGTAAGTGATTTTCAAATAAATTATGATAGTTATTTCAAATCTCCTCAATCCCCCCAATTCCAAAAAGTAACGACACAGGGGATTGTATCTTTCATTTCTGGAGACCTTATATTGACAGAGATTCCTACTATTATCAAAATACAAATCAATCAGATTTCACCAAACACCCCAACAGCCACAAAGAAAATAGTATTGGATGGTAAACAGGTACTTTCTACAGATCCAAATAGTTTCGAATTTACCATTGAAAATAGTGCAAATCATGAAGCAAAGATTATTGTAGAAGATGTCCCAAGTGGCGCAAAAACAGAAATTACTCTTCCTATCAAAATCAATAGAGCTGATATTATAGGGAAACTTATAGTCTCACCAGATACGGTGGGTACAGATCCCTTTACCGTAAAATTTGACGCATCTACAACGATTATAAATGATCCAGATGATGAATTAGTCTCCTTTACCTGGGATTTTGGAGATGGAACCTGATCTATGAAAAAAGATTTTTCCGAAGCAATAATTACTCATACCTATAGATATGATACAACAAACAATAATGGAAAATATCATCCTGTAGTGATAATGAAAACCAAAAAATGACGTGAAGTTACCATATCACCAGAAAACGATATTATTGTTAAAAGAGCAAATCAAGTATTGGATATAACTATTGATTCACATCCTGCACAGGTAGCAAATATTGGTGATAGAGTAAACCTCTCAATCGACTTCAATGGTTTGCCATCAGAAATACGTCGAGATTTTGGTGACGGAAAAACATTGACCTGTAATACAAGACAAGAATGTGGAAGTACTATGCATGTATATACAGATATATGAACATACCTTATCAGGGCTGCAGTTGCCTATCAAGACCAACCAACAATAGACGGAACAATAACTCTAAAGGTAAAATAAAATTTGGTATATATCAAGAAAACATTTAGCCCAAATAAAATAAATAGCCCCAAAATATATGTATTCCAAAAAATCTCCATAATACCTGGAGATTTTTTTACTATAGGTAATTATTTTAAAGGAGTGAGGGGAGTATCCATTTTATTGTTTATGTGAAGTATTCACAGTGTGTCGATTCTATACATAATGAGCATTATATACCCTCTAAACTCCTTGATACTAAGTGTATAATCGGTAATGATTCATAATTTTTTAATAGCTTCCAAATGTTTAGTATACCAGTCTAGTGGTGTGTTTATACGGATATTGAGATTTAGTGCTTTGCTAATATTTGATAAACTATGCGTGATAAAATTTTTTGCTTTGTCGTAGATGGTAAGCTCGCCTTGTTGAATATTGTATGCATCTTTAAAGAGTATTCTCGAAAGGATAGTAACAAACTGATCTCTTGTGACAACATAATTTGGATTAAATACTATATCAGGCTTACCATAATAATCGAGCCCCATGATACCTAGTTGACATGCAAGTCTCATATAATACTGAAGTTCGGGAATTTCTTTTTTGATATCAGTAAATTCACATAGTCTACTTGTATCAGGAATACGTCATACAACTTTTATAGCAAATTCAGATGCCATTTTGGCTGCGAATTTTCTTAACAAAAGATCTTCCATTCATGCGTCCTCAATATTTTCTATAGTAGTGATTCCTAAGTGATAAGACCAAATATATGCATCATTCCATTCTTTTGGATACGGAGAATTTGTTATAGTGGGTACTAGTGGACTAGCATAGTGATAAGGTGGCCAGTCCGTGGGAAGAACAGGTATTTCGGGAGGTGTACAAGATCCACAAAGGTCATCATAATAAGAACTATAACAAGTTCTCATTGCACAAATGTTTTCTGTCAGTGTCCATACTCACAAAGATCATCATCCGGCTCATCATCCAGATGGAGTAGTAGCTAAATATACAATAAATGTAGCTCAGCTTGTGTTTCCTGCAGCATCAGTAACAATAAGTTGATAGGTACCATTAGTAGAGACAGTACTTCCATTGATTAGGGGATTTCCATTGAGGGTCGCAGTGACACCAGGATGATTATCAGAAAAGAAGAGTGTCACAGGAGTGGTATAATTTTTACCATCAACTACCCCAGAAAATGTCGGTAAACTAGTATCGATCCGATCAATTGTTCCTGTTGTCTCTATGAAAGTTCGGAGATTTCAACTAGAATAGCTGGCTCAGCTAATAAATGGTCCCGTTCCCCGATAAAATCAGAGCGTATAATTTCCATTATCAAAAATTCACCTACTATTTGCTTGTATACCTGTTCAGACAATTTCAATATAGACAGGTCATGGAGTATAATTTCATGGTCTATATTCTGGGGTATAGACAATAGTATATTCTGGGGATGAAATATGCAGGCGAGTATCTACCAATTCCGTTTTTGCAAAAACGAATCCTAGAGCAAAAAAGCTAATAATAAAAAAAGCAAAAAAACTATAGAGTATATTTTTGTTGTTTTTCATCAATTTTTCATCATATAGTCGAATAAAATACTCTGACATATCTAATGTATTGTTCTGTCAAAAAAATTCCAGATATAATTGAATATATCGATATTAGACAATTTTTATAGAAAAACGCAAGTTGTTTGTCTCAAAAAATCCTGATTTTTTGCCCCTAAATATTTTCTCTGTATAATAGTATATCAGGAGAATCGACAAAAATATTTAATTTATCGATAGTAGTGTATATGTTCAATATTTGCAATAAAAAATTTCATACCAATAAATTTCTGAACCTTGTTCAAAGATTTTTTTGTAAAATTAAAATATATAGACAACATTCTCATAAAAAAGTAATGAATCATCTCCATACAAAAAGACATTATCGATTGACCTATATTCATGTTTTTTTATTGTTTATTGTTTTTTATCTTTACGGTATCACAACATTCAATAGAGGTGATGATATTAATGTACCCCCGAGTGATGCGCCTATCGTAATAGAAAATGAACCACAGATCATCCCTGATCAGTCACAAGAGGAAATAATTCTTACAGATGAGGGTGAACATTCCTCGCCAATAGACTGAGAAATATGAGCAGGTGAATCACTAAAATCGTCAGAACAAACAACCGAAGAAATTTTTTCTGGAATACTAGCATCACTTGATGGTGAAGCAGTGTATGATCTCTCAGGTAATACTATTTTCGAAACACAATCAACGTGAAATATCTTATCAGAAGAAAATTTGTCGTGAGAAATGAGTACATGAGGAGTGAATTTTTTATGAAGTGGAGAAATTATTTCATGAAGCAATCAAAGTGGAGAAATGGTTTCAGAAGAAATTATTTCTGAAGAACAATCATTTACGAGCTGAGATAATATATCAGAAGAATTGAGTTGAATTATCAATCCAAATAGTATTCCATGATTATTACTTTGGCTTGATGCTAGTGATTACGATTCATTAGTTTTCGATAATAATCATATCAGTATATGGGAAGATACAAGAAAAAATGGAATGCAAGCTTCCATGCCAGAGAGTTCTAGACGCCCAATCTATGAAACGAATATCATTAGTTGACATCCTGCAATCTATTTCGATGATGTCGATGATGGGATGGGAACAAATCTTTCAGTCAACGCACCATACAGTATGTACGTGGTATATAATGTACAGAATCCATATTTAAACAATGCTCGCGTAGTCCAAGGGCTCAATAATTGGTATGTAGGGCTGCTAAACGAAAGATTTGCATATGTTGCATCAGGGGGTATCGTAGGAGGAAAAGGATATACTTCACCAAGATTTATGGTTGTATGACTGAGTAATGATGGTAATGAATCCCATGTATGTGATAATGGCGCAAATATAACAAGCAATAACCTCTATACCTATTCACCGATAGGATTTTGATTGGGAACTTTTTGATTCTCTCAAGAGGAACCTTTGGGGTGATATATCGCTGAAATTCTCGTCTATGATAGTTCTATTTCTACAGAGATGAGAGACGAAATAAGAAGATATTTCAATAATAAATATCCAAATCTAAATTCTCATTCATTGCGTACATATACAGATACTACCTTGCCAGAAGAGATAATTACCATTGATCAACTGACAGGAGAATGATGAAAAGATATCGATGCAATAGACACCACAACCTGATGAGTAGAGACGATATTAGAAGTCCTAGAGACAGGAAATATCCTGGACACAGAAGCTAGTATTGAAATCCCAGACGTGATTACTCCAGAACTATCCCAAGAAAATATCATCATAAGTGCTTGATGAAGTTCTTTCTCGTCAAATGATATTCCTCCACTAAGCCAAGATCCTCTACAGGAAGATATAGTGACTCAACAAGAAGAAATCATTACTGGATATTTTGATCGTGCATATGAGAGAGAAAGTTATGATGAGAAGATTATCCAACTCCAAAAACTTCTCTCCCGGGTGCAATTGTATGTTGGTGAATTTGATGGTATCTATTCAGACGCAGTTATAGAAGCTATCTATCAATATCAATTAGCCAAAAATATTGTGACTGAGCAAGACCCGGTAAGTTTGAGAGGATATCTCGGACCTACAACAAGAAAAACATTAAATCAATCGTACATAGAATATCAGTCCTATGAGATTACATTACACCAACAACTTCAAGAACAAACTATTTCCAGCTGATCCATAGAATCTGTTCCCTCGGATCTTCTCCCTTCCACCTGAGACACGGTTATTTCTCTCAGCGGACAAGAGACATTAGATCCTATAGGAACGCTTCCTTGAGTAAATACTCTAGTACTTTTTGATCCACTGAGTAATCCATTATTAGTATCAGGAGTATTGCTAGATACTTGACACCAAGTATTCTTTTCGGGATCGCTATCTAGCGGATCGTACATAAGTGGTGATCTTGTGGGAGTAGTATTTAACAGTTTAGATGAAAAAGCAATTCTGCATTATCTTTATGCACAATGATATCAAACATGAGTTTTGACTCTACTTCCTGTGAGTTCACAAACACTGGTAGGTGACATGACATTGGATTTTGCTAATTTGAGTTGAAAATTACTGCTTCCGGTGATATTGCAATCCAGCAACGAATTGAGCGGACAAATAGCAGAAGTATCTATACCGGAGGGAACGCTTCTCAAAACAGCAGATGGGCAAGAATTTACAGGAGAACTTATTCCTCCAGTATTTA
Organism: uncultured bacterium; assembly: GCA_937862935.1. Classification (GTDB taxonomy): domain Bacteria; phylum Patescibacteriota; class Gracilibacteria; order Absconditabacterales; family Absconditicoccaceae; genus CAJBLF01. The sequence goes on along the minus strand of CALMEO010000105.1, from coordinate 10,570 downwards.
CACCTCCTGACATAGTCGCACATGATACACATCAGGAGGTACTCGCAGTTATTGATGTCTGAAGTGATGAGCATATCCAACTTGAAAATGAACAAGGGGATATTATGTATGCAACATTTAGAGTCCCTGTACCAGGAAAAACTATAGGGGATAGTGTAGAGATAAAATATTCTCAAGATGGAGAAACACGAATATATAGTGATTCTACTTTCGTACAAGATATTGACGGTAGTCCTTATGTAATCTTTGAAGCAAACCATTTTACCTATTTTGCTATAGGGGCTCCTGTAGGTACTTTTTCTATAAATAATAACGAATCCATAACAACGAGCACCTGAGTACTTCTCAATGCAGATATTCCTGGAGCAACTACTATGAGATTTTCTAACACGGAAAGTTGATTGACCTGAGCTTCTTGGACTTCTTATGCTCCACAGTCCAATTGGAATCTTCTCAGTGTAAATGGTGTCCAAACGGTCTATGCACAATTTAGTGGGGTGAATGGTATTCAATCGATTCAAGATAGTATTTTACTCAACCAAGGAGACGTGCTTTCCACACTAAGATTACAGATAACCGGAGCAATGAATGGTACAAATATTCTAGACAGTACTCCCAATGCCTATAATTTTAGTGGACTGTGATCGATCACCAATCCAACGATATCAGGAGAACAAGTGTTGTCCCTCAATGGAACGAGTCAATACGCACAAAGAGGAACAATCTGACTCACTACATATCCGTTTACCATCTCTGCCCGAGTAAATGCGGATACTATTGCAGGGACAGATGCTATCGTAATGGTAGGAAACTCAGCAACTACAACTACCTATTATGGTATCGAACTCAATGCAGGAAAACCTTGTATATCAGTTAGAAATACTACAGCATATGTGTGAACTAGTCCAGAGACGCTTGTACCAGGCAAACGATATCATATCGTGGGAGTATTTAATTCTGCTACCCAGAGATTTATCTATGTCAATGGTATACAACAAGCACAAAATACGTCATCAGTAGCATTTACTGCCACCAATCAACAAACAAGAATAGGAAGATATGTCGGAACTACTACCAATTATTTTGATGGATATATCGATGATGTGCGTGTCTATGCTACAGGATTATCAACACAACAGATATATGCGATGTATCTTGCTCGTGCGGGTTGATTTGAGCGTCCTATACAGTATCTTAATGCAGGAGCATTTACTATAAATAGTGGAGATTCCAAAACCTATACTGGACGTATACAGCTCATAGCAAACGTTTCATGAGCTACACATATGAGATTTGGAAACACCACGGGAGAGCTAGATGCTGCACCTTGGATCACGTATACAGGATATTCTTTATGGGATATAGATACTACAAGCAGTGGAAATAAAATAGTATATGCACAATTTAGTGGAATAGATACTATCCGAGAAACGCAAGAAAATATTTTCTTTGAAAAACTATGAGATACTAGTCTGCGCGTACTCCTCGATAGTAGTCTAAATGGAACTACTCTACGAGATAGTAGTTCCAATGCATACCACTTTAGTGGGTTCAGCTCTTTGGTAAATACTAATCTCTTGTGAGAAACGGTTTTATCATTCAATGGAACTAATAACTATGCACAAAGATGAAGTATAGCGATCACCGCATATCCGTTTACTTTTTCTGCTTGGATAAATACGGATACTATTGCAGGAACAGATGCGATTATGATGATGGGAAACTCGGCAACTACAACCACGTATTATGGTATTCAATTAATAAATGGTGCCCCCTCTATAGTCGCTAGAAATACTACAGCAAGAGTAAATACCTCACAGACTTTACTGACAGGACAACGATATCATATTGCAGGGGTGTTTAATAGTAATACCAGCAGAACATTATATCTCAATGGTGTCCCTATGGTGACAGCAACAACCACAGCAACATTTGCTAGTACCAACCAACAGGTGAGGATAGGAAGATATGTAGGAAGTACCACCAATTATTTTGATGGCTATATAGATGATTCGCGTATCTATGCAAGAAGTTTATCTAGTGAGGAAATTCTCTCTCTCTACAAACAACGTGAAACTACTACAGTAGTACCAACAGCAACTATTATCTATACTCCCGCATCACTGACGGGTGGTAATGTTATTGCCACATTGACGGGGTATTCAGAAGAGATAACTATTTCAAACAATGGTGGAAATAATAGTTATGTGTTTACCGGAAATGGTGAATTTACTTTTATATATCAAGATAGCGATGGTAACATAGGATCAACTATCGCCGCAGTAGATTGGATAGATAAAACTCCACCGACTTTTATATGAGTAATTTCGTGATACATATATCCGTGAAATGTTACGATAACCTTCGCGGATGATAATCTTTCATGAGCACTCCTCAATGGCCTACCTTATCTTTCATGAACGGTTATTTCTGGACAAAACAGTTACGAATTTATAGTCGAAGATACGCTCGGTAATCGCACAGGCGCAAGATTCGAAATAAATACAAATCCACCACCAATTGCAAGTATTCAATATACTCCTACATCAGATAATATAACTACAGGTACCGTAGTTGCTACACTCACATGATTTAATACTACAGGGATCATAGTGACCAATAATGCATGATCACTTTTTTATACCTTTACGGGAAATGGAGATTTTACCTTTGATCTTTTAAGTTTGGGAGGTAAAACCTGAAGTGTTACCGCTAGTGTCGATTGGATAAAGAATCGATTACACTATTCCACAACAGGATGGCTCGAAAACCAGGGGATAGATAATGGAAGCATAGCTTGAGATATTATCGTTACCTTGTGAACATGATCATTCTCTCCAGTAGTAGCAAACTATATCCAGATAGATATGCTTCCACTAGGTCTTACATGACATTATACTTTGAGTGGAACAAATACAGTTATTATAAGCTTGAGTGGAAATGCACTTGAGCATATGGCTGAAAATAGTAAAGAAAACTTAAATATTAGATTTTTGACAGGAGCATTTATTGATTGGAATCCAGACGAAGTATTAGATTCTACAAAGACATGATTATCTCTCCAGTTCTATGATCCTCCAGGATTTATTTCCTGACAACAACTACGAATCAACGGAGGATTGAGTGGTGGAAAATTTTATGATTGGTCATCAAATCATCGCGCAACGACAGGATATGGATCGATAAGTAATAGCTCACGATCAGGAGAAACGGTAATTTGATCATTCAACGGAAGTACTCAATACATAACGGTGTGAACATATACACTTCCCAATTATTCTATTAGTGCTCGATTCAATTCTAGTGTAATTGATGCAAATCGAAGAACAATTGTAGGAAGTGAGGGCGTGGATGGCTTCGAAATCAGTAAAAGTACAGCCAATAAGATAGTCATATATTACAATACTCAGCTCACCTCTTTGACGACACTAGAAGCAAACAAACGATATCATGTAGTGGTAGTTAAAGACGCTGTAGGTACCAAACTGTATATCAATGGAGTATTAGAAGCGTCAAATACCTATACCGCTGGACTTACAAATCTTCCCTTATCTATAGGGCGCTGGACAACAAGTCAATACCGAAATGGTCTAATCGATGAAGTGAAGATATATGATAGCCCAATTACTCAAATACAGGTAGAAAATTTGTATATATTGAAACCAAGTTTTACCCCAAAAACTGTATACACAAGTACTTCAACCCTGACAGGAATTGCTGCTGATACTAAGATGACAATATCTTTAACTATCAGTGGAACAACCTACCCAGCAATTAATAATCAAGATGGGACGCGAACAGCAAGTGATATAGGTGCATTGGCGAGTGGTACCTATAATGTACAACTCAATTATATGAACGTATATGGAGGGACAGGAAGTATTATATATACATGATGATTGATAGTACATCCTATGGCTGGAGGGACACTAACGATTACTGGTCCAGTAAATTTTGATTTTGGTCTACGAACTGCATACGACCAAGCATATACATTAGAAAAAACATTTAGTGGAAGTAATGATTATTTCAAAATTATTGATACTATGGGAGCAAATACGGGATATTACACAACTATTTCCATAAGCAATATAACAAATACAAACGGTGATGTCTTACCATATAGTAGGATAGCAATCAAAGCATTAAATAATATCGTGACTTTATCAGGCACAAGCAATCCAAGAGTATATTCGGCAATCACGTGAGTATATCAATATTTTACGGCTGCGCCTTTGACGTTTATCAAAAGAGATACAGCAGCAAATGGAGGGGTAATAGGAACGTATGGACTCCAAACCGTTTGGAAAGTAGATGTTCCGCCTTTGCAAAATATAGGAAGCTATACGTGAGTCATAACGTATACCTTATATTAAGATATATCTGAATATATAACAATATATTGAAAAACACGTTCCAAAAATTATAAGACAGTGTTTTTTATTGCTTATCTATTTACCTATGAAAAAAACCGTATTTTCACTAGCTGTGCTTATGTGACTTATTGTCTTTACTTGATGTGGGAAGACAACTACTACTCCAGAAGTAGAGGAAGATACACCTGTAGTAGCAGAAGAAATGACTCAAGAAAAATTTGAGTCTACTATGGATGATTTGTATAAGAAAGGAGGAAAAATGACATGTACTATGACTACCTTACAAGATGGTGTTCAGATGAATGGAATTTTGTATATAGATGGAAAAAAGATGAGATCTGATGTAAAATGAACAGTAGAGGGTATGAATATAGAAATGAGTACAATCATCAAAGATGGGTTGTCTTATACTCGAAGTAGTATGTCGAAAGAATGATGGAAGATGGTATACGATGAAGAAGAAACAGAAGAAGGTTTGAATGATGCATCGACAGATACCGATACAGATACGCCTATGTCTTTTAGTTGTAAAAAAGGTGTACAAGGAGCTGATTTTGAACTTCCAGCTGATATCCAGTTTAAAGAATTACAAGGATAGTTTCCTCACAGAGCTTAGGCTATTTAGTATTGAATATGATTTTTGATTTCCTATAAAAAATTAGAAACGTATCTGTTCTTTATTTTTTCTTATAAACCAATGAAAAGATTTTTACGAATATTTCCTATTGTTCTTGCTTTTATAGGACAAGTCCATGCCGATGATCTCTCTAATGTTTCACTTACCTATTGTGATACAACAGAAAATGCTTTACACTATCAGATAGCTCCAGGAGTGGAAACTGGTATATGTTATAATCTCTCCAATGGCTCAACTGATCCAGTAACCGTAAAAGTGTCATTTATCGATGGTACATTTACCAATGATCAACGACAAAATAAAGCATGTTTGAGTGATGCTGATGTAGAAAATTTCTGAAAATATGTGACGGGATATGATCAAATTGTTACATTAAAAGCAGGAGAGACTATAAAGAAAGAAGCAAAACTACTTTATCCAACAAACATGGACGGACTCTATCATTGATGTGTGGTATATTCTGTGGTAGAACCAGTACAAGATACTGCTACTACAGCTACTAGCTTTTCTATTCTTATGCGTAGAGCAAAATTTATCGACGTTATTGTGGGGAATCCCTCAAACGCACAAGAAAAAGGAATCGTTCTAGAAGATTTTACTGATGCTGATGGTACAAATATTTCTCACAACTCCAAGATTAGAATATATAAAGATGAATCAGATAATTCTTATGGCATTCAAATCAAAGTACACAATGTTTCACGTATAGAACAAGATGTTGTGATTACCTGAGTTGCTTCCAATATACTAACATATAAGGATACCTTTGTAGAAACTCGCAAATTGCTTAAAGGGGAATCATTAACTATTACAAAAAAGATTACTACTATCCCTGCATATAATCTCAAAGTAAAACTTGCTATCAGCAATACACCTTTTAGTTTTGGTGGGCAAGAAACTATTGTGTGAATGACAGAAGAAAAAACAACTATTTGAATTCGGAATATAGTCACCTATATTACTCTTATCTGAATACTGCTTGTTGTGGGTATTATTTTCCTTCTTATTAAAGATCTCAAAAAAAGAAATGCAAAGAAATCTACTCCACATCACGTGCATCATCAAACTAACCACAAAATAAAAACTAAGACGAAACCAAAGAGAAAGAAATAGATAATATATTCGAATGGATCAATGTACTTTATTTGTCTTATAGTGAGATGAAAAAGATTTTTATAGCGGTATTTTTTTTGCTACGAGTATGTGCATACACTAGTGCAGATACTGGGATGAAATATATAGATGCAAAGGTAGATGGAAATAAACTCAATGAAGCTAATGCTGATCTCGCTCAGATAGAAATAGATTTTTGTAATAAACCAGGACAAAAAGCAATTGTCTATACGCTTGCATCCAAGTGACGTCAGGATATTTGTCTCAAAGCGAGGAATATGTCTACTAAAGATATCCAGGCAACTATAGAATTTGTCGATGGAACAGTTACCAACGATCAACGACAAAATAAAGCATGCATGCAACAAGGAGAAAACCAAAAATTCTGAAAATATGTGACAGGATTTACTGCTTCGTTTACGATACCAGCAAATAGTACAATAACTCACCATGCTACATTTACCTTACCCAAATGAGCTACATGAACGATTAATTGATGTCTCGTTTATTATACCAAAAGCGTCAAAATGGGAGATGGGATGAATTTTTCTGTCTTGATGCGCAAAGCAAAGTTTATCGATATCCAGGTCAGAGAATATTTATTTTTTCAAAAATATCTTGTTTGGGTATTGATTATCTTACTGCTCCGATATTATACAAAAGTATTCCTTTTTTCCAATAAAACAAAAAAACTACCCAAAAGGTAGTTTCTTTGTCTATCGTACATAGTACATCCCCGTTCTGATAGATAGTATAGTCTAGGAAGGTCATGCAATATGCATGGTGAATTCCTAGATTTTTTTTGTATATTCAGCTAAGTTGGTAATATTTCTTAGTCTATTCTAGTAAGTAAAGGTAAGAAGACCAGTATATGCTCCTGGAGCTTGTGCAGCAGGAACAGCTACCTTAAGCGTAATTTCTTGAGAGAATTTTGATACTCCAAGATTATTGGTTCTAGAAACGAATGTTACAGGGGCAGTACCGATATCTGCTGCGGTAGTAGGAGCAGCAACAAGAGCTTTTCCTGTACCAAATCGAGCAGTACCTGTGTATCCGATACCAGCTTTTGGAATATTTAATGCATCACCAGATGCAGTAACGGCAGTAAGATCAGAACTTTGAAGAGTGATGGTAAATGAAGTTCCTTTCAAATCAACAACAGTAAATCTATGATCTCCAGCTGATGCTGCACTGATAGCATTGATGTCCGCTGCATAGGTTCCGATATCTATAGCAGTTGCAGCATTTGCAGCATGACTAAAGTAGCTATCCATTGTAGCACCGGTATCTTTAAAGAAACTAAGTGTTCCCATAGTGATACCAAGTGTTGTATCTGTACTAGTATTGGCTGCAAAAGATTGTCCAAGATTAAGAACAGCAACTACAGCCACGATAAGTGTAGTAACTACACCTGCAAGTTTTAAATTTTTCATGTGTCGTAGAATATAAAATATAAAAACATAAAGATAAACTCAAATATAAGTCAATCTTTATAAAAATTGTAGTAGAGGTTGTTTCCTAGACTATAGTATATACCAAAAGGGGATTGGCAGTGTTAAAGAGCGCATTATGCTATACTGATAACAGTAGTATATTTGATTATACTCAGAAAATTTTTTCTGTCAAATATTTGATGTATTCAATATTGATCCATCATGCACACAAAACTACTGAAACATATTTTTGAAGGATAATCAAATTTTAGAGGTCATTTATATGTGGTTAGAAGCAAGTACTAAGTATGATTGTTTTTTACTCTTTTCAAAATATTACTAATATATTTGATCACTTATTAAGAAGAATTAATAAATATCTTATTCTCTTTCTATGATGTTTGGGTTATTATAAATTGTTTTTAGTATATCAACAACAACAGCTTGAGTAATATTCGCTGGAATATTTTGCAATAAATCAATATTTTGTAATGCTAAGGCATGATTAGAATAAAAATTTAAAGAAGAAGATAAGGAAATATTATTTTTGTTGTTAAAAATCAGTCTTGAAAGTGTTGTTATAAATTCTTCATGAGTTATTATTGTCAGTGGCCTAAACGTCTCTAATGTTGTTGTTCCATTTTGTTGTAATCACATTAAGTCGAGTTGACACGAATGTTGTATAATTAATTGATCATGGGGAGTCTCGTTTTTTGTATCAATAAAAATACATGATTTTTTTGTATCAGGAGTAAGATGTAATATATCTTTAGCAAAGAACACCAAGAATTTTGCTAATGTTTTTCTATTGAGTGTTCTATTGTTTCTTTGTGTGTTTGCAGTGGCGTGTCAATCTGTCTCTATTCCTACTGGATAGGTTTCTATGTCCTCTGGTATATATTCTTTTATTGTATGTTCATCGTTTTCGATTGCACATGTCCCGTCATAATAACTTGACGATTCATCTCCATAGGGACAATTATCGATATGTAACACAATACCTCATCATCAGTCATTTCAACTTGGAGAAATGGTAATAATGAATGGTGAAAATGATAATGTATTACTTACGTTGGAGGCTCAATCACTGACAGTGATACTACAATCACTATAGGATCATGGTGTCAAGGGGTTTAAGATAATTGTATTATTTCCTAGCATAGCCACAGTAGTAGAACTAGTACAAGATCATCAATAAATAATATTCCCTGTTTCATTAGTAGTGAAAGTATATTCTGGAGTAGTATCTTCGGTTGGAGTAGCAAAGGAATTGATTTCACTAATGATAGGTGCTAGAGTGTCTATAGTAAAACTACGTACATGTAATATTCCTGTATTCCCTATTCAATCAATAATACTAATGACACAATTATTGTATGTTCATTCACTTAGTGATTCAAATGTTATGGTATTTGCTCATGAGAGTGTATTTGTCGTCGTGCTTGTACAGCCTCCATCATATAAAATCTGTAATCATGATTCATGAGTACTAAAAGTATAATTTGGTGTGGTATTGTTTGTGGGTGTATTAACCGGTATTGTTTCTGTAATAAAAGGGACTGAGGTGTCTATAGTAAAAGAACTTATAGATAAGGGTGCGCTTACGCTTCATAACTCATCAGTGATGACAATAGTACAATCAGTATATGTTCCATCGATCAATGTGTCTAGTGTGATAGTATTGTTTCAGGGGTTAGCCACAGTAGTAGAACTTGTACAAGATCATCAATACGTGATTGATCCTTCTTCATTGGTTCTAAAAGTATAATTTGGTGTAGTATTGCTACTTGGTGTAGCTATAGGCGTGATCTCTGAAAGTTGGGGTGGGGTAATATTAATGGTCACGCTATCATCAATTACTGTTGGCCAATCATTTGGATTACCAGCGATATCCGTGACTTTTTCAGGTTCAATTTCTAATCTCAGAAAACCATTGTTTGTAGTATGTACCGTGATTTCAAACCTTGTTCCGTTGTTAGGGCTTATTTCAGTAATCGTCTCACATGTTTTAGTTGCTACAGTTCCTACTAATCAGATATCACTACAGGTAAAATCTCATGTAGTAATAGGTTCAGAAAATGTCACGAGAAATTTTATTACACTTCATGAGGTGGGATCATTTTGTCCATCTGCTAAATCTATAGAAATTTGTGGTTTAACTGCGTCAAATGTACATGATATAGGTGAATATCTTGTTGATACTGATCAAGATCGATAGAGAACGTTACTGATGGTGGATAAAAAATTGTTACTAAGAATTCCCTGGTTAAAACATCCATATTGTATGTTTTTATGTGTTCATGGGGTATATGTTAGTAGGGTTGTTCATGGCGTTAATGATGTGGGGATATATGAATTATTTGCTGTCGGTGAACCACTAGTAATTCGTGGAGTAGCTATTCACCATCCTATACCATAAATAAAATTTGGATTAGGATCGTTATATGTTGTTCATTGGTATATGAATATATTATCTCAAGCCGTTGAAAATAAAAATGATCAAGATGATTCCCAGATGGTGGGATACGTAGTTTCGTATCAAGCGATAAAACTTATTACTGTTCCTGCAGGTATAGTTCAAGGTGATGTATATTTAATTGTTCATTCTGTTGATCTTCGTGTATTATTTTCACTCCATGCATTGTCGGTAAAATAAATTGTTGTCCCTGCAACCAAATCTCTACGAGGAAAAAATTCGAAAGAATCTGGATCAGTAGCGTTTGTACTAACAATAACTATATCTCCCACGGAAAGTGTTGTTCCTGCTGCAAATGTAGTGTTATATATGTTTATAGCACTAAATAATCCAATAAATACAAGTATCATCTTTACTACAGCAAATCATCAAAAGTAACAAAATATATAATGTTTTTTATATTTATTGAAATGTTCGATTCTACGTGTTGTATATCTTTTGATAGTTGGATGAAGGAAATTTCACATAATGCTATTATAAATTATAAAATATTTATATAATAATTATATTCAAAATATTCTTTTTTGTCAAATAT
>CALMEO010000104.1 GCA_937862935.1 uncultured bacterium | reverse complement strand
AATAATATTGTCCAGCAACAAGAGAAAATAGTCCTCAAAAAAGTGAACATAAGAGTAGAGAAAGTGTATATTGTACTACACGGTTTTTCATTTTTTTGTACCCTTATAGTAAATGAATAAAAGAGTAATGATAATAAGTAGTCCAGCAAAGAGACTAATAACTTTTCGATTGAATATTTTTTGGAATAATTGCTGACGATCTAATTTTGCTAATAACATTTTGACTGATTTGTCTGCTATTCCTCCATTGAGAGATTCCCCTACTGCATGAGCACAAGCTCAATTTTCGGTAAAAGTAAAATATGCTGATCCTACACTATCAAGAATATCTATTCATCATGCAATACTGAGATTACTATCCGTAGTATCTCATTTTTTTTTGAAATAGAGTTTCAATGTACCATCAGCGTCAGAAGTATTTTTCTGCTGCATATACAAAGTTCCAATACTTCAACTTCCTTGGACACGATTTTTTGGGTCAACGGTAAATCAAACGAGATGAATAAGATTGTTACTTACTTTGGGTGGTAAGAAATAAGGAAATAATTTTGAAGGTACAAAATCTACAAAATCTAGAGAACTTTCTATAACAATATCACTTGCTGCTATTTCTTTATTGTCCGTGTCTATCATGATATCAAGAGCTACAAGACAGTTATTAGCAACCTCTCATTTTTCAGGAGAAAAGCTTATTTCTGTAGCCATAGAGATAGAAAACAAACAGCTAAGGGTGAGTAGTGTGATAATCTTTTTCATAGGAATAATTATATAGTAAAATTTTTAGTAAAATGCTCACATAGTAGTCAATTATTATTGGATGATAATAACACCATTATTATATATAAAATCCAATCAATCTTCTCCAGTGATATAGAGTGTATCTTCGGTATAAATATTTCCATTGATTTGTATTCCGCTGAGATCATATATTCAGATGTTTCCTGTAAGGATTGTTCCTGTATAGGGTCGTCCACACATAAGAATATCGTTATCCACTCATGTAAGATATGGATATGGTGAAGAAAGATTTGTTCAGGTGATAATGATTAATCCTCAAGTAAATGTATAATTTCCTATATTAGTTCATCATAAAATATTGAGTGTGAATACATCGGAACATCATCGATCAGCACAACTCATGCTTGTGGTAAAGCTACTCGCATAGGTTCAGAGATTGTTTGCATAATCATATACGGATCAGGTAATGTTTATAGTAGTATTTGATGGAAATGTTCGTTTAGGAATAAAGGATACTTGATATGCTCAAGAATTTCCCGTACCTACAGCACCTCAGCTAAGAAGAAGAGTAAGATCACTTCCCGAATAGGTATATCATGTATACAATAGTGTTGCTCATGACATAATTGCAGGGATAGTTATCTTGATAGTATCCGGATTGATTCCAGCCCGATCATCAGCCATTCTAAATATAATAGGACTGATATTTGTAGCGACATTGATCGATGTAGCAGGACTGAGTCTGGTAATTGTTGGTATTGATGGTGCATTAAATGAAAATGAATGAGTACCTGTATGGATAACGCTATTTTCATTAGGATTGTCTGTAGCTTGTATAGTTACTGTAACGAGTTTTTCTATTTCATAAGGATCTGGTGCAGCAAAATTTACCATATATCATCTGTCTGCACTATCTCGTGTGTCGGCATTGATAGAACCATTTCCTGTCCATGGTGTGATGTTCAAATTAGCTTGGGTAAGTACGTGTGACCATCCTCATACACAGCTAGGGCAAGCAACCGTGACCCTAAGACTTCAACTATTTACTCATTCCTGGTTATCTACAGTAGTAGGCGCAGACTGATAATTACCCAAACTAGTGGCTCCTCCAGCATATCGGTAGTGACTTCTGTTATTTGTTCCTAATGGTGCTGGTCATGATACATTTCCTGCACCAATCCAGTCATAGACGAGAAATCATATGTGATATCCTGTAGCTATGTATCTAGCTCAGTTTGTTGGTGTAGTACTATTTATTGTCGGTGCCTCATTGTCTATAATACAAGGCAAAGGAATAAGTGTATACGTAGCGTTAGTTATACCTGTAAGGATATCCAAAGACGATATGCTTGAATTGATTACTGCACCATCATCAGTCGTATTCTTATCGAAAACGATAGTATTTCCTGCAAGGGTAGTAAATTCAATCATCGTGCTCAGTATATTTTGTGTTGTTGTAAATCAAAAAGTTGCAGCCTGTATTGCTGTATTACCTGATCAAGCAGGTCTTACTCCATAACTTCTATACAGATATCCACTCTTGATGTATCCAGTAGTCGAACTAGTGAAAAAAGGATTAACAGATATGTGGTTGATCACCACATTGCCGCTATCAAATTTTAGGGTACTATCAAATCCATTATACCCTACTCATCATGGATTGATCATTATACCCATGGTATAATTACAATGAAGTTTGAGTTGTGTCCCAGAATTTACACTAAGACTGAAACTTGGATCTGCGGCGAAAGTCACTACTCCCAAAATACTTAGCACGCTAAGTAGAGAGAATATAATAACTTTTCCTGTTGTTGTTTTGTTCATGTTTCAATTAGTTATTACCAGTTAAAAAAATTATTATCTACAAAGTAAGGATCAGTTTTTTCAAAATTTACTCAAATCACACTGATATCTGAAGCATTTACAGCAGTATCTCCATTTAAATTTTTAGGATCCAAAACATCCATACCTCATTCCTGTAATCCATTCATCGTTAAGATGGCTATGTCATTTCCATTGATAATAAAATCATACTCGCCATTAGTATTTTTGAGATCTCAGGCTGTTTGGTATCTATATCCATCATCTTCAGCGTCGTTCAATTGTTGCGTATTGTACAAATCAACTCCTGTAGTAAAATCAAAGAACAGTGATCCGTTTTCTGTAACAATGACACCACTGATATACGATGCAAGATGAGACTGTCACTTAAATACAGCATAGTAAGTTCATGCAGGAATATTAAGATCTACTGAACCTGTTCATGCACCATTAAGCGTAAAGAGTGGACTTGTTCCTATCAATGTCTTATTCATATCATAGAATCTAAGTTCTCAGGTATTAGTATTATTAGTAGCTTGATAAACACGGTTGGAAGGAAATGCTTTTACGATAAGAGTAAACATTTTTTGGAGATAGATTGTTTTTCCAGAAAGTAATGCTTGCACATTTATTCCCGAAAAAATCAAATTGGGTAAATCAAAGAAGCTGACATAAGTAGCTGTTCATGAAAGTTCTTCCACTCATTTATAGATGTTCATGCCTTGTGATTCAAGGCCACAGTCAACTATTCCTGTG
>CALMEO010000103.1 GCA_937862935.1 uncultured bacterium | reverse complement strand
GTTACTTGATACTCGTTACTTGATACTCGTTACTTGTATCTTTTCGAGAATTATTATCAAGAAAAGTTTGAATACTAACGATAAATACCTATAAAAACAGACAACATTTTAGTCACTAATATAAAATAATGAAATTATACCTTTTTGGATGAGCAAGTGTTGATAATAATCACATAATACAACAACTCAAATTAATAGAAAAAGTTATAAGAGAGAATAATCCAAAACAAGTCCTATATCTTCCTTTTGCAAGATCTCCAGAAACAGAAATAGCTCGATGAGAAGATTGGTTTATAAAAAACGTAAACTTAGATGGTATAGAATATCTTAATGCTAAATCATCAAAGGATATAGCCAAAGCAAAAAATCCATTCATTATTATTATGTGATGATGACAAACAAAAAATTTATTACAAAAAATTCATGAAAGTGAAACACTCCAAAAACTCATATACAAGGCAGAATATATTATTTGAGAATCAGCTGGTGCAATAGTATTAGCAGAATTTGTAAGAATAGAAGGCAATATTATACCAGGATTATGAATTATTAAAAACACAATTATTGAAGTCCATTATACACAAAGGCAACGCCAATCATTACTTAAAAAAGAGATGGAAGAAACTGGTGTACATTATGGAGTTTGAATAGACGAAATAACCGGCATAGAATTTGAACTAAAAAATTTCCCTCAAGAATATAAAAAAATAGGAGAAGGAAATATTGAAATTAAACAAAAAGTTGGATAATATAATCAGAGAGAAACATTGAATATAATTGCAAAAAAAACAATTTTAGATATACTATATAGCAGGGATAAGGAACAAAGACCTTTCACCTTCCACCTAGTACCTTTCACTTTCTATAATCACATGAAAAGAGTACTTTGAACAATGGTTATATCACTGATTTGATTATTATGAACATCGGTATTTGCTACCTATGAAGATTTTTTCAATCAACTCAAAACCATGGGAGTAGATGTTACAAAAATAGAAGCTCAAGAAAACATTTCTCGTTATGATCTTTCAAGATTATTGAATAGTGTAGAATGTAAAGATTGTATAAATCCAAATGAATCTATGATAAAAAAATATGTACAAGAGTTTTGGTCTACGTTTACAACAACACCAGGAAAAGATTTTGCAGACATAAATTTTTGATGATGACTATATAACAACATTTCTTATTACTATTGTGTGGCTTATGTAGGAGATAATACCTATATGAGATGATATCCAAAAGCTACAAGTCCTGTATGTGGAGGACAATTTTGTGGAACAAAAAACACAACAACAGCAGAGTTTATTCAAGTAATAATCAACATCATAGCCAAATATATCTACAAAGATCTTCGTCTCAATCGAAAAGAAGTAAATACACGAGTAAGTAAGCTCAAAATAGATAGTTATGAAGCAAAAAACTTTACCACTGAAGATATAAAAAATATTAGTGAAAAAAGCAAAGTATGTGAAAATACCTGTACATTACAAAATAGTAATGACGTAAATATATATCTAAAATATTGTATGTTTAATCTAGCAAAATGCTCAATGCAAGAAATAGGTAAGATAAAACAATGATATTGGCCAGTTGCTGAGCTCAATCTTCTCTACAATCAAAGTATTATAAATATAGATCAAAATAAATGGAACAACACAGATAAAAATATAGACGGGAAAACAGTAATAGAGACATTATTCAAACTCAATGGAAAGGTCAATTGTGCATTCAATAATGATTATGATTGTGATGGAAGAACTAATGCAAAAGATAGTTGTCCAAACACCTATAATCCCACACAAAAAGATACTGATAAAGATACTATAGGAGATGTGTGTGATAATGACATTGACGGTGATGGAATAAAAAATCCTATAGGAATCGTAGATGAACAAGGAAAAATAGATATAGCCAAGCGAACAACAAATACAGACAATTGTTTATTTGTAATAAATACAGGCCAACTAGATAATAATCAAAATAGTATTGGAGATGCCTGTGAAAACATAACTAATCAAATAGGGCTCTATATTAGTTTAGATAAACTAGAATGAAGTGCTCCCGTAACAACGACATTTACTGCAATCAGCACATGAGACGTACATACGATTTTGCGAGATTTTGGGGACGGAACAAAATGAGAAAGAACACCGATAACGCATACATTTGTTGAGCCTGGCATATACAATGTACAAGTACTAGCAAAAGGTAATAGTCATGATGCCAAAGCACAGACAATCGTAGTTATATGAGGGCAAAAAGGAGACAACAAAGCACTACAAACAAGAGCAAGTGTAATAGGGGGAAATAGAAATATAGAAAGCACGCTCTCCGCATCAACATTTGGAGAATTTGATAGAATAGAATGGATATTTCTCAATGAAAATATTACTATCAAAAAAAAAGCAAATGAAAGTATCAAAAGAATATTTAAACAAACAGGAGAAAATCAGGTTTTAGTAAAATGATATAGCAAAGAAAAATTAGCAGGTATTAGTTATTTTAGTCTAGGAATAGAAGATGGAAAATGAGCAATCCTCAAAAGCAATAGTAGTAATCCAGAAATCAATCAGAAAATACTTTTCGATACCAAAACATATAATATCAAACAAGAAGATATTCTTACCGTAGATTGGAATTTTGGAGATACTATCAAAATAAGTAATACCACACTCACTACAGAATATGCTTATACAAAACCGTGAAAAAAAATAGTTACCCAGACGATAACACTTACCAATGGTAAAGTAATTACAAATATGATTACAATAAATATTGTAGACAAAACACGTTTCGCATCATATGCACTACTAATGATCCCATCAAAAATAATAACTAATATAGGGGAGAAAATAGATTTTTCTATACGTATCATAGGAGATTTTCTCAAAACACCACTCATACATATAACAGAATTTTGAGATGGAATAACACAACAAAAATCAGGAACAGAAGATATATCTAGCAGTTTAGTTCATACTTATCAAAAAAATGGTGTAGTAATACCACAAGATAGCATATATATCGATCAATGTACCTATCTTAAAAATCAAGCCACTATTGTAGTAAATGGTCTAGACAGCTGTTTGGAAGCAAAGATACAAGGAACACTAAACACAAGATACAAATGTGATCTAGATGGAGATAAAATACCTGATATATGTGATATCGATATCGATGGAGATGGAATACAAAATTTACTTGGACTTATCAATTTTGAAAATAAAAATTGTGCATACGAAAACAATACAAACATAAATCAAGAGACACTAATACAACATTATAAAAATGTATGTTCATTAGATAATGCTCCATTCAAAGACAACAACAATCAACTTGATCTAAATCAAGACGGTATTGGTGATATTTTAGATACGATACCAAATATAGGAAGCTGAGAAACTATTGATACTGATGGAGATGGAATAGGTGATAACAAGGACATTTGTCCTACTATCCAAGAAACACGAAATAGTATATATGATACAGATTGATGTCCAGAAATAGGATTGGAATTTTGATGTAATCAAGAAGACATCACACCACTTCTGGGAATCACGAATGATACTATTATTGTCAATCCTACAGACACCATAATCCCTTTGGTATCATGTGGGAATGGAACGATCAATACGGGAGAAACTTGTAATAATTGTCCTCAAGATGTTGGAATATGTACCTCCATTTGTGGAGACAATATACAAGCAGATGGAGAGACTTGCATAAACTGTCCTCAAGATATAGGAATATGTATAGGAACCGGTGAAAATATCTGTGGTAATGGAAATATAAATCCATGAGAGACTTGTACCAACTGTCCTCAAGATATAGGAATATGCATAGGAACCGGTGAAAATATCTGTGGTAATGGAAATATAAATCCATGAGAGACTT
>CALMEO010000102.1 GCA_937862935.1 uncultured bacterium | reverse complement strand
AACAAATTTTTCTATAAGAAAATATTCCACTATAACCATTTAACTATATAAAAGTCAAGTTTTTTTCTTTCTTATTTGTATAATGTGCCTTTGATTTACTTATTTTTTTTTGTTTTTGGAAAGGAAATTCCCATACTGTTCTTTAGCGTAAAGCGTTACGCTAAAAGCAGAAATATTCCATTATGAAATCTGATTTTATATTATAAATTTTTTCTTTATGAAAAAGCTAATAAGTATATTTGCTCTTGGGATACTCTTGTTTGGTATCACTACTGCGGCTACATGAGATTTATGGGATTGGATGGATAATCTTAGTACAGAAACACCATTTGGATACTCAGTTACCCAAAAGATCACGGTTGATCAGATTTCTCTAGATAAAATTGTTATCAAATCACCTGTTATTCAAGATGAATTTGGTGCTCAAATAAAAAAATATACAGTTATGTATTCTCAATATCCACTATCCCAAATATTAGAAACTACTAGTTTGATCGATCAATCCAAAGAGAAAACATTTGATTTCCCTACTGTTGGTACGGAGGTAATTATGGAACTTACTGCAACAGGAGAAAACTTCAGCTCGAGTAATACCTATTATCTTTCTATAATCCCCAAAAATGACAATGGAATTCTTGGTGAACTTTCTAATGAAATCTGGTTTAAGCTTGCTACCCAAACATGGGGAGAGGGTAATGTGACTAATGATGCTGCACATACTGCGCCTGGAGCAAATATGAGTTTGGCAAACGTAACTCATACTATTACTAGCAATAGTGCGACTTTGAGATGGACTGCTGTAGATGGTTCTGATAAGGTTGATATCTTCCTTTGGAATCCAACCAGTGAACTTTTTGAAAGATTGAGTAGTGTAAATATGTCTGCGGAAAGTTATACATTTACGCTTACAAGAAATGGTGAATATATCGTCAATTTTATGCCAAACAATGGAGGAACAGAATATCGTTATACTTTTGTTGCTAATGGAATTAATGCTTCTACAACCACTACAACTCCTGTTATCGGAAAAATTCCTGCAACGGGACCCAAAGAAAATGTCTTGGTTGCATTAGCAATTGCTTTTGTATTGTATCTTGTATATAGAAGAGTGAGAGCTAAACACTAAATTACAATTGACTAAAATAAAGAAAAAGTCCGCTAATGGCGGACTTTTTCTTTTTCCTACAATATATATCTGGAGATATTTTCTATATAAAGATAGTATGTTATCGAAATAATTTATAGATACCAACAGTAAACAGTGTATTTATCCATCATATTGTCTGTACAACTATCGTCAGTATGTTTTTCTTTTTTGTTTCTTTGTGTATTATACTTCGTTGATCTGCGGAAATAATTTCTTGTCCATTTTTTTGTTCGATAGCAAGTATTTCTTGTTTGATTGCTGTAGCGTTTGCTAGATATGTTTTGTGTTCTGTTGTTATTACTTTTTTGATTCCTTCGCTTTCTTGGACTATTGGGGAATTGTATTGTGCTTTAGCTAATTCGTATCGTATAGTATCATACAGAAGAACAAGATGTTCGTGGATTTTTTTTTGTCTTATTATAAGTTTGCGATGGAGAGATATAAGTAGTATCATACTTATAATGTATCCTAAAATTATCAAGAGAAGCAATTCTGCTTGTGGGTTTTCTCGTCCACTTATATTTGCTATGATATGTACTATATTTTCTCGTATTTGCATTCTATATTGTTTAAATGGTAAAATGGTAAAATGATGAAATGCTTAAATGATGAATTGATACATGATGCATGATACATGATACTAGAACTATGTAGTTATATTGTTCTTGAATCTTGAATCTTACCTCTTGTATCTACTATATGTATAATCTGATTTTTTTTGGCGAGAATGGGAATGAAATTTCTTTGGAAGATAGGAATTTTTTTATTGATACAATATTCATTTCGTGTTTTATTTTTGTATCTATCACCTTTTTTCGGAAATCTTAATATTGTATCTAGATATTCTTTTTTATCTATGGTATATGTTTGTCCTTTTCGGGTCACATTTCCCAATGTATTTATTGTTTTTTCTGCATCAATTGTTTTTTTCCAAAAAAATAGTGGTCCAGAAATAATATATATTTTTCCATGTGATTTGAAAACATAAGTTTTGTTGAAATATTTGTATCCACTTTCGTTTTTTTTCAAAAAAAGTGTTCGTTCTTTCAGTAGAGTAGTTGTAATGTTGTTTGAACTATTTAGCGTTTTCATTACTTTCATTATTTTTTCGTTATTGATATCTTTGGTATCTATTATCCGTTGATAGGCAAATATGCTTTTTCGATATGGCGATCTTGGTATTGATTTCAGTATAATATCTTTTTGTTGAGAAGATTCTTCTAATTGTTCATATATATTTTTCATGCTTTCAATGAAAGAATTTGTTGTCCTGGTCTCTTTGTGGGTAAGTTTATAAAACTCTGGCAATATCTTGTTTCTGAGTTTATTTCTGAGGCTTGTAGTGATGTCTTTGTTTGTTGGATCAGTCACAAAAGGAATCTTGTTTTGGGTGCAAATATCTATGATCTCGTTTTTGGTGAGTCCCAAAATTGGCCTTAGAATCTGTATTCATGGTAACAGATGATGTTCTTCTTGTACTTGCATAGCAATAAATCCATTGAGATTTGCTCCACGTAAAAGATTGAGAAATGTGCTTTCTATACGATCAGTAAGATTGTGACCGAAAATCAATTGATCGATGGCGTATTTTTTAGTTTGTTTTTTAAACTCTCCATATCTCCAATTTCTCAATTCTGTCTCTGTATGGTTTTTATTCCTTGCTCTTTTTACTATAATCAGCTGTGTTCCTTCAAAAAAATTACGAATAAAATTTTCATCACTACTATTTCCTTTTCTAATATTATGATTACAGTGTATAAAAAATAAGTTTTGTAAATTATATTTGTTCTTTAAAAAAAAATTGTACATCAAAGATGCGGTCATTATACTATCTGAACCTCCACTTACTGCTACCATGAGTTTTTGATCAGTTTGTACCTTATCTTTGAGTATATTAAAATATATTTGCTCTTGTGCAAATTTCAGAGAAGTTTTTTTAATTCACCTTATACTATCTCAATTTTTTCACATTTTTTTCATAAATATCGTATTTGAAAATTTTTAGTAAAACAGTATACTTGGGGGTACGTATAGTTTTATATATATATATATTAAGGTCAAATGAAAGATTTATCTTCAAAAAATGAGGATTTACTAAGAACAACAAAAAAGGCTTCATCTCTTCATATCAATCAGTCATCTTGATGAATAAAGAAGGTTTCCTCCTGAACTAAGAAGGATAAGGTATTTAAGATTAAAATTGCTGATCTCTTGAATGAAACAGGAAGACAAGATGAAATTGTGTTTGAACATAAATTTTCTGATCAATTGCCCAATTTGGATGTGGAAGGTGTTACTTGAACATTTACCATTCAATCTTTGGATGCTACATCTTTACTCGGTACGCTTAGTGATGTCCAAACTTCTTTCCATGAAATATGTGATAGTTGTGGAGCATCATTTATTAGATCGGTTCATGTTCCTTTGTATACAGGAAGATTTGTCTTTGAGGATGAAATTGCAAAAAAGGAAGCTCCGGAATCTGATGAGGTACTTTTTTATATAGATTCTAAATCTGAAACTATCAATATTGAAGATATGGTCGTCCAAGCTATTTTACTTGATGATCCCTTTGTAAAACGTTGTGCTGCGTGTACAAAACGTTTAGCAAGTCTTGATGATGATGAAGAAGATTTAGGTGAATTTGAAGCTAAAGGAAATATAATATTTAGCTAGAAGTACTAAGTATCAAGTATAAAGTATCAAGTGTTCGTCTAGTATATATAGAAAAAACCTTAAGTTTTTACCTTAAGGCTTTTTTATTTATTATACTTTTGAGATATTCTATTGTATTATGCTCCTGTCCAATATGTTACTGTAGCTGTAGTGCTTCATGTATTTCCTGCAGCGTCTATGAAATTGAATATAAAGCTTCCATTACCAGTAAAGGTGTAATTATTTAAGCCTCCATTGTTTGTTATTATTAAATTTTCAGAATATCAGGTCAATGTTGCAACAATATTTCATGATATATATGCTCATGAAAGTGGGCTAAGAAGTACATTAGCTGTTGGTATAGTCTTATCTATATTATTGACCGTTGCAATTATACTACCTGTATTTCCTGCTAGATCACTAAAGGTAAAGGTGAAATTTCCGTTTCAGGTAAATGTATGTGTGTATGTGTTTACTCAGGTCAATGTTTCACTTCGCCCTGTTAGGGTAACGATTACATCACTATTTGTTGCTCATGTTGTCGAATATTTTATAATAGCTGTTGGTTTGGACCAATCAACTATGTTATTGACGGTTGCTGTTACACTACCAAGGTTTCCTGATAAGTCTTGGAAATAGAAAATAAAACTTCCATTTTCTGTAAATACATGAGCGTATGTGTTTACTCATGTGATAATTTTGTTTCGTCCAGTTAATGTTGCCGTTACATTGCCTGTAGTACTTCATGTGGTAGAATATATTACTTGTGCTGTAGGCATGCTAATGTCTCCTGTCTGCATCATTTCATCTGCTCTTTGCATCATGAGCATCACATATCCTCTTATTTCCAATTGATTTGGGTTAGAAATCATGTTCATGATACCCGCATCTTTAAGTGCTTTGAGATGTTCAGTATAATATTGAGCACTTGTTATATTGTGTATATTCCCCCAGAGTGCTCTAGAGAGAACGGTTCCAAATTCTGCTCTTGTAACTATACCATTGGGATTGAAACTTGATATACCTACCCCCATCAGGCCTAGTTGACAAGCTTTTGTTATAAATCATTTCAGCTCTTCTGTTTCTCCGTTTATATCATCAAAATTACACACTTTCCCTGTGTTGGGTATAAGATTCAATACTTCAGTTGCATAGTTTGACATCATTTTTGCCATATGAGATCTGATAAGATTGCCATTCATATCGGCTTGATCGATCGTTGGCATTGTTGTTATACCTACGGTATATGCATAGCCATATGCTTCTACAAGCTCTTGATCGTAAGCAAATAAAACACCCATAGAAACAATTAGTGATAGTGAAATTCATACAAGATATTTCCTCATGCAAGAAAAATTATAGATATAAAAAACGTCTACATATTACGTATCGTATACTAATTATCAATAAGAATACAGGTTTTATTTAATCGGTTGCATTGTTTGCTTCATTATTTATACTTGTCAATCTTTTATATTTTCATTTTTGTGATGCGTTCGCTTCGTTCTTTACTTTTGTTTTGTATTTTGTGTTTGTTTTTGGGGACAAGTTTTGCTACTTTATCTCGTGAGGATTTTATTGCAAGTTTTGTGGCACAAGAGGATTCTCTTTCTCCTATACAAAAAGAAAGATATTATACCATGGTTCTTGCTCATCTTAATATACTTATGCTTAAAAATAGTAATGATGGAAATCAAATTGTTGTATTTAGTTGACTCAAAGACTATGTAAATACTAAAATTCAAAAACTCTCTTCACCTAGTATTTCTCCTCTTTTGTCCGGTACTTCTGTTTTTTCTTCTGGTATGACTATTCCCCATGTTGATCTTGAAAAAGTTAGATCTGTCCGATTATCATTACACAATACAGAAAGAGCGACAAAATGATTGCCCCCTTTTGTTTATAGTTTTGCTCTTGAATGAACTGCTTCTACTTGGGCAAATCATCTTGCTGATATTCGTACAACAACTCATAGAAGGAATTCTAGTGATGGATATTATTCGTATACAAGTATCAAAAAATGGTTTATCAATCAGTGAATTAATTTTCTTGAAAAAGAACAAGATTGACAGTCTCTTTTTACAGAAAACTTATGATGGAATATATATACCTGTAAGAAAATCGATTGTACGGATGATTTTATCAAAGCCATCAAAAAATCTCGAACTTTTTTTATGAGTGAAAAATATAGATCATATAAACCTCATTATAATGCTATTATGGGCGATTTTTCTATGCTCGGTTTGGGTATAGATCTTGTAGGAAATAAATATTATTTAGTTTCTCATTATACCCAAGACTTGCAATAGAGAGGTATTATCTTATAGTGTCTCCCACATTCTCTTTGTTTTTATCTTGTTAGTACTGTCTTTATGAAAAAGAATTTGCTTATACTTCCTATTATATGATTGGTTCTTGGTGCAGTTGCTATCGCTACTGAAATCAAAACAAGTGATTTTTTTCCTTTAGGGCAACAACTTTCTGGATCTACTATGACGTGTATCAAAACTGCTGTAGAAGCTAAGGAAACTGCTCTTTTGACTGCTGCAACTGTTTATCAAAATGGCTATATCTTAGCACTTACTACAAAAAAAAATGCAGTACTTGCTGCATGGGAAAAATCGAGTAAAAAAGAAATAAAGTGAGCTTTGGGACAAGCAGCAAAAACATATAAAACTACCCTTAATATCCTTAAAAAGTCTTTTAAAAACGCTGAAAAAACAGCGAAGATTGTCTACAAAACCGATACAAAAGCATGTAAGTCAACGGGGATTCAAGAATTGATTGATATACAAATTGAAGTAGACTAAAATATATCTTTATTATAAAACCATTCATTCATAGGGTGGTTTTTTGTTTTTTTAAAATTGTAGTGATGTTTTTTCATACATTATTTTTCATGTAAATTTTTTTGTAACTCTTGTACAACCAGTTTTTTTGCAATTGAATGTTCTTGAAAAATAATAATAGAATCCTATATATTTTTATTGTTTTTGCCTAGTAGAGTAGTTTTTTTGCTGGTATTTATTTTTTTTCTTTTTATTTATTTTTGTGTTATTATGAAAAAATCGATTTTGTTTATATCTCTATGATTACTTATTATCATGGTCTCTTGATGTGGTAAACCCTCATTAAACACTATCAATCAAGATGTTTCTAATACGACCACTAAAAATGAATGTATGCTTGGTTGTACAATGATGTGGACATCAAATGATTGAAATAAAGATAGATCAACTGCTGATATGAATAAAGATTGTAACAATCTTTGTAACGCTACACAAGGTATGCAAAACAATGATACAAGCGCTTGTGAAAAAGCAGAATGAATGTTGAGAGATACCTGTTATTCTGATATTGCAAAAAAAACAAAGGATGCTACGCTCTGTGAAAACATTAGCGAAGTATTGTTTATAAGTGCATGCTATTCTACGGTTGCTGAGGAAACCAAAAATCCCTTACTTTGTGATAAAATACCTGATCAAATGCTCAAAGA
Organism: uncultured bacterium; assembly: GCA_937862935.1. Lineage (GTDB taxonomy): Bacteria > Patescibacteriota > Gracilibacteria > Absconditabacterales > Absconditicoccaceae > CAJBLF01. Next base: position 4,477 of record CALMEO010000102.1, on the reverse strand, counting down.
TGTTTGTTTAGAAAATTTCAAATAACACATATTTTTCTATTAACGGTATTGTTAATATGTAATATTATAGGTTTTACACCAATTATTTCTCAACAGAAAAAATTACCATGAATACCTATTGTAGTGGTTGTTAACTTTGAATATACTACATCGATTGTAACTTTTTCTCTATGATGAGTCTGAATTTTATCAGTATATGGAAATATAATAAGACTTTCTGTTTTAGAACATTAAAAATAATATTAGGCCAAATATTTTTGTAGGAGAAAACATAGGTAATTTTTTTATCTTTTATATTCTATGCCCATGAAAAAGTTGTTTATATCTATTTTATCTTTAGGTATCTTTGTAGTGTGAGGGTGTAACTCTATTATTACAAATTCCAATTCTGATATAGCTACAAGTGTTGCTACGACTAAAAATTTAGATGTATCATATGGTACCGATTCTGATACCCAGAAAATGGATATATATATATCCCGGAATGAACTGGGCCCTTCCCGGTAATTATAGCAATTCATGGAGGTGCTTTTATGATGGGGAATAAGGAAGGTGGTGATCTACAGCCTATGCTTCAAGCAGTTAAAAAATGATATGCCGTAGTAACCGTAAATTATAGATTGAGTAATGAAGCAAAATTTCCAGCTGCTATTGATGATATACAAAAAGCAATAGTATTCATCAAAGAAAATGCTAAAGCGTATAATCTTAATGGAGACAAAATAGCTACTTGGTGAGATTCTGCATGAGGCAATTTAGCATCATTAGCCGGAACCATGTGAAATATAAAAGACAATACTGATGTGCAAGCTGTTGTAGATCGGTTTGGTCCTATTTATTTCTCTACTATGGATGAAGAATTTACGGCATTGTGAGTTACTCCGAAGATGGGAAATACCAATAGTCCAAATTCTCCAGAATCAAAATACCTTTGACAAACAATTGGGACACAAGAAGCAGAGGTGTTAGTAAAACAAGCTAGTCCACAAACATATATTAGCAAAAATTCCCCAGCTTTTTTTATTCAACATGGTACACTGGATACAAATATTCCTATCACCCAATCAGAAAATTTTGCAGAAAAACTTAAGAATGTAATTGGAGACGAAAACGTGATTTTTGAAAAAATAGAATGAGCTGCGCACTGATGAGCACAATTTGAAACAGAAGAAAATCTTAATAAAGTATTTAATTTTTTGGATACGTACTTGAAATAAAGTAATTCTAAAAAAGATAATAATATACAATTTTGTATGATGTATTATATTAATTTACTTGGACAGTAGTGGAAGATATGAAGATGATTTTGTATATATTTTTCTTCGTATAAAAAAATACTGACAAACATTTCGTTCATCAGCATTTTTACTTTATTCACCTATCTGTTCATCATCCCTTGTCCTCCTCATTGTCTTGAACCTGATATTTTACCTTGTCCAGAACCATCCATTTTTTTCTGACCGAGATTAAGTTCAGCCTTTAATTCATTTACTTTGTTTGTATTCCCATCCAATCCTGCTTGATGAAGTTCTACGAATTTTAAGAATTGAGCTTCAGAAGTAATTTTTCTTGCTACTCATTTGTCTGCATACAATGTTTTAAAACTTTCATAGTCTTTAGTTTCAAACATTTTAGTCACTTCAGCCTGTCTTGCTGGGTCAGTACAGTCAGGATTAGTTGTCCCTGGATTTCATTGGTAAGCGTATGTAGATATTCCTATAGCTACCATACTTACTCCAAGTAAAGAGGCTAACATAATTTTCTTGTTTTTCATTGGTACATCGTAGTAATAAAATAAAAGATCATTAATGATGTGGTTGCAGTATACACAAAGACCTTAAATTAAACTTAAAGAAAAAAAATAAGACAAAGGTCTTATTCTTATATTGTATGAAATGGGGCGGCTGACGAGATTCGAACTCGCGACATCCTGCGTCACAGGCAGGCGCTCTAACCAGCTGAGCTACAGCCGCCATAGTATTGTGCTTATACCCAATAATCTTATATATAGGATAGCTAAGCTGTCATTACATAAAAAATATTGGTGTGGATGTATGTGTATCCTTTTCCTCCTAAAAATCAAGAAATAGTATACGATACTATGTATATATCTTAAAAACCGTTTTCAGATTGATCTAATACGAGTCAACCATTTTTATTATTATTTGATATAATCATTAATAACCATTTTTATAAAAACATTATATAACTAAAGTTTTTTTGGGGAGTATATCCAAGAATATATGTACTACCTACTATTTATAAAATAGATATATAGACGTATATCTATATTTTTAATTGTCTCTCTAGCTTATCTTGTAAATGGACAGGGGATACCTATACTTCTTTGTATATTTTAGTTTGCTTTTGTTTCGTTCTCTTTTTCAATGGAAATAAAAATTGATAATACTGCTTCTGACCAGAGATTTGATAGATTTTTAAGAAAATGGTTTAAAAAATATCCACAAGTTCGTTTAGCGGATATTTATAGTGCAATTAGGAAATGATTGATAAAAGTCAATGGTAAAAGAGCAAAAGAAGAATACAGAGTAAAATTTGGTGATATTATTCAAATTGATGACAAAGTCCAGATGTGAAGTGAAGATTTGTCTGCTTTAGTTAGCCAAAAAGATCGTAAACTTGAAAAAGTAGACATCAATAAGATTAAACAACAGATTCTGTATGAAGATGGACATCGGATTGTCTTTGACAAACCATCAGGTATCCCTATGCACCCAGGGAATAAACATCGAAATGATCTTTGTATGAATGATTATTTGGACAAATATGCTGAAACGTATAAAACGGTCACTTTCAAACCTTCTTTTGGTTATAGACTTGATAGAGATACCTCAGGAGTCTTGATCGCTGCTAAAAGTTATGAAGCTTTGCAATATATAAATACTATTATCAGAGAAAGAGATATTGATAAATATTATCTTGCTCTTGTAATAGGCAAATTTCCTGATCATCTTATTATCAAAAAACCATTGACCAAATTGTATAATAAAGCGCTTGATAGATCACAGGTAAAAGTTGATTATGATGGTGGTTTGGAATCCAAAACAGAATGTTGGTTAGAAAAATATATCAAACATCCTTTGCTGGGTCCTATTTCTTTATTGAAAATAAAAATTCATACAGGAAGGATGCATCAAATCAGAGTTCATGTAGGTAGTGAATGATTTCCTGTCCTTGGTGATATTGTATATGGTAATACGGTAACCAATAAAATTTTATATACCGCATTGGGTATCAATAGACAGCTGCTTCATTGTCGAAAATATAGTTTTCTTGATCCGTTCAAAAATGATCAGATATCTTTTGAATCACCTATACCTGCAGATTTTCAAAAAATATTGCACCTATAATATTAATTTGATTTTCTTTACAAAAAGACTACATTTTCTTGGCTCGTTTTTATTTTTTATAGTATATATAATGAAAAAGATTTTTTGGACTACTATTTTTTGGATTGTTGTATTCTTTGGATTTGCTTTGTATATGAAGATGTTTGATGCAAATTTAGCAACTGGTGTAAGCACTTGGCTTGGAACAAAAAGTGTAGATTCAACAGCGCTTACTGCTAGTGGAGATGTTCTTTCTACTACGGGTACTGAAGCTGACCTTATGACCCAAATCACTACTATCCAAACAACGCTTACAGATATGCAAACTAAACTTGATGTGCTTGTAGGTACTCCATCAACTTCTGTCATTACTCCAGTTGTAGTTTCTGGTACGGTTAAGGAGACATTAACAGGTAATTAATTTTTTCAGGGTACATTGTTTTATCCCTAATTATCTTTTATGAAAAAGATTTTCTGGACTAGTATATTCTGGTTTCTTGTCATTTTCCTGTTCCGATCATATATGAGATTGTTTGATGCTCCGCTTGGTAGGCAGATAGCTACTCGATTCTCTCATGATCAACAGGTCTGTTTGACGGGTACGGTAATCACCTGATTTGCTGAACAATTTGATAGTATCAAAGCACAACTTGATCTAATTAATCAAAAGATTCAATCTGAACCTGAGACAGGGGTGACACATTCATTATTCAAAACAACTACTCCGACTAAGGTTGCTTTATATTATTTTAATCAAACAGAAGATCAAAAACTTGCTCCAGAACAACAGGTAAATATATCATCTATTCTTCCTGTCTATCGTATGTTTCCGGTTAGTGAAAATCTTCTTGTAGATACTGTCAACGAACTACTTAAAGGAAACTTGACGGTGAGTGAAAAACAACAGTGATTTATTACAGAATTTCCAAATCCTTGATTTACCTTGCGTTCTGCTGATTTATCTGGTGATGGAACGCTTTCTCTTGATTTCTCTGAGGTACCTGGATTTACTGATTGATGATCTGCTCGTATGCTCATTTTATCTAAACTCATTGAGAAAACAGTGATGCAATTTCTTGGGGTAAAGAGAGTAGCATTTGTTCCAGAAACATTGTTTCAACCGTAAA
>CALMEO010000101.1 GCA_937862935.1 uncultured bacterium | reverse complement strand
TGATGTATTTATTTCAAAACTTAATAGTTGATGAACATGGTTATGGTCAATACAATGATGAGGAACTAATATAGACAGAATGGAATGAAATGGATATGGAGGTATAGAAATAGATAGTTGATGAAATACCGTATCGATTGTATGATTTACTCGGTCAAATCCTACATACTTTTGATCATATAGTATAACATGAGCAAGTTCCAATAAATTGTTTATAGCAAAGGCATCTTCTGGAGGACAATGGTTAGAAGCTAAACAAGCAGATGGAACGTCAGTTTTAAGATGAGGGAGTATCTCTATAGATACACAAGGTAATAGATATGTCATAGGAGAATTGCGAGGAACAGGTACATTTGGGACTATAACCATCGCTTCAAGTACTAATGGAACTATAAGAGATCATTTTGTCGCAAAAATGAGTAATACAGGAACCTGGTTACGGGCAAAAGCAATTTCATGATGACTTGCTGGTTTACCATATAGAAATAATATAGATATAGATCCTGTAGGAGATGTATATATAATCGGAGAATTTCTTGGTACACAACAAATTGGGCCAAATCTCTTTAATGCGTGAGCAACAACGGATATTTTTATAGGAAAATTGTCTACTACATGATCCTGGATATGGTCACAACAAATATCATGAACAGTTACTGTAAGCGCAGGAGCAATCAAATATACAAATGATGGTGGAATATACGTAGCATGAAGTAATCTTGCATCTACAACAGCGGCACATATAATACAAAAAAGAAATGGATCATGAGAATATTTTGGAGAAAAAGAGTTTACTTTTGGGAATATAAGATGAATAAGTTTGCTTGAAGATGATATCTATGCTATAGGATCTACAAATCAATCAGTAACAGTAGATAGCGTAACAATTACAGCGTCTTCATCTCAATGAAATGCTTGGGTAGGTAAGTTACAATGAACAGGATCAGCAAGTTGATCACTCTTCACTATCAACAATGATGCTCTTACGACAAGTACGACATCAGTAACGCTCAATATCAACTGTCCGATAGATGCAGGAGTAGGAGGAGAGGTGATAATCTATGATAATAGTTCACCAAATATCAATGGAACACGGACGTGATGTACTGCTACTAAACCATGGACACTTACGGCAGGAGAATGACTAAGAATAGTCTATATGAAGACAAAAGATGCTTTAGGTAATATCTCTGAAGAATATTCAGACAATATTTTTCTTGATGGAGGTACTCCTACGGTATGAACTTGATATATCAGTGTAGGAATGACAGGAAATAATGGAACACCAAAATATTATAAATGAACGATTACCATTAGTGGGGCAGTAAGTGATACCGTAGGTCTCAATACTGGAACGTGTATGTATACACTCAATGGAAGTACTTGGTCTGCAGCAAATTATTCGTGAACGAGTACTACAGGATATTGTTATATTTGAGGATTGACACCAGGAGTAGATATCAACATAAGATTTAGGATACAAGATGCTGTAGGTAATATGGGTACAGGATGAATTTGAACGTATATCTATGATGGTGTTTGACCAAATGCATCTTCTATAGACTTACCATATCCTGGAGATTGATTTGCTACATGAACAATAGATTTCTCATGGTCAGCAGTTACGGACAATCCTTGATGATGAATAGGAGTAAGTGGATATTATTATGTAGTATCTACAGGTGTATCATATAGTCCTGTATATAAATCAGGATTTATACAAACAAATAGTATTACACTCACTTGATTTGTTGATGCTGTTGCTGATCCTTATAACTGGAAAGTATATGCTATTGATAAATTTTGAAACACATGAGCTTGGTCTGATGAGTGATATTTTTATGTAGATGCTACTTCACCGACTCTTGGTACTACCTATATCTATAGTTGAACGACAGGGAATAATGGTATAACTTTGTATTACAAATGAATAGTAGATATCAGAGCAACAGTAAATAGTGATCCTTCTGGCATATCAAGTTGTGAATATACAACAGGAAGTACACGAGCAAGTGCTTTATATTCATGAGTTGGATGATATTGTTACAAGACATGATTAAACTATACTTCGAATCTTACCGTCAATTTTAGAGCAAAAGATGGATATAACAATCTTTGAACAGGAACATCGACTACCTATATCTATGATGCTACAGCACCAACATTTACGTTTAGTAATAGAGCATGA
>CALMEO010000100.1 GCA_937862935.1 uncultured bacterium | reverse complement strand
CTATTTTATTATTAATCTAAAATATAATGGTTCTTCGTCCTGGATGATTTCCTGAGTATAGCCCAGCAGAACAGTTAGTTTTTGATGAAGTTAAATCGATTATTGAAGCTAATTATCGTCAATATGGTTTTGCTCATATTCAAACTCCTGCCGTAGAAGCAAATACTGTCTTGCTCGCCAAAAATGGTGAAGATGCGGGGAAACAGATTTTCTGATTGTATGGATTGGCCCAAGGTAACGACGATACCAAAGATTATGCTCTTCATTTTGATCTTACGGTTCCTTTTGCAAGATATATTTTGGATCGAGAACAAGAATTGACGTTTCCTTTCAAACGTTATCAAATCCAGCCTGTGCGAAGAGGAGAAAGATCACAGAGAGGAAGATTTAAAGAATTTTGGCAATCAGATATAGATGTAATACGAAGGGATGAGGAAAATAGGGACGAGAGACAAGTACCTAGGAATAAGGTAGGTAAAAATCTTTTTTATGATGCAGAGATGTTGGTTGTGATAGCGAGGACTTTACAAGATATTATAGCCAAATTTCTCTCAAATAAACCATTTACCGTACATATAAATAACAGATATCTACTTGCATGATTTTTTTCTCAGTTTGATGAAAAAGTCCTTCCTCAATTGTACAATCTGTTTGATAAGTATTATAAAATGTGATTTGATATTTTCCAAAAAGAACTTTCTGAATTGGTTTCCCCTAGTGATGTAGAAAAAATAGTGTCTTTTGTGCAAAGCAATTTTGATAGACTAGATCCTAATCTGGTAGACAATGATCTCTATCATAAGGGATATCAAGAATTGCAGGAAGTTCTACATTTTGTTGATGGGCTCAATCAAGAAAAAAAATATGCTATCGTTTGGGATCCTTGTATTATAAGGGGTTTAGATTATTATACCGGTACAGTATATGAAACTTTGTTTGATGATGATATCGCTTTGGGGAGTATCAGTTCTGGAGGAAGATATGAAAATCTTACCGGATATATTAATCCCAAGAAAAGTAATTATTCTTGAGTAGGCTGAAGTATATGACTTTCCAGGATGGTCTATCTCATTTTGGAAACCATGAAACCTGAACAAACCACACATACGGAATATTTATTTGTGCATTTCTCTGAAACGATAAAGGATATTCTTATGATTGCCAATATTTTTATCAAAGAAGGAAAAAATGTGGAAATCTATCCCTCAGCAGAGAAATTGAGTAAACAATTTACCTATGCAGACAAAAAATGAATTCCTCATGTAGTTATCTTTGGTGAAGGTGAAAAAATGTTACATAGATATAAAATCAAAAATATGAAAACGGGAGAGGAACAGGAGATAGCGTTATAAAAAAAGTAAAGATTGAAATATAAAATGTATATATTTGATTAATTTAAAAAAAGGACCCGGGAAACCGGGTTTTTCTTAGTGTAACTTAACTACTGACGAGTTCCTATATAAATGATAGCGATATAGAATAGTACTATTCCTATACATAGTATTATCAATGTCGTTGTTGCTGGATTTTTTTTTATCCAATCTTTCCATGTTTTCATTGCTTGACGTT
>CALMEO010000099.1 GCA_937862935.1 uncultured bacterium | reverse complement strand
TCAGGAAATCATCCAGGACGAAGAACCATTATATTTTAGATTAATAATAAAATAGTTTATATATAAGCAATTCATTGATGATTAGATTAAATTAAATTAAATTATTCATCATTCATCAATTTGCAAGTCAATTACGCAATAGATTTTGTAAGATATTTTTTAGAATAGATATATGCCATCACAAGTAATACTGTAACTAAGCCAAAAGGAGATATATTAAGATCAATCATATATCCACCAACCAAAGGTCAGAAAATATTAGCAAAGTTTCAGAGTGCTGCCATATTTCCGTTAATAAGACCTATATCATGATTATTTCCCAAGATCATATCCTGGAAGACAGGACGAAATATTCATTGAAAAACACCACTTACTGCCACCAAGGCAACAATAAGCCAAAGTGAACTAGCAAAAAAAGCTAAACCATAACAAATAATCATTCATAGAATACTTATTCACACTAGACGTTTATTGGTAAACCTTTTGAGCCAAAATCATTTAAGAAGAAATCATTGATTGATAACCATAACCAAACCAATCAAAGCCATAAAATACCCACTTGTTTCTCCAGCGACACCAAAACGTTCATTCAAAAAAAGCGTAAATGACATCTGGTATACCATCAAAGCAAGATTGATGATAAAGAAAACAAGATAATACTTTTTTTCTGGAGAAGTAAACATATTTTTGAAAATGGTAACGATATTGAGAGAAATTTTCTTTGCTTTGACCAGAAATTTATTAGTTTCAGGAAGTCATCGAATGATAAAGAGGACATTGAGTAAAGCAAGAAAGAAACTGACAATAAACGGCATTTTGACGCCATATCACAAGAGCCATCCTCCTATAGCAGGACCGATAATAAATCACACACCAAATACTGCTCCAAAAAGTCAAAAATTAGCAGTACGTTCTTTGTGATCTACAGCAATATCTGTCAAAATAGATTGAATAGAGCTAATATTACCTGCTGCGGCACCATTTACTATTCTAGAAAGCAAAAATATCCAAATATTTCATGAAATCCAAATCAACCCATAACTTAGTAAACTAGAAATCACAGAAACCAAAAGAACAATCTTTCTTCCATATTTATCAGATATTGCTCCAAGTATAGGTGTGGAAAAAAGTCCAAACAGAGAAAAAAGAGTGACTCCAAGTGAAATCATAAAATAGTCTGTATGATAATATGCTACCAAATTAGGATATGCAGGGATCATAATAGTCATCCCCAACATATCTAGAAATAAGGTAAAGATAACAATTCGTTTAATCTTCTTCATAAAACAAAATAAAATAATAAAATTAGGATTTTCTATGCTGTTTTTTTTTGTCGGATGTATCTTCTATATCAATACTCTTCTGAAGTTTATTGATAAGTTCTTTAATATTATCAGCTTTTACAAAGCCAAGAAAACATGTTCATTTACTCGTAACCAATAACGTATCACCAGCCTTTATACCCAAATATGCTCTTGCTTCTTTTGGGATAACAATTTGTCATTTAGTATTGACGATGACACTACCATAGATTTTATGGTCTGCCATAGCATGAAGAAAATCAGTCATATATATATGAAAAAATAGATAAAAGTAATAAAAGTATTCCTTTTAGTATTAAAAAATCAAGGGATTGCTTTAAAAAAGGGTACGAGGTACTAGGATAAAAATATTAGGAATGATTTCCTTAATTTTTACCACATATACCTATTCCTTCAGTCCTCGTCACTCTCTACTCTATTAAATGGCTTGTATTTTCACTCAAATATTTTTCAACTTAGTAACGATATCATCATAACCTCTTGCAATAATATCTTCATTCATGATATTGGTAATTCATTGTGCCATGATTCATGCAAGCACCATCGCCCCTCAACATCTCAGATCAGTAGAAGAAACATAACCACCTTTAAGTTTGGTAGGTCCGATAACAATAGCTTCATGCGGATTGAGAATTTCTATTTTGGCTCATAAATTTTCTAGTTCAGTCAAATAATTAAACCTTCATTCATAAAGCGTTTCAAATATTTTGGATATTCATGTAGCCTGAGTAAGAAGAGTTCAAAAGATAGATTGGAGATCAGTAGGAAATCATGGATAGATTCTAGTTTCAAATTTCACCGCCTGATAATTTTTTTTATTTTTTGAACTTACTCTGATAGTATACTTGTCAATAATTTTAAAATCAATTCAAATCTTAGTAGCTACACTATAAATAGCCGACAAATCATCTACATCACATCACTTGATAGTAATTTCACTATCGTCAGCTCCAGCTCAAATAGCAAAATATGTACCCGCCTCTATATAATCAGCAATAATAGCAAACTCTTTGGGTATAGTTGAGATTTTAGAAGGTTTTACAACAATACTATGATCAACATTGAGATGAATATCAGCACCAACACTATTAAGAAAATCAATCAAATTCCTTACATGAGGTTCTATAGCAACTTGATAAATATTGATGTCATAATCAAAATTATTTGCGAAGGTAAGATAGGTCAACAATGCCTCAATAGCCGTCACAGAAAATCATTGAAGCATAATATTTTTTTTGGGAAGTCCAACAACTTCAAAAGTTTTATATTCTCATTCGAGAACTTTTATTCATGCTTTTTCTAATGCATCATCAAACATATCCAAAGGTCTTTTACCTATATTACATCATCCACTTCACACAAATTTTACCTTTCCATATTTAATAAGTCCAAAAGGAATAAGCAAAATAGATGCTCTAAATTTTTTGGCAAGATCATCTGTCAAATCAAAATAATCAGTAGATTTTGCAATCGCAGCCTGTGCCAAAGTCTCCATAGAAAGAACATCTTTGATATTAGGTTTATTGAGCAATGTCACTGCATTATCGATACAATAATTTGCAGCTACAATAGGCAACGCAGCATTCTTACTTCCAGAGATAATGATTTCTCATTTGAGTTTTGGTGAATATTCGATTTGAAACATGAGAACAAAAAAATGAAAAATTAAAAATGAATAATGTATAATGTATGAATATAAGTATAAATTATTGTTATTTATCTATACACACACCAATCTTTCTAATTTGATTCTGTAGATAATATGTAACAAAAGAATGAGTATTTTCAAGTAATAAAAAACCCCGGAGAAATCCGGGAATAGTATAGTAATAAAATAATTACTCTTACATTAGACCGAATAACATTCAGTCAATTTATTAGCTGTCTCCTGAATGTCTTGTGGCACTTTTTTGTCATCTTTCAAATCATCAATAGACTTACCCATGACATTAATAACCTTTACAAGTAAAGTTTCGATCTCTCGTTGAAGCATCTCTGCAAACGTAGCATCATCACTTTTTTCTTTGACGGCAACTGCAGCAAGAATGATAGATTTAAGTTCATGTACTCTCATGGCCTTGTTTTTTAGTGGTTATTTTTTGTTTTTTGAAAAAATACTATA
>CALMEO010000098.1 GCA_937862935.1 uncultured bacterium | reverse complement strand
ACAAGCCAATAGAATCAAAATATAGGATATAAACTTATATATAACTTTAGTAGAATAAATAAATCTTTAGGTTTGTTTATTTTTTTGACTATATATTATTTATTTAGTATTGACATATATATCTATATTATTATATATAATACAATTTTATTTTTTATTATATATAATAATATGGAATTTGGTATACATAATGAATATTTTCTAAAAAAGGATGTTTGATCTGATAGTGAGATAGAAATATCTAAAATTAATTGACAACTTTTTATAAATAAATTTTATAGGACAACCATGAAAGAAAATGTATTAAGACAATATCATTATCTTCAAGATATGTTGAGTAATAAAGAAATTTCTGATATAGAAACTAAATTTAATATAATTCTAAACTGACAAAAATATGATATTAATAATATACATGTAGAAATATTATGATTGGGACAAGATATTATAAAAAAAAGTTCGTATATTTGAGATAAAAAATCTAAAAAATATAAAAAAGAACAACTTATTTCTTCTCCAGATTATATACAATGAACAACATTAAATAATAAATGAGATTGATCTTTAATTGAATTTTCTGATGTTTCTGTAGAAAGTATTGTTGATATTATACAAAATTCCCTAGAGAAACAATTATGAATAAAATTAGAACTTCATGGAACGAATATTAAGGTTTCTTCAGCTGAAGATTGAACTTTGAATCTTATTATTACTGATATAGGTAATATTACTTATGATTTTATTAATAAGAATAAAAAAGTAGTCAAAGAAACTATTAGTAATTTACATAAAAATTTAGATTGATTCTTAGATCTTGGAAGTAATTTTTTTGCTGTAGAATGAAATAATAATTATATAGTATATAATTCACTTAAATGAGACCCATTTATTATTGATAAAGAGTTGTATACAAAAATCATATCAAAAATCCTTACAGATAAAGAAAATAAAATATTGACAGATATGTGATATACAGTAGATATTGTGTCAGATGATTCCAGAGAGGAATATGAAAACACAATAAAAACATATATAGATAATTATAAGTGACCTAGAGTGTTAGATTTATCTATATCAGAAATGTGTAATCTGAATTGTCATATGTGTATCCATAGTTATGCAAGACAAAAGGAAAACCCAAGAAGTGAAAAAAAGATAATGAGTTTTGAAACTGCAAAAATGTGGATTGATTACTATATGGAATATATGAACAAAAATTTTCCTGAAGAAAATTTATCTTTCCATTTCGGAGCAGCAGAACCATTATTAAATAAAAAAGTTTTGTTTCAATGTCTTGAATATATAAAGCAAAAGGTTGATCAGGGAAAAGATATGGATTTATCTATAAATACCAATTTAACTCTTTTTAATGATCAAATCATAGATACTTTATCTCAATACGATTTCCGTATAAATATAGGATTGGATGGTAATAAAGATCAAAATGACAGTATAAGGGTTGATAAAAATTATAATGGAACATATAATAAAATTATTAAAAATGTAAAAAAAATTAAAACAAGATGATTTAATACATGAATAAATTTAACATTAACCGATAGAAATTTTAACGATGTGAATCCAAAAGAATTTGTAGCTATGATAAAAGAACTTTGATTAGATGCTATGTTAGTAGATATAGATTTTGTTCAGTGAGTAAAAAATGATTATAAAGAGGTTGTATCTAAACTTATGGAATTTCAAAGAATATGAGATGAAGAAGGTATTAATATATTGGGGAACCGAAAAGCTCCATTCTTAAATGTAACAAGTGAAAGATCAGATGATATGATAGCATTTTGTCATGCTTCTAAAGGTAAAAATCTTGCTATTACGCCTTCAGAAAAATTAACATTTTGTTCATACACATCAAGAAATTTGACAGATAATATTAATTGAAGTACTGAAAATAAATTTAATGATTTTGTAAAAAATATGAAAGAATATATGCAAGAAAAAACACTTCACAATAGTTGTTTTTCTTGTGCTATAGAATGATTATGTAATGGTTGATGTCATGTTACACAGGAACAAAAATCTGCTGTAGAATATATGTGTAAAGTATATAAAGAATCAACAAAAGAACTTCTAAAATACTATTTTGGAGATGAAAATGCTAATTCTGAGGAAATTATTTTAGCTCCTTGAGCTGAATAAATTATTTACTTGTTAGTATAATAATTGTGATGATTTCACTAATAAAATGATTTTTTAATACAGAGATAATAACAGATAAACAGGCTGTAAGTATTGTTAAAAAACTTAATGAAAATGAAAGAGAAAAACTTTTTTCTGCTTTAAAAAAAGATATTGATATTAATTTCGGAAAAGAGTCAAAAGAAAAAAAGGAAAAATCATTAGAATTCGAAAAAGATACCTTTAAAATTGATAGTACATTGTGGGAAGAACCCGATTATGGTATTTTTAAAGGAAAAAAAGTAAAGGTTCATCCTAAATGAAATGTAGTGGAATATCTAGAAGATTATATAAGAGATGGAGAATTAATAAAAAAATGAGAGCAAATATTCATAAACTATGATAACTTTATAAGTCATGTAGCAGAGCAAAAAAAATGTTCAATAGAAGAAGCTGAAGAAAAATATATGATGACCGAAGATGAATACAAACAGAAAATGAGATCTATAGATAGGGCTTGAATATTCCATGATTTTTATATCAGAGAAATAAAAGAACATCTTTCTGGATATTGGTATCCAGATCGAGAAAAGTTTGATGATTTAGGAAGATGGGCTAATTTTTGGTTGGTAGGTGGAAGTCATGCAATAATAGGTAAATATTGACGGGATTGTATTAGTCATAATAGATATTTTGGGTTTAGTGGTCGTCTTCTAAAAAACTAGATTTTTGAGAATAATATAAATAATTACTTGAAATATATATAAAAACATATATAATTTAGTTGTTAAATAAAAATGAATATTAACCATTTAAAAGTTGTTCCTTATGAAAGCAAAAAAAATTGTTTTGAAAAAAAAAGTTACTATGTGCGGTGGCAGACAGACTTGTTGCCATTAGTTCTTAATTCTATTTTGTCTGAGGATATTTTCCTCAGACATTTGTTTTATATTTAATTTTTCATATGAAAAAATTTATATTAAATATGAAAGTATTTTTAGAACCAACAAAAGAAAATAGAAAAGTTGTTCGATGATTACTTGCAGTAGAGATGTCATGAGTATTATGATTTTTGTGAGTTAATATACTTTTCCAAAAATTTCTTCAGACGATAGAATTTCATAGATGAATAGACCAAATTATTATTTATGGTTCAATAATTGTTTTTATAATTATAATTATGTTTATTATAAGATTATTGACTCATAAATTAGATCCTAAAAATATTTCATCATTTAAAAAATATCTTTATAGAAAATATCTCAAAAAATATATGCTCCTTGATAATCAAGAAGTATATAAATATGGGACCTGAAAATTTATTTCTATAATAAATGCATGAATAGAACATCGAGTGGATGCATTAAGTATATGATTGTTTGATATGATTAGATATATAGTATGATTCCTGTTTAATTTGGTTTTTATTGCCTATATCCAACCAAGTCTTATTATACCTGTTATTATATTCAGTATATTTATGTTTATATGGATGCGTAAAGTGTGAAAAAGAACATATCCACATAGAGAAGAAATGATAAATACTGAAGATAATACATCTAAACAAGTTGTATTGATGATAATGGAAAAATTTACCATTCTCAAAAATGATAAAATAGATCAAGAACAAAAAAAATTACAATCTTTATTGGAAAAGTCAGAA
>CALMEO010000097.1 GCA_937862935.1 uncultured bacterium | reverse complement strand
AAGTATCAAGTATTAAGTATCAAGTATCAAGTATTAAGTATCAAGTATCAAGTATTAAGTATCAAGTATTAAGTAGAAAGTATAAATTCAAAAACTAATGAATATTTACTATTGTGTTCTATTCCATGGATGTAAAAGAGTTAGAAAAGTTTTTTGATTATAAGCCATTTATTGATCAGGATCCTCAAATTATCTTGGATACTATTCTTTATGAAGCGAAAAAATATTTACCAGCAGATCAAATCTCAGGAATACAACGTGCCTATGAATACGCTGCTGAGAAACATCAATGACAATTTAGACTTTCTGGTGAACTCTATATTGTCCATCCCCTGAGAGCTACGGTATTCCTTATGGAGATTAAACCAGATTTACAAACAATCCAGACTTGTCTTCTTCATGATGTGATTGAGGACTGTAATGTCTCTGAATTAGATATAGAAAAAGTGTTTGGTGCTGAGGTTGCTGGGCTTTGTGAATGAATGGTCAAGGTTTCCAAAATCAAATATAAATGAGAAGATAGACATTTAGAAACACTCAAAAAAACCTTCCTTGCGATGGCTCGTGATTTGAGGGTAATTTTTGTCAAACTTGCTGATCGTGTTCACAATATCCAAACGCTTTATTATCATCCCAATCCGGTCAAGAGACAAAAAATCGCTCAAGAAACTATGAAAATTTTTGTACCAATTGCCAAAAGACTTGGGCTCTATCATTATCAATTATATTTAGAAAACGGTTCATTTAAAGTACTTGAAGAAGAAGCTTTTATTGATATTTTTGCTTATTTGAAAAAATATTTTGGTGATTGAGAAAAATATACAGAGAGAGGAATCAAAACGTTGACTACTATGCTTACTAAGGAAGGAATAGAACATTTTGAGGTCAAAGGAAGAATCAAAAGCCCATATAGGATATTTGAAAAATTACAAAATAGATACAAGACGACAGAAATTAGTACGGTCATGGATTTGCTTGCGTATAGAGTCATCACTCAGACAGTGAGCGATTGTTATATGGTTCTTGGTATTATCCATAAATATTATACGCCATTGATCAAAAAAATAAAAGATTATATTGCTGTACAAAAATTTAATGGCTATCAAAGTATCCATACCACGGTACTTGGAATGTTTCGTTTCCCTACAGAAATCCAGATAAGAACTCATGAAATGGATGAGGTTGCTGAATTTGGGGTAGCAGCTCATTTTGCTTATACAGAACATAATGCTCCTGTCAAAGTTTCTCAACAACAAGGTGATTGGATTAAAAAACTTCAAACGGTCGTCAATGATTATACTACCTTGGATGACAAAGAACAATTTAAAAAGGATCTGAATATAGAGATTTTTGAAAAACGTATTTTTCTCTATACCCCACAAGGAGATGTTGTTGAATTGCCTGCTGGAAGCACAGTTTTGGATTTTGCTTTTGCTGTTCATAGTAATATTTGATTGTCGTTTAAAAATGCCATTGTCAACTGAGAAATCAAACCTATCAGTTATATTCCTCAAACTTGAGATGTTATAAAAATAAATACCTTTAAAAACAAATATTCTGCCAATAAACATCGATTAGAATTTCTCCATACATCCGGTGCAAAAAATAATATGACGAAATTCCTCAAAGGACAACAAAAAGAACAACTTATTGTCCAGGCACTTCAAGAACTTAATCATCATCTCAAAAATTTCTGACTTCCCTTATTCTATTCTTCTGCTGATTTGATCAATAAAAAATATTCCAAAGAGGAAATAGAAAAAAAACTTCTTGCCATCTTAGATAAAAAAGAAAATTATTCTCAACTTATTAAATCTGTTTATCCTAAAGAAGTGCTTGCTTATCAAACACATGCACATATGGGTGCTAAAATCACTCAAAATGATCCGCACGAGCACACATCTACTTTGCCTGTTGTTGTGGATGGGGATACTTTGATCAATTACTATTTTTGTCCTGAATGTCAGCCCAAACCTGGAGAAAAAATTATTGCTAAGACATGAAAAGATGGTATCAAAATCCATGCGGTACATTGTAAGGGGACAAAAACTATATCGTTTGATAAATTACTTGAGGCACATCGACTTGGAGAATCAGACAATATTTATAAAATTTGGCTTGAATTTTCTATGTCTAGTAAGTCAGGAAAGCTTATGGCTATGATGAAGCTTTTTTCTGAACTCCATATCCCTGTACTTCAGGTGACTATGAAAAATCTTCAAGAAAATATGAGTTTGGTTGCTTTTGAAACAGAATTTTCTAATCCGGGTAAAATAGCTTTTTTGTTGAATAGCTTGAAAAGGTCTGATGATTCTCTAAAAGTGGTGAAGAAAAATATAACATAACATTAATGAATAATTAAAAACGTATGAACCACATTTTTACAGTCTATTGTAATTTACGATAGTTCATTATATTAATACATCATTTGTTATTCACTTTTCACTTTTAATTATTAATTAGTTCCTATGGGTACATGAGTTGGTGTCGTACTTGATAAATCTTCTTGGACTTTAGCTTCGTTATTTAATGCTAGCGGTATTTCTCTTCGAATAAATATTGTTGCTATTTTTTTTGTTTTTTTGCGAGTGATAGCTATTATTCGAGTGACTAAAGATATTATTAATAGAACCAATAGTTTTAGTTTACAGATCATTAGTATCTTGTTTGTTACGTTTTTGACACCACTTGTGTGATTGCCACTATATTTTCTTATTAGACCATTGAGTTATAAAAATGATAGAATACCTCGAAGAGAAGCTTGTGCTTCCAATCTTATTCCTTGTTATAACTGCAATACATTGAATCCAAAAGAATATGTTTGCTGTATTGCTTGTGGTGAAAGGCTCAAAGTAAAATGCAAAGAATGTTGAAATAATTATGCGCATTCATTTGGTTATTGTAATATTTGTGGTGCTCCAAATATAGACGTATAAACTAATGAAAAATTAAAAACTAATAATGAAAAATGAATGAACTGTATACATAAACTATTGTAGTCTACAATAGTTTATACTATAACAAATCCAACATTATTCATTATAGATTATTCATTATTCATTCAAAAAGTATGTTCCTTCTGTTTACTTTAGTACTGCTTGTCGTTGCTGTAGGGATATTATCCAGTGTTTATTCTGTTTTTTTTCCGTTTATGCAAAATTTGTGAACGGTACAACACTATCATATGGCATATTATGGTGCAGTTTCTGCTGTAGAAAGATGAGAATTGGCACTGAGATATAGATGACCATGATTTATGTGATCAGGATGATTTATTTGAACTACAGGCTTTGGTCCTATCAGTGATTATACTTCAGATATTATCTCTGGTGCACAGCAATGACTTTGGTGGAGTATAGATTCGAGAACTACAAGGATCCCCAATTTAGATATGGGAAATACAGATCCTATGCTTTCTGATTCTACGAGCAAAAATTATAATCAATTATGATATATCAATCTAGAAACTTTTTTGTTGTCATATGATGATACGAGTGATGTAGCTTTCTATTATACGTGAGGTGATCATACAGTATTTTTTTCTGGTGAGGAGATTACGTGAGTATTTAGGTTGCCACCAAAGATTCTTAGTGGTTTTTGATGATTGCCTTGTGCATTGCTCTGTCACGGAAATGAGTTTGGTTGTTCTTCTGATGGTTGTGATCCTGATAGTGATAATCTTGCTGATGATGTTGCACTTTCCTGGTCTATGGAATGAATTTATACCGGTAATAATGGCTTTAAAATTTTTCCGACAATGGCAGTCTTTTATTTTCAATCACTTCCTTATGTCAATCCAC
>CALMEO010000096.1 GCA_937862935.1 uncultured bacterium | reverse complement strand
TAGTATCAAGTATCAAGTAGATAGTATCAAGTATCAAGTAGATAGTATCAAGTATTAAGTAGATAATATCAAGTATCAAGCTTCTACCTTTCACCTTTTACCTGTTACCAGAGTGTATGAAGAAATTTATGCTAGGAATAATACTTATGTATGCAAGTTTCATCGTCGTCTGATATGCACAGATGATAGTTCCTGATTCAGAAAATTATATTCTCAATGAAAATGATCAGCAAATATTGAATACACAAAATATCAACGATCCCTTGAGAGATGGTGCATATAATATAATAAATCCGGTATCATGAACGGGAACATTGTCTGGTGTCTTAGGCGTAGGAGACAAAATCTCTAGTCATCAGAACGCTCAAAACAAAACCATGGATGTTATCAAAAATATGATCAATTATGCATTATGAATGTTGGCACTCATTGCACTCGTATACTTGATCTATCATGGCTTCTTGATCCTTACTGCATCGGGTGATGATACTCAATACAAAAAGGGGCTTTCAGGAATAAAATATGCAGCTATAGCTATCGCAGGAATAGGTGCGAGTCGGCTTGTTGTAAGCGCCATATTCTGGCTTATTGCTTTAATGATTTGAACATAGTCTCATGAAAGAATATATCACTACGATATTACACAAAATCATAAAAAATATCTTCTATCTTTTGGGAGGGATTTTGGCTTTATGAGCATTTATTCCTACAATATCTATAGGACAACAATTTGCTGATACGGAATTCCCTTATGATATCAGTTCTTCCAATCAACTTCAAGGTACTGATGAAACAACCAATTTAGCAGACCTAGTGAAACAAGATACCGTAAATCCTACGACAAGTATTCTCCAAAGACTGACCAATTTTTTTAGACTGAGTGGAACCGCATATGACAATCCAAATTCCACGTCCAAAGCTACCGATTATGTAAAACGAATACTTAATATCTTGTTGTGATTGGTGAGTTTTCTTTCATTGGTCATGATCATCTTTGCATTTTATTTGATCTTCTTTTCCAAGGGTGAAGATGGTGTTGGTAAGGCAAAAAAAATTCTTATCGGTGTAGGAATAGCACTTGCAATCATGTGATTGTCTTGGTTTATTGCTAGTTTCTTCTTTGAAATATATACGACAGTAACATAGTTTTTATCCTTTTGTAGTACGGATGCTTTTCAATCTATGAGATAAAAATAAAATACAAAAGCCAAAATATGAAAATCTCTTCAATACAGAGACTATGTTACCAATTTCAGAAATCAGGAACGATACTATCATTATGAAAGATGGTGGACTCAGAGCTATTCTCAGAATCAACGGAATAAATCTTGATCTCAAAAATGGTGATGAACAACAAATTGTCTTGGAGCAGTACAAAAAATTTTTAAACGGAATGGAATATCCTATCCAGATACTTGTTCGTAATACTTTCTTAGATCTTTCCAATTATCTTACCTATATACAGGGTAATTTGCAAAATATAGAAAATCCTGTTCTTAAATGACAAGGTGAAGCATATTATAGATTCCTCCAAAATATTGATATGCAACAAGGTTTGATCTTCAATAAAGAATTTTATATCATAGTTCCTTACTATACTGACGAACAGGATAAGGGACAAATCCAAAGGTCACGATGGGGAAAACTGTTGGATGTACTCAATGCAAAAGATAGTATAGAAAAAATAGTGATGAGATACAGACAATTTCTCAAAGGAAAAACATGATTGGAAACAAGAGTAAACTTGATTGTTGATGGACTCAACAGTATGGGAATTATTGCAGAAAAGATATCAACATCAGATATTATAAGTCTTATTTTCCGTTGTTATAATCCATTGCTTCATAGTTCTCAAGCATCAATGAAATAAATATAAGTGAAACGTTGAAATAAGTAAAAATGGAAAGATTATTCATGGTATCTTTCCATTTTTTTTATCCTTTACATAGTCAAAGGGCAATTCTTCCATCTTTCAATAATTTTTGGCGTAATTAAAAAAATGGGTAGCTATTCCCCAAAAAATTAGTCTATAATTACATAAATATATTTATTTTTTTATTACGCTTCGCTGGACATGCTTTTTTTGTCATTGCCACAAAAAAAGTATGCAAAAAAACTCTAGCCAGATGCAAAACTCAGGAAAAATATTTTAAATACACATGAC
>CALMEO010000095.1 GCA_937862935.1 uncultured bacterium | reverse complement strand
TGAGGGAAACAACATCTTCATGTTATCGCTGATTTTGATAGGACCTTGACCAAAGCTTTTGTTGATGGAAAAGATACTACATCGTTGATTACTCGTCTTCAAAATTGATTTTTCCCTCCAGAATATGCTGAAGCATCCAATAAAATTTTTGCAAAATATCATCCTATAGAGATAGATAGCACTATTCCATTGGATGAAAAGAAGAAAGCGATGACCAAACGATGGAACGAACAATTTACTCTTATGATCAATAATTGACTAACAAGAGATATTATCAAAAAAGCTATGCAATCACAGGAGACAACATTTAGATCATGATATGCAAAGTTTTTTGATCTACTTGCTGAAAATACTATTCCATTACTTATTTTCTCTGCAAGCGGCTTATGATACGAGAGTATTTATTATTGTCTTGAACACGAAAAGAGACTCTATGATAATATAAATATTATCTCAAATTCCTTTGTTCGAGATGAACAGGGCAAAGCAATAGCGGTGAGAGAACCAATCATCCATAGTTTCAATAAGGGCGAAACCCTACTCCGTGATTTGCCTATCTATAAAGACATACAAAATAGAAAAAATATTATTCTCCTTGGAGATGGGCTTGGTGATGCACATATGGCTGAAGGATTTGACTATGAAACCATTATAAAAATCTGATTTCTCAATCACGATACTCCTGAAAATAGAAAACAATATCAAGAAGCGTTCGATCTTATTATTCTCGATGATGGACCGATGGATGAGATAAATATATTGCTTCAAAAGAGTATTGGCTAATTTCTTTGCAAAAAAATATTGAATTGTATACTACTATCTATATAAGTCAATAAAATAAAACTAATAGTAACCAAAAACAAAAAACGTTATGAAACAAAGCCCGATTGTAAAAACCGATTTCCAGATTTCTGGACTGACAAAAATCTATGAAGGAAAGGTTCGCGATGTCTATTGCACTGACACAGGCATGCTGATTATCGTAGTCACCGATCGCGTATCTGCATTTGACCAGGTATTACCAGTGGGTATCCCTTACAAAGGACAGGTACTCAACCAGATTGCTTCCAAATTTTTGGATATGGCGGAAGCAAATGGTATCAATACCTGGAAACTCAATGACATCCATCCCATGGTAACGCTGGGGGTAAAGGCCCAGCCTATTATGGTGGAAATGGTTGTGCGTGGATACCTCACCGGGAGTTTATGGAGAGACATTTACAGCAAAGGAGGCAGAGAAATCTGTGGAATTATCCTTCCTGATGGCATGAGCGAATTTGAACAATTTGACGAGCCAATCGTTACTCCGACCACAAAAGCCGAATCCGGTCACGATCAAAACATTTCTCCTGCAGAAATCATTGAACGTGGCTTAGCTACACAAGACCAGTACGATGAGATGAAAAGGATATCCCTTGAGCTATTTGCTATGGGGACAGACTTTGCTATGGATCAGGGACTTATCTTGATTGATACCAAATATGAATTTGGATCTTTCAATGGAGGTGTACTCTTGATCGACGAGATTCATACACCCGATTCATCCCGGTACTGCTACGAAGAAGGGTATTTTGAAAACTTCATGGCAGGGATTCCACCAAGATCATTGGATAAGGAATTCTTGCGTCAATGGCTGATTGCCAAAGGATTTAGGGGTGAATCTGACCAAAGTATGCCGGAATTCACGGACGAATTTGTGGAGGAAGTTTCAGAACGTTACCTGGAGCTCTATGGAAACATCATGGGCGAAAAATTTGTCCAGTGCGAATACAATCTGGAGGAAATCGAATCTGCTATCAGAGACTTCATAGAAGGATTGACAGAAGTAAACAATCCGGAAATGGAACATTAAGAAAAACTATGATTGGATGCTGGGGTTTTACCTGGCATTTTTTTTGGAGAAAAAAATCTATTTACGGCACAATAGAACTTTTTATGTAGTTATTTTCAAGAAAT
>CALMEO010000094.1 GCA_937862935.1 uncultured bacterium | reverse complement strand
AAAATGTTATAAACAAAAAAAGCACAGTCAAAAGCTGTGTTTTTTAATTACCATCAGAATGTCTGGGAGGTAATTACAATACCATAGTGGTATTTTTAACTAACATTGAGAGTATATTTGTTAAATATAAATAAATATTTCTCTAGTCGTATTTTTGCAAAATAAATAAAATTATTTATAATAATAAATATGTGTTTATTTATCTAAATAAAATCAATTCTATGTATAAATGTATAAAATGTGGAGGAGAATCTAGTTTTGAAAATGGTTTATGTAAAAAATGTTATGCTGAGAAAAAAATTCAAGAAGATCGTAGTTGATTAACAGATAAAGAACATAACTATCACTATAATATGATAAAAGGTAGAATAGCCGAAACACTAATACAAGAACTGTTTCTATCCTTAAATTTTAATGTTTTTCGTTATGGAATGGAAAATGTAATTCCATGAATTATGGAATTGTTACATGCTATAAAGGGCGATGTTGCACAAGACATAAGAAGAATGCCAGATTTTGTTATCCATAATCCTAAGACTAATTCTGTTTATTTTGTTGAGGTAAAATTTCGTGCAAGCGAAAAATTTTCAATATCTGATTTAGAAAAAGATTATCCATATATTAATGCATATTTTATCGTTGTTTCTAAAAAGCACATTAAATGTTTAACTTATGAAGAATTAAAGAATGGTAAAGAAATAAGTCCAACATCAAAAAATTACTTGGGAAATAGAAAAGAATTTGATTTAGATAAAGAGGTAATTATTGAGTTTTGTGAATTTGCAGTTAAATTTTTTGAGTGTGTTTAAAAGTAGACTAATAGTTATTTTAATATACCCTTGAGTATAAATTTTTTAACTTCCAATTAATGATTCGTCATTTATGTAACATATCATGTTCTTTTTGGCTTGAAAATACGCGTAAATTCTCAGGTCTATTATCTGTTTTGTTTCTATTAATATGATGAACTACTTCTTCACGTAATAGCTTTCTACCTAAATTTTTTTCAGCAACATCTCTATGAACTAGTTTTTTACTATTTGAATATCTTTTATATCATCTTGGATCTATGAAAAAATCATATTGAGCCTTATGATAACGATTTCATGTTGGTAATGGCATATTTTGATATCTACTCATATTATCAATAACATTGTTCTTTTCTTTAAATATTCTCTGAACAGTATTAGTATGATCAGTGCTGATTGTTTTTAGTTTTTTTTTAGCTTTTTTTTTGATTTTTATAAAAACCTTTACTAAAATGATGAGTGATATTACTTCTAGTAATATACATGATAAGTATAATAATCTTGGATCTCCAATATATAAATTATACATCATATAATACATACTATATAAATATATTTATACATACTATATATAATAGTTAATAAATGTCAAGTAAAATAAAAAAAACAAAAAACACAGTTATAGACTGTGGTTTAATCATTTTCGGAAGATGGGGGATTCGAACCCCCGGTACCTTGCGGTACACACCGTTTCCAACGGTGCGCATTAGACCACTCTGCCAACCTTCCATTTTGCGAAGCAAAATGAGCTAAAAGCATAAAGCTAAAAGTCAAAAGCCAAATATACTTACTTTTGAATAGCTTTAATAAGCCCATGTAACATTTTATGTGTTTCAATAATTTCTTTAAGTGATTTATCAATATCATCTTCCATAATATGTATTTGTGTTTTGAACTCACTTGTACTTCATCTGGCAATAAATAATTCTCTTCTTTAACCTTTTATATTTAAGCTTTAAACCTCTATTTTTCGGCTTTGTCTTATTTTCCAATAGCATTTCGTGGTAATTCAAATTTTATCTCAGGGAAATGATTGAGTATCCACTGAGTAAAGAAGTTACTATTGTGCCATACCAATCGATACGCTTGTTTATACGGATATCTTTGTATAATCTCTTCAAGAGAAGAAACTATCTTATAGGGTATTGAATCCAAATTACCAGAACAATGATATAATAATTTACTTTCAAAATGTTTTTTGGTCGGCCAAAAATATTTACTGATTCATTGTCGTGGAAACAAGAGGTCTTTGTGAATATATCATAATGAAGAGTCTTTAGGATTTTTGAAATGTCCGAGTTCTCGACGGGTTATTTTTTCACCCGGGTATACAACAACAATTCGTGTATGTAAAGCTAAGTTGAAAGGTACTATAGCGGGACAAGAAAATACAAAAAAATGATAATCAGTGTTATGTATCATATCTTTGAATGCTTGTTGATTCATGCTATATACAATAAAATAAAATGCTATGGAGTTAAATCAATATGTTTCGTTTCTTTAATAAAGAAGAGATATGCAGCACTTAAAGAAATAAAGAGCAATATTCACAAAATTAGAAATCATAGTTTATACGAATCAGTCATAATAAATCATATCCCCAAAACCAGCAATGATTGTATGATTCAACTTATCCATGATTTGAAAGAAAGCATAGTAGATTTGTAATGTTTCTCTGGCAACAACCTAATAAGATGATCTACATATATATCTGATCTTCATCGGAAATATCAGACCACCAAAGAAAATATTCCTCCGACAAGATATGGATTACTGATATAGGATGTTGATAAATAATATACCACAAAAACTAGTATTTCTAGCAACATAAGTTTTTTCAAAGGAATGGTTTTTTCTATCTTATCTGCATATTGTCCTACGACAAATCGAACGAGTCTAGAAAGTCACATCACAAAACCTATAAATGCGATGGGGTATCACAAACTTTGCAAATATGGCGTTCTATATACACCATCCGCCATGAGAAACGCTCATATGATTGCTGAGAATAATGCGATAGAATAGAATCATGTGTTTCTGGTTTTTTTGATAGTTGAGATAATGCTTTTGATGCTTATAGCATGTTTTTCGTGGTGTGGTGATCTCGCAGGAAATAAGCTTAATGCAATAATAAGTCAAAGAATATCTATTCATAATCATATTTTGAATGGAAAATTCATGCTGATTGTAGTAAAAAATGGTAATGCAATAATAAAAAATATACTAAGAAATGATACTCGTCATCTAATAGAAGAAGATATTTTTTTAAATGAATCTTTTTTCCCTTGAAGATTGAGTGTGTCATGTAAAAATGCAGAAGTATTTCATGAAGAAAATGCATCTCATCAGAGCGAGACTAGCATAGAACCTACGAGAAAAAATCGAAAATTATATCACAAAACAAACGATAGACTGGATAGTACAAGACATATTTTGGAGATGACTATGGTTGTTTTATTTCATCGTTTATCTCATCGATATCCTGCAGGTATCTGGAAAATAAGACCTATGATATATCCTGCAGCACTATACATACCAATTTGATTTGCTGTAGTATTTGGCAAGGAGAGGAAATAAATACTTAGAATAGGTATAAAATTTCTTCTGCCGGTAAACAACACGAGGAAATATTTTCGTATATTGCTTTCCAATCATCTTCGTTTCATTATAGGTAATGAATTAGTAAAGGTATCTATTTCACCGTCACGCTTTTAGCTAAATTTCTTGGTTTATCAATGTCTTTTTCCAAAATATCTGCGACATGATAGGCAAGAAGCTGTCACACGATAGTCGTCAAAAAGGGATATATTTCATCGATCGTTGATGGGATATGAATGTTTCGATCAGTATTATCAATTTCTTTATCAGAGATAGAAATAACTTTTCCATCTCTTGCCTTGATCTCCTGGATCGAGGAGCTATTTTTTTCAAACATCAAATCATTTGGCACAAACAAAACACTCGGAATGGTATTTTCAATAAGAGCGAGTGGTCAATGTTTTAGTTCTCAAGTGGGATAACTCTCGGAGTGAAGATAAGTAATTTCTTTCAATTTTAAACTACTTTCACGTGCTATAGGGAGTTGATATTGCCTACCCAAAAAGAAAAAATTTTTATATACAGAAATATATTCAGCGATTTTTCTAATATTCACCGTATCTGCTAGTATATCTTCTATCATGACCGGAACTTTACTTAACTCAATCATAACCTTTTCATACTTAGCTTTACTGAGCCCTCTTTTTTTTCAAAGAAACAATGCAAGGAGAAGTATAGACGTTATTTGTGCACTAAATGCTTTTGTAGAAGCTACTCAGATTTCAGCTCAAGCTCTAGTAAATAGTCCATAATCAGTAAGGCGAGAGATAGTGGATCCGACAACATTTACGATACCAAAAGTATGTCCTCATTTTTGTTTGATGAGTTTCAATACTTCTATACTATCTGCAGTTTCTCCTGATTGTGATATAAAAACATAGAGGGTATCATCATGTACTTTGATATTTTTATATTCATATTCACTTGCTATTTCACAGCTTGCATCGAGTCCTACAAGATTTTCTATCCAATACGTTCATAAACATCAAGCATTATAACTTGTTCCACATCCCACAAAAACTATTTTTTTAAACTGTTCGTATTGCATGCCATGAAAGGCTTCTGCATTCAAAAAGTTTTTATTGAAATCTACCCTTCCCTTAAAAATTCTTCTGATGATATTTGGCTGTTCAAAAATTTCTTTGAGCATAAAATGTTTATACTCTCATTTGGATGCTTCGAGTGCTTCGATGTCCATGTTTTCTATTTTCTTTTCTTTAGAAAAACCATTGGACTTGATATGATATTCACTGCCTTTGAGATGAATAACGTCTCCATCGTCGAGATAAATCAATTTGTCAGCATATCCTGCGAGTGCTTGTTTGTCCGAAGAAAAAAAATATTCTCCTTG
Source organism: uncultured bacterium (assembly GCA_937862935.1). GTDB lineage: Bacteria > Patescibacteriota > Gracilibacteria > Absconditabacterales > Absconditicoccaceae > CAJBLF01. Next base: position 821 of record CALMEO010000094.1, on the reverse strand, counting down.
GTTATTATAAGCAAAGAGAAGTGGACTTCATAATCTTACCGCAATGATTTCATTGGGTGCATAAGTAGATACAATGAGTAAAGCATATGCTCATCTAATCATTCACAATACCTTTTCTACCGTCTCCATAAAATCTCCTGTTCGATTATCTTCCAACAAATTAGCGATTACTTCACTATCAGTTTCTCCATAAAAGGTATATCATTTCACTATTAATTCTTGTTTGAGTTTGTGATAATTTTCAATGATCCCATTATGAACAAGATAGAAATGTTTGTTTTTATCATAATGAGGATGGGTATTTTCTTCCGTGACTCCGCCATGCGTAGCCCAGCGTGTATGTGCTATTCAGAAGCTATATTCTTCATTATCCGATATGTCTTTAACTACTTTACTCGCAAGATTAGAGACTTTCCCAACCGCTCTAACAAGTTTAATGGCTCATGTTTCATTTCCAACCAAAAGCCCTGCAGAATCATATCAACGATATTCTAATCTTTCTAATCCGTGTACCAAAATATTTTGCGCATACGTATTCTTACCTTGATATCAAAAGATTCCACACATGATATTTAGCTTAAGGGCTAAAAATTAATCCATAAACCGTTGAAAGATTTTATGGGATCGTGATCTTGGAAGTATACGATAGATCATAAGAATAAGCTTATTTTTTCGTCCGGGAATACAGACAAGTTTTTTATGTTTCATACAATATAAACTTGCTCTAACCACATCTTCTACTTTCATTACATTAGTTTTGGGTAGGTATCATCATTTTTTAGCAAAATTTGTTGCGGTAAAACCTGGACATAGCGATTGTA
>CALMEO010000093.1 GCA_937862935.1 uncultured bacterium | reverse complement strand
TGTTGGCACTATCAGACATTGCGATGAGTTTTTACATATTAAATATCGCATTATGTATATATTTACTAATAAATGTCAATATAGTATACGGAAAATATGTTGTTGATAAACTTCAACATACTAGAAAAAACACCAATCAATATCATCTGTGTCTGTTGTATATATGAAATTTTTTTATTTTTGCGGTATGTTTCTGTGCTTTTGAGATGCACTTTTGAGTTTTTTTTCTAGAAGAATTTTCTTTTGAAGAAATTGAGATTTTGCTGTGAAATAATCCTGTATCACAAGCACCCCGGTATGAAGATATGCAATTGTGTTTGCTTCTCCGACATCGTTTTTTCTCTGTGCACCAATATAATTCACCCCATTTATATTGATATTTACTACTACGTATCTTTCACCATCAGATGATATGTATTCTCAAATTTGACTAGGAAGTACAAGATTAGTATTTTGATGTGCATATGTATGAGCTATCTTTTCTTGATCTTCAAGTGTTTTTTGCATCGATCATTCATATCCAAATAAGAATCAATTGGGCAGATATTCCTTATTGTTTACCTTATCTTCATAAAGATTACGCCTTTTTAGCTCATCGTAATTTCTCAACACAAATTTATCTATCTGTGATAACAACCAATGACCTTTCTCTTGTTCATTTTTCCAATTTTTAGTATCTATTTTTTTTATTAATCAGGTATGTACTACATCACTTAGAAAAAGTTCTTCTATACCGTTATACGTCTCTTGGGGATGTTTTCAGCCATAATAACGTAAAATATATATATCCAACATATCTTTGATTATAGGTCTAGATTCTTTTATATAGTCTCTCGCTACTATTCCTCCTTCATAAGGTCAATACGTCATATTTCCATAATTTGGAGATCATTGCTCATCAGCATATAAATATCTTTTTCATTGCATTTCTACGACTCCTACCTTGTACTTTTTTCCATCTGATGTTTGATAGGTCCCTATATGATCCACCGTTTGGTTCTTACCAAAATCAGTAACCGGCAATCTTGATAAATCATCTCATGATTTTATCACATTTTCCATCGCATCTTCGTATTCTTGAAAAAAACCGTTGGGAATAAGATTGGGGTTTATCTCGCCATTGTACTTTTTGAATACATCGCTATTCTCAGCTACGAACCTATCCAAAAATTCATTTATTTTGTTTATCTTATCGAGTTTATTCCCTGCATTCACATCTTTCCCTATATTTTCTAAATATCATCACTTCAAAAATCCTTTTACTAGAAACAATTCTGTATTCCCATCAATGGTTGCTTTTGCTGCTCACTCAGCATCATAACGTCAACGTTCTTCTCGTGTACGGTAGCGCATCATATACTGATCTATAAGTAGATTTAGGATTGGATTTGTTTGTTCCAAAAAATCAACCGCCAAGTCTCTCGCCCTACTTGTAGAATATATATTTACCTCATTTTCATCGAGTTTATCTACATACGGAAGGCTAGCAACGACATATCTCTTATTCTTATGATTGACCACAGCAAATCTATTTTTATAAAAAGAAAATCCACTCTTTCGTCATAACATTTTAGAAGAGAATCATCATATATCTTCTAAAATAGGTGAGCTAAATACATTTACTCATCGTTTATCATCTGGAAATTTTTTGGTTGAGTCTGATTTTATCTCGAAATCATCTTCAAACAGTATGGTATTTATGCATTCATCAGTATAGGGTACTAGCGATTCATAGGGACTCACAGGAACCTTATTCATCTTAAACTCCCCTATATTTTGTGGAATCAGATAATCATCTAGTATAACATCCTCCAAAGCAATCTTATCATATGAAAATTCGGATCATAATTCACTCAAAAGCTTCTGATTATTCAAGCAATCAATTATCTTGGATTTAAACTCTTCTTCGCTAAATGTACCGATTGATCCATAACGAAAAACAAATCTATCATATATTTTCTGTGTATATTCATTTATTTTATCTAATTTTTCTTGTCATATATACTCTCAATATCCATACTCTCCTGATCGAGTTGCTGATTTATTTTCAAAGATCTCTTTGATAGTTTCTTGCATAACTTTTTTCTGTTTTTGTGATTGTAGATATTCACCACCCAAAACCGTTGCTCAGACTCCTATTCCAAGTCACAAGGCTAATAATAGCGCGTTCTTTGTCTTTGCTTGTAGTTGTTTCTTTGCACCCATTTTGTTTACCAGAACCTCACTTTCTTTGGTATCAAAATATAGTCATTTGAATGTTTCTCACTTCAAATATTCCCAACAGTTTTGTTTAAACTCATCCAATAAAAGATTATCTTTTATATAAGGGTTAATGTGTTTCATAAGCAATACGTCATATTTTTTTTGTCTTGCTACTCATCATTGCAGAGTGATTCAATGAAGAAGAGCATTTATGCGGATAGCCATCTCTATCAAACCATAATAATCTGAATCTCATGATATCTGTCTAAATTCTTCACTTTTCAGATTTTTAATCTCTTCTATATACAAGGGATTTTTCTTTGCTACATGGTATAAATATTTAGCAATATCTAAACTATCAAAATTTTGCTGAAAATTTAGGATGTTTCATCATCCATCAAGTCACGTAATTCATTCGTTTTTTACTACTTCGAAAAGTCTTTTATTATTGTCTTGTATATCGATAATTTCTACATCACCTTGTCTTTTTTTGTTTACGTCTTTTGCAAGCGCTAAAATATGTATTTTTTGTTCTTCATATCTCATATTCCCTTCCATACTTTCCTCACCGTTCAATAATTCGCTTACTTTGTTCGCAAGTTCTATCACCACTTTTTCTCCTTTTTTTGTGTGATCAAAAAAATATTTTAGCAAAGCCATAATCACATCATCAGAGTATGTTCCTGTTCCATCAATTTTCATTTTACCTATATAACTATGACAATGATCAGCGTTTAAATCGAGTGTTTCTATTTTTTTATCTTTCCCATTTTCTCTATAACTAACAAATCTTGGATCTGATCCATTGAGGAGATCGTTTATTTTTCCAAGTTTATTATATGCTGCAGCAACAGCCTTGTTAGCTAAAGATTTCATATTTATTTCTTTTTTTTGTAAAGATCTCGGATCAGATCAAACAAACTGGTAAGTCCGTCATGCAAGGTCTGACTCTCAATAGTAAGTCAGGACATCTCTGCAGTATCATACATCAGTATTGCGACTTTATTGGTCCCATAGACAACTATCTCATTTCATAAATCAAACAATGGTGTATCTACTATCAAGGTATTGTGAGATTTTTTGTGATACTCCATATATTTTGATTGGTCTTGGGACATAATAGCTTTGGTTTTTATTTTGATCTTTGCTCTCTGAGGAATAAATTCATCATAAATATATGCTTCCACTCTAGGATCCATCTTATTGGTACCTACGAAACTCAGGTAGGGAGAAGTCATTTTCCCTGATGATAAAAGCACTTCTTCAAATATCTTCTTGAGTCATTCAAATCATTCAAAAAATTGGGTTTTGGGTCTGGAACCAAACTTTTGGGTAATTGCTAAGAGATCGGGTAGACTTTCCTTCATCTTTACATATTTTTCTTCCTCTCTTTTGAAGAGTAATTCTGGATTGAGCACACTAAAATATTTGAGCTCATCTCTCATATTTTCACTCGCAATCCCTCTCCTTTTTAAATCCTCAAGGATAGAATAGGTCGTTCCCCTATTTATTTCTGCACGTCTAGCAATAGTACTTGCCAAGCTAGATCACAATTCCAAACAGGTAAGATAAATCTTTGCCTCTTTATCAGAAAATCCATAATTTTGTAATGTCGTAATAAGTTCTGAATCCATCGGTGTATGTTGAAATAGGTAAACATTGATGTACTACAATTGTATTCAGAATCGGAAAAAACGCAAATTCTCTCATCCAGAATTTCTTATGTGATTTTTGCCTTTGAAATACTATTTCTGATGAACAAGCTAGGTGTTGATAAAAATCAACAAACAATATGTTATTTTAACAAATCTAGTAATTCATATTGTATCAATCACTGAATAACTTTATCATGATTACTTTTTATTTTCCCATGTTTATGAGGATTTAAAATATCTTCTTTTTCTATTTCCCATTTAAAATCATCAGTAAATTTGTGTATATTTGGTAAGAATGTTTTTTCTTTGACGAAATCTACGAGTTTAAATCATGCGTTTCTATTTATACACAAACTTCATTTATTTCGTGCAGAGTGCCAGGATATTATTTTACTTATAGAATCTGATAATAACAGTGTATCAATAATCATCTTTCTACACTGAGATCCTAGTCAAATTTTAGTCATATTTGGATCTATTCTAGTGTATGACTCTAATGAATTTTGAGATGAATCAAACTCATCAAACAATATAAAACCCATAATTTCTTTGGGAGATTTTTGTAGTATAAGTTTATTAACATTTCTACTATCAGACAACTTGTTTTTTAGAATATCAAAATTCTCTCTTGGAGACATAGGAGTATCCTTAAGAAATCTCATAAAACTTTCATTTGTCTGCCATTCACTTAGTTTTTTGGATAGTTTGTCTATATTATCATTATCGAGATCTTCTATACAGAAATCTCTTCATTGTATATTTATTTTCATGTTGATTATGTATATTAATAAAAAAACCTTCCCTCATTTTGATGGGGAAGGCTATCTGTATCTGAAATCATATAATTATTTTCAATACGAAAAATCCTTCCTATTTTTAAAATAGTAGAAATAGCTAGTAAATAATCTTTGCTTATTTGTTTTCATGATGTATATACGGTTTAAACTATAGTGTGTATATATATTTTTATATACAAATCAATAATTATTTTCTATAAATTTCACAAGCAAATTTTGTATGTATAAAAAAATCCGCAGGTGCATACACCGCGGAACTTTCAAATTATTATACTATTTTAAGCTCTGATACGACTCCATACTTCCTCTAAAAGGAGCACAATACTCATTAACAGAGCAATACCAACTAAGCAAGTCTGCCACGCATCCTTGAACAGAGGTGCTATATTGGGGCATCCTCCATACTGGAAGGTTCCGAACACAATCAGAACCATGATTACTAACATCATTTTTACGATTAATTTTCTCATACTCCTTTGTTTATTTTGTTTTCTTTATAATAAATATTTATTATTATAAGTCAATACTTATTATAGAAAAATCTGCAGGTAAATTGCTCTTGTAAGATTGTATTCATCAGAATTTTATTTTTTTGAATATATTGTATTGTGTTTTAGAATTATTATCATACATCAGATATTTATTTTTTTATTTATTCTATGATTTATATTTTATTTGTTATAGGATTTGTTTTTTTGATAAAATGAGCAGATATGCTTGTAGAATGAGCATCATCTGTCGCAAAAAAATTTCATATATCTGATCTTGTGATTTGATTAACCATAGTTGCCATATGAACCTCCGCTCCTGAACTTGTAGTAAATATAATGGCTAGTATCAAATGAAGTGCTGGTATAGCAATATGAAATGTTTTGGGTAGTAATATAGCGAATATTCTTCTTATATTATGAGTTTCTGCAATAACATACCCTATTACTGTAAAAAAAGCTACAACATTTAAAGAGATTCCTTTTAGTCTGCTTGCGGTTTTGGTTTTGTGATTTGTTGCAAATGATGCTATTATAGATTGAGCTAGTTTTTCTGGAATAACTAGAATAGACTGACTAGTTTTATTAAGTTTTTTTGCTATATTTATGTACTATGTCTTTGGTATTTCAAGGACTGAAAATGATTTGCCCGAGGAAGTTACCGTCAAAAAAATGTCTGGATGGAAGTCGATAATATTTATCATTATATGATTAATCTGACTTACTTTGGGGTGACAATGGATAGTAGATGGAGCTATACAAATTGCAAAGATTTTTGGTGTGAGTGAGACTGTTATATGACTTACTATAGTAGCTGTATGAACTTCTTTACCTGAACTTGCTACTTGTGTAGTAGCGGCTATGAAAAAAAAATCTGATATAGCTATATGAAATATAATTTGAAGTAATATATTTAATATCTTTTGGATATTATGATTGAGTGCGATAATTAGTCCTCTCCCATTTAATATATGATTAGATAGAGACGTTTTGATGACAATATTTTCTACTATTTTGCTTTTTGTATTTGTATTAGTTTGAAGAAGAAAATCGGCTATTGATAAAAAAGAATGAATTGTGATGATTATATTATATGTAATTTATGTGAGTTTATTAGTTACGGGAGTAATTTAGCACTTAGTACTTAGCTTTTATATTAAAATAAAAAAAACTGGAGCTCGAAAGCGATTCTCGTTTGTTTTTATTTTTTTCGAATCGAAATATTTTCATCATTTAATTTTCTAAACTTTGACTAATTCTGACCTTTTTAGATTATTTATTTGATGTTTTGGACTTCATCTACCGAAATATATTTCTTTGATTATTTCACTATTTTTGATGTCTTGATAATCTCATTGAAGAACTATTTTTCATTCGTCCATTACCATGATTTGATCTACAAACTCTCATAGGAATTCGAAGTCATGCTCTACGATGATTACGGTTTTTCAAGTCTGGATTATTTTATTTAAAAGTTCGATTACTTTTCACTTAAGTTTAGGAGATACTCAAGCTGTTGGTTCGTCTAATAGAAAAAGTTTAGTATCTTGGAGATAGAGTCTAGCTATTTCTAGTAGTCTCATCTGTCATCATGATAGATTTCAAGCTAATTCATTTCTTTTACTGTATAAATCTAGCTCGTGTAGAACAGAATCAATCTGATCTTTTTTTTCTTGAGGTAAAAAACTCGGTGGTAAAAATTTATATTTCCGATGCAGATTATTTACAAATGCCAAAGCTAAGTTTTCAAACAAGGTCAGATTTTTGAATATTCCAAAAGACTGAAAGACTCTACCGACTCACATTTGTCATCTTTTCTCTACTGATAAATTTGTGATGTGTTTATCATCGAAAATTATGCTTCCATGAGTAGCTTGGTAGAATCAGTTGATAACGTTCAAAAGAGAAGTTTTTCAACATCAGTTTGGTCAAACCAGTCAGATTGCTTGTCACTGCTCTGCTTTGAGATCGATTCCATTGAGGATATGATTTCATCAAATAGACCGTTGGATGTTGTGTAAGCTTAACATTATTACAAATTAACTAATTAAAAGATTTAAAATTACAAATTGTGAAGAATACTAGTGTTCTTTATCTCGAGCTCGTACTTGTTCTTCTCAGCCAAATCTTTTTTTCTTGAATGCAGAGATTCAGCGTAATTTTCATGAGTCGTCGTAACTTTTTTTGAGAGTAACTTTTCACAACCCTTTCATCTCAGTTTCAAACGTATTGAAGCTATCGAATCATTTTAAGATGGTGTCTCAATTAGAATCAATATTAACTCATAATTCGTAAATTTTTATTCATTGAGAAGATATTTCTTTATGAAGCATTCCATATTGTCATCATCAATACATACAAAATCAAATACCATCTCTATCAAAAGATTGTAGCATTTCATAGCGTCATATATTTTTGAAGTAAAATTCATTATATTTGGAATTTGGATATTGTATTTTCTGTAGAAACATTACATTATATATTCTAGGATTAATTTTATCGTAATAATGCCTAACTTCTATAAGTCCGTATTTTTCGTATTCTTCTTCTGAGAATGTAAGTACTCATCATTCTATTCAGTATTTAGGATCAAACAATGTCATCATTTCTCTTATTCATGTTGCTTCTCCTTTTCTTACTAATCACCATTTCCCATTTTTTCGTATTTCAGCTATTCATTCTCCAAGTTGGCTTGCTATATCTTCACGTACTTCGTCTGCATCTACGACGAATGGGTAATCTTTTACAAAAGGATATATTCTGTTCATATTATCTTTATGGTCAGATCCTCATATTAATTTCATAATACCTAATAAATTTGAGGGCCAGTGATAGCCGCATATCTCTAAAAATTTAACACAGTCAATATATTCTTTTTGTGTTATGATTTGATTGTTATTTATTTTGATTAGTGTTTTTTTATTTTCTTCTAGATTATTTAATAAATAAAGAATACTATCTTTTCATTCTTGTTGAATAGTTGATAATCTTTGTCACAAGTTTCTTAGATCGTCATTTACTGTGTTTGTGGTTTCTGGATTTGTCATATATCAATAAATAAAGTGTAATAAATGTTCTTCTATATGTATTTAGTTTTCTCTACCGAAACTAGTCTTTCTAAAAACTACAAATGCTATAATAACTACGATAAGTCCAAATATCATTTCTCTAAAATATCATATCTTACTCGGATCTACAATTTTGAAAAATCTAAGGTATTCGTAGGCAAACATTACGACTATGGAAGTAATCAGAATTCATCGATCGCTGTATTTGTATGAAATGAATCAGATAACGACCAATAATATTAACATACTTAGTCGAAAACTTGATGGATCTATATAGAGGTAATAAAAAGTATAGAGTCCTCATCCTACAGCAGCAAGAAATGTGGTAATTACAATCATCACAAATTTATATTTCATGACGTTTGTTCACAAAGACTTGACTACAAGTTCATTTTCTCCTCGTCACATAAGCACTTTGTAAAAGTATGATTTTTTAAACAAAAATAATCAACTAAACAACAAAACAATGATAGCCAAGGAAAGAGCTACATAACTCCATAAACTCGTAACCATAACCGATCCTATTAGATTTCTAGAGATTCATGATAATCAAAGCGCTCATCAAGTAATACCTTCAAGATTATAAGCTAATTGATACGCAAGAATATAGAGTGCTAATGTCCCTATAGAAAAATAGACATCATTGAGTCTAGAGGAAAGAAACAAGACAAGAAAAGTAAATACTACAGATAATCAAAAAGACAACAGAATAGAGACAAGAATTCCCAATCAGAAGTGGATATTTAATAATGCTGATGTATAACTAGCAAAGATAATTATTGCCACATAAGAAAAATCTATAGTTCATCTTAGTTTGATAAAAAACCTAAATCCACTGGTTAGGATTGCGAATATAATTGCTGAGATTAAGATATGTAGTATAAACTGTATCATTCTAAATTTTTCTCTTTTTAAAGGTAAAAAGTCATTCTGGTTTGAAAAGCAATATTGATACGATAACAATCAGGATAAAGGTCTCTTTGTAGGAGATTGGCAATCCCAACTGGATAAATAGAAGATATTCCATGACGACGTAAAGCAAGGCACCAAAAAGGATATATTCCTTTTTGGAGATACCGACCAAAATCATGATTCAGATTCATTTGATTAAATAAAACATGCCATCTGATGATCTAAGATTGGTTTCATTGAGGACAATGAATGCGGCTACAAGCAAAAGTACAATCATTCACCCAAAAAGAAATTGTAATATAGTATTCGTTTTTATACCCAAACTTTTTATAGTTTTACTATTTTCTTCTATACCTCTCAACATCGCTCCGAGTAAGGTATGTTTGAATATATAATACAACAATCAAAACAAAACTATAAAGAGCACTAACAAGATTTGTCGATCAAAACTAAGGATATTGAGATTGATAGAATTTGGTCCATAGAGATAATTTGTTAGATTTTCTAAGACGATACTGATACCTAATGTCGCGAGCACTCCTACATGATCTTTCTGTTTGTCGTGGGGAAAATATTTGAATATTGCCCGATTTATTATAAAAAACAACATACTATATCAGATTACTATTATCAGCATTTGTATTGAAATTCCATGGACGAGTATATTGTACATGATATATCACCCCATCACCATAAATCCCCCAATACTCATATTAAGCATTTTCCCAAATGAGAAAAAGTTTGCTATAACGAGCGCTATGATGCCATAAATAAGGGTATTTAAGAGTATATATTGAACATCCATTTAGTTTAATTAAGGATTAAGGATTAAGAATTCAGAATGTAGAATTATTGTATTAGTTTAGAATTTGAACTTTTTCTATTTTCCCATTTACAATTTTTTCTATCATATAAGGAAGTCCGACAAGATTTCTTTTACTATCAAAATATACTTCACCAAAATATCATTGTCTAGGATTGGTTTTATTTATATTTTCAAAATATTGTTTGATAGTATCTGAAGTGTAATTTCATGCATTGATAGCATCTATCGTCATATCTGTTGTTTCTTTTTGTAATACTATCCGACTTGGGAATGAGTTTATTGTATTTGTCTTCTTATATTCTTGGATAAACGTCTTTGAACTTTCAGAAAGATATTCTAAAGGAGGTAAATCAAAGCATCTCATTCCATTTGCCATATCTCCTGCACCTTTGAGGAAAGTATCAGATGAACAGATATATACTCACACTATCTTTGATCTGAATTTTTCTAAAAGATTAGCTGCTTCAAGCGCCTTAAGAAAACTTATCGTAGTCGATTCTGATTGGGTTAAAAGAACAATTCAGTCAACTTGTTTTCACTTTAATTTACTTACTAGGAGGGCAAAATCTTTTTCATCACTTTGGAAAGTATCATCAACTAGTATATTTCATTTATATTCTCATTTGAGTTTTGTATTTAAGCCCATAGCATAGTCAGTATTTTCTGTAAATAACGCTATATTGGTAAACTCTTTATATGCATATATTCAAAGATTTTTTGCGGTTTCCATATCACTATAAAATCTATAGACATAGTCCCCTATTTCAGAAATTTCTGGGGCGCTTGATATTGGAGCTATAGTAAATACCTTGTTTGCTTGTGCTATCTTTCCTGCAGCAATAGTTTCACTGGAACACATGCCTCACCAAATCATATCTACCTTATCTATCATGATGAGTTTTTGTACTGCAGAAGTAGCGTCTTTACCACTACATTTACCATCTTCGATAATGAGCTGAATCTGAATATTTTTATTTTCCGCATTAAATTTGTCAGCAATATAGGTATAAAAATTTACACCATCTGTACCAAACGTTGCTGCTGGTCATGATAAAGGTCCTATTACTCAAATTTTGATTGTTTTGATTTCGCTTATTTGCTTGTTTGTTGTACATCCACTCAATCAGATAATAACTACTATACCAGCTATTACGCTGAGAATTTTTTTACTTGTTGTATATATCATCATTATGTATTTTAAAAATAAAAATTAAATTTGTTTTGCAGATTCTGACAATCTAGGATCTTCTAGATTAGGTTTTATTCCAAAGGTATCTTCTATTTTTTGTAATGTTTCTTGTTTGAATGTATCCATTCAGTCCTCTATTTTTGATTTGGTAGCTTTTATGCGTTCCAAGTATTCTGGTTTGATGCTCTCTTTTAGTATTTTGATTGATGGCATTTTTATGTAATTAACATATAAAAATTATTTTCAATTAACCAATTGTCAGTCTTGGATTTCATAGACCAAGAAATTTAATCCATGAGCATCTCTTTGGGGAGTGAAATAATAGTCTCCAAAATATCATTTTCTAGGATTTTTTGCATCAAAACTAGTAAAATAATTTTTAATGGATTCTCCATTGTTTCCTACTTGTTTAATAGCATCTATTGCTAATGACATGGCATCTGCTTCCAAAACACTAAATAACGCATCTGTGTTGATAGTAAATTGTTTCAACATTTCTTGTGTTAGATTCGTCGCAGAACTAGGTAGCGCTCAGAGATTTACTAATTGCGTAGTTTTGATACCATCTAACTTACTTCATAATGTCTTGTAACTATTTGTAGAATTTACTATTTCATTAGACGCTATCCTTCACTTCATCATAGTTAGGATTCATTCTTTGTCTAAAGCATCTATAATTCAAATGGTACTTAGATCACTACTCGGTAGAAAGATTAGAAAATCAGATTCCTTTATTTTGGTTTTGATTTGCTTTGCTATCATCAAGAAATCTTTTTCTTCTTTTTGATACGTTTGAGATTCTATTTTACCTGTAAAATGTGTTTCCATACCGTTTAGAAATCATATTGCCACATCCGTATTTTCTGCTATAACGAAAATTTTATTAGCTCACATGCTTGTAATATAGTTTGACAATTTTTTGGTAACATAATCATCATTATAAAATCTAAAGATATATTCTCAGATATTTGCTATTTCTGGAGAGCTAGAAACTGGAGAAATCATAACAACATTATTTGGTTGTGCGATTTTCCCAGCAGCGATAGTTTCCGCAGAACAGAATCAGCCAACGATCACTTGCACCTTATCGATAGTTACTAGTTTTTGAGCAGCACTTGAAGATGCTTTACCATCACATTTTCCATCCTCAACTACCAAATCAATGGTCATTTTACCAGAATTTTCCGCATTAAATTTATTGACTATAAATTTGTAGGCATTTATTGCGTCTTCTCAATAATTAGCGGCAGGTCATGATAGTGGAGCAATGACTCCAATTTTGTAGATTTTCTGTCCCTCTGTTTTTGTTTGTGTAGAGATGTTTGTACATCCCGATAATGTAGACAATACTAATATTCCAACTAACACTGTGGCAATTGTTTTTTTCATTTTAATGTTTTTTAACCTGATAAAATATCATTGACATTTTGATAAACAATTGTATACTAAAAAATAGCATATCATTTTCAATGCTATTGTTTCATAAAGTGTAGTAGAACATTTTCTACATTTCTATTTATATATTATTCTACTGATTCTTTTTTATTATATCGATTTTCTAGAAAATCTTTTGCTACTTTTTCTCCATTGGACTTAGTATATCTATGAGATTGTCTGAGATTAATATCTTGTTCTCAATATGTATATTCATATGCCAATAAGAAATCTTTTTTATCATAGGATTGGACTATCAATACGTCGTATATAATTCAATTAGTGTGAATATATCTACCATACCTTTTACATGAGAATGTATGGTGAGGTTCAGTCAATATTTTTGTATTGAGATTTTTTTTTCTAAAATCTGATACATGAATATCAAACTCTTTTTGATATCTTGTAGAATCGCTCTCTATATTCAATGAAGCTTCTCATGTAGGGGAAGACACACAATAATTAGCCTGTATTTCTCATGATAATGCTTGTGTATATTTACAGGCATCGTCATATTTCTGCATTTGTGGATACGGGACAATATCAAATCATGAATCTAAAAGAAATTGAGAATATTCAGCTACGAACTCTTTGAGTACCTCATGTAATTTTGTATCCACCAAGAAGGGAGCATATACTTTATCTATATTTATAAGTACACCATTAGTATCTGCTCTGATAAAAAATTGTTTCATAAGATTTTCTAGTAGAAAGATAGTTTTCTCGTCTGCTCTTCATATACCATATATTTGAATAAATGCATCATGCATATTTCATGATGCCTCATCTACTCTTGTTGTTAATCCCAATGCTGTATTTCTTTCTCGAGCATCAAAATATGCTGTTCTTGAATATTTAGTCGATAAGTTCTTTTCCAAAAACGATTTATTTTTCTCTTCCTGTGCTTTTCTCTGATTATATTCAGATATCTTATATCCTATAGAACCTGATAATGCACCCAATAACAATAATCAAGTAATACCAACTATCTTGATAGTTTTATTGTAATACTTAGGATTTTTTTGAGCTACTATAATAGATATTCCGTCGTTTGTTATTTGCTTTTCTATTTTTGCTCAGGATTCTTTGAGAATATCCTTGATTTCTTCCTCAGAAAATCTCTTGGATTGATGAATATAAAATTTTTCTCATGTTTTTAGATATACTTCCTTTCCATTTTCTAGTTTGATGTGATAGTCTATTTTTGATTGTATGCCCACATAAAGACAGTCTTTTTCTTCAGAATATTCAACAATATATTCAAACATATCTGGATCTAATCATAGATTTTTTATTCCATTGAGAACAAAGTTTTTTCCATCAGAATTTTGATATAAGGCTATTATATCTTGTATTTGCTCTTTGTTTTGTGGTGCATTGAAATAGGAAAAAATAATTTTGTTTCATCTTATAGTCCCTTCATTATTCATGTTTTTTAACTGATTGATAATTTCTTCTCTATAAAAATTCCCTATTGTACATCATAATCGAAGGTAGGTATTATCATGTAGATTATTGGTAAACAATTCATTTCCCGATCTCATTATTTGATGGTTTCCCATTTTTAACGTTGGCAATTGTGTACTGATATTATTTTCTGCTAATTCCAAAATATTTGCACTATAATCTGATGCAATATACGTAAGATGTTCTATACTTGGATGATTTGCAAGTAATACTATTACTTTTTCTCAGTTTCAACAACCTATTTCTGTTAGATATTTCGTTATATATTGATGTAATATTTGACTATTTTCTTGTAACAATACTATCTCTTTTTGATATTTTTCGTATTCTGAAGATTGCATTATTTTCTCATAAAATGCTCATCAATTTCATTTATATAAAAAAGCTGAATCTATGTCTTTCTTGAAGAAGATTTTGTAGATGATTTCATCCCTTTCTTTGGAAGAGAAGATTTCTTTTTTGTCTGTTTTTTCTTTTGAAAGCATGTCTGATCTGGTATACATCGGACTAAATCAAATATAGATTTGAGTGTAGCATGCAGTTTTTCGCTTTGAATAATGATCCCTGACATCTCATTTTCAGAAAACATCACCAATGAGACTTTGTTTGTTCCATAAATATTGATTTCATTATGAAACTTTGCCATATCACTATCGACTACTCTATATTCCGTCAAAAATCTCTTGGATGAACTAAATCCAGAATATTCATTTTTTTTCTCTTCATTACAAAGCAAGACTTTTGCATGTATTCCTAGTTTACTCCTTTGTGGCAGAAAATGCAAATTTAGATACGTTAACAATTTGGGGGAGACTGTTCATACTCATAAAAAAGCATATATCATATTTTTTTCTGATGATAGAATATCATCATAAAGCTGTTTTATTCATTCTAGTCATTCAAAAAACTTCACTTGAGGAGTTGTATCGTATTTGTTGGCAATAGCCATAAATTGAGGCAATGCATCTTTGATTGCTTGATATTTATCTTCCATTTTTTTTATCAATTTTTCTGGTGAGATAACGGTATAATATGCCGTTTTTTGCTTCGGCGTCTCTATAGCGATACCCTTCTTTACTAAATTTTTGAGTGCTGAGTATACGGTGACTCTATTTTCACCACTACGTCTAGCAATAGTGCTTACTGGAGCAACACCAAGTTCTAATACAGCTAGATAGCTTTGTGCTTCCGTTTTGGAGAGTCCATAATCCTGAAGGATTTTATCAAGCATAATAGATAGTAGGTGATAAGTAAAAAGTGGATGATAGGAGGAACTTGGTACTTGAAACTTACGAGATTGTCCCTCATTTCTAGTCCCTTGTCCCTAGTTTTATATAGTGAGTCTTTTAACAATTCTTTCTTTCCCCATAACCTGCATTACGGAATATAAATCAGGTGTCTGTGTCGAGCAACAGAGCTGGATTCTCAAAAACATTGCTAGGTCTCAAATTTTTCCTATATATCCTCACGCTTTAAACTCTGCATTATTTCATGCGAAACCGTATTTTTTTCCTACTTCTTTTAACTGTGAAAATCGTTCTTCCACGGACATAGACAAATCCAATACTTGGATATATTCATCGACGAATTTCTTTACTACTTCAGGTGGAAGTTGATAGGGATTCTCGCTTCTCTTTCCTAATTCCTCGTCCCTTAGTCTAGTTCGTTCAGAATCGAAGAAAAAACGTAATTGTGTCTCCACGTCTTGATAGGTAGTAAACCTCTTGGGATCTTTTGGCGTATGTCTTTCAATATTCAATGCTGCTTTTACGTATGGAACATCTGAGTGCATAAGTGTAGCTAGTTCTGGTTTATATTTTTGTGCCCAAATTAGACTTTGCTCATACAGTTCATCCGTTGATATCCTAGAAAGATAATTATTGTTTACACTTTGAAGTTTGACGAGATCAAATAATGCTCATGACTTACCCATTTTTTCAAGTTGAATATCGAAATCGAGATAGTTCTTGTCTGGATTTATTTTTTGTCGCTCTTCAAAATTTGGGTCGATAATAGTAAGGAGGTATTCTATAATTCACTGTGTTGCATATCCATTCTCGAAAAAAAATCAGATATCAGCCTCAGGATCATGTCTTTTGGAAAGTTTTCTCTTTTTTCCATTATCTATCTTGAGTAATGATGCGGGATGACAGTATTTGGGAATTGGTAATCCAAAGGCAGTAAAAAGTTGTATATGCAAAGGTACAGAAGCTAACCATTCCTCTCCTCTGATGACATGAGATACTCTCATGAGATAATCATCAACGATATGAGCAAGATGATATGTTGGTAACTCATCTGATTTGATAAGTACAATATCGTTAACATTCTCCATAGTTTCTATCCTTCCTTTTATTACATCTTCAAATACTATTCTCTTCCCTAGTTCACCAGGAGAACGAAATCTAAGGACAAAATGTCCTGGTCCCTGGTCCTTGGTCCCTGGTCACTCTTGAAGTTTTTCAGCAATATCTTCTGGAGTTTTATTTCTTCGTACAGAATAATTACCATAAATACCTGGTGTCACTTTGGTCTTTGTCTGATTTTCGCGAATAGTTTCTAACTCTTCTGGTGTCATCCAACACGGATATGCTAATCCATTTTCTATAAGATGTTTTGCAAATACCTTATAGATATTTTTTCTCTGGGACTGTGTATATGGTCAATAATCTCCTATATCTGCATTATTTTCTCATATAGGTCATTCATCTATTTGGATACCAAATACTTTCATATAATTAATAATCAAATCTACTACACCCGCAACTTCTCTCTTTTGGTCCGTATCTTCTATTCTCAGAAAAAATGTTCCTCCCTGTTGCTTAGCAAATTTTCGTTCTGTAAAAAATGCACTTACCCCTCCAATATGTAAAAATCCTGTAGGGCTTGGGGCAAAACGTGAACAAATAGGATTTGCTCTTGGTGGATATTTTTTCTCTAAGTCCTGAATAGTTTCGGTTACCTCAGGGAATATGATATCGGCAATATCTTTTCGACTTACCATAAGACTAAACGATTAAACGATAAAATGACTAAATACTGCTATGTAGTTTATGAATATGGCAAGGAGTTTCAAGAAAAATCACCTTGATTAATCAATACTCTTGAATATTTTCTCTATCTCTATATATACTACTAAAGTATTAAGCCTTTTTACTTCTATTCCTGTACTTGATACTTTATACTTAATACTTAATACTTTTTACTTTATACTCATCTTATCATGCAAAAACAAACTATTAACTGACTTTTCCTCTTGGGAGCAGCATTACTTTTATCGCTCACTATGTTCTTCGTAGGAAATGCTATGGTACAATCCAACAACAATAACCAACAATCAGCCATGGGAATTACTAATACTATTTCTGTCATGGGAGAATGAAAAGCTTCTGTAAGTCCAGATATGTTAGTCATCAATGTCTCTATATCTGAACTAGCGGCTACTACAGAATTAGCACAAACACAAACTAATGACAAAGTAGCTAAACTCAAAGAAATACTCAAAAATTCAGAAATCGATGATAAAGACATCAAGACTACCAATGTAAATGCCTACCCAGAATACGATCGAAGCGATACAAATGGAAGAAAGCTTTTGGGATACAGAACACAACAAAGTCTTAGTATCAATGTAAGTTGAGAAAAATTCTGAGAAAAATGAGGAAATATTGTAACGCAAATTTCCAAAATAGGAGGAGTAAACGTAGATAATACCTATTTCGATCTCAAGGATAAAAATACAGCATACGCAGGAGCTCGTGAAAAAGCATTTACTGATGCAAAAGCAAAAGCTGAACAACTAGCAAAAGCTAGTGGCGTTACCCTTGGTAAACCTGTTATGATCACGGATAATAGTTATTCAAACGTTCCTGGACCTATCTATTATGCAAAAGATCAGGTTATGGGTATGTGATCTGAAGCTAGTACAAGTAATAGTTTGTCTCCTGGAGAAACTGAAGTAACTATCAATGTAAATGTTATGTATCAGATAAAATAAAGGAAAAAAAAATCTATACTATAAAAGATGTCATCTCTGACATCTTTTTTTTAAATTATACTAATAGTATTCCCGTATAGCGAGCAACTATCCCCGATCGTGTATATATCACGCCTGCGAAGGTGGGAATCCATAATAGCAAATTTACTACAGACTAGGCTATCGATCAGGCATATCTGCGGTAGATATGCTTTGTAATTACCCTCATTTTACCATGAGGACGAGATTATCTTGCACTTCTTTTTTGTCGGATCAAAGTTACTATACCAAGCAAAAAGAATCAGAGAAAAAATCGTTGTGAAATACTAAATCGGCCATAAAATTCTAACTGGGAATCGGCTCTCACGTATTCGAGTAAAAATCTTACTCCACTATACCACAAGAGAAAAATAGCAACTATCTGTCCTGGATGCGGAGCTTTTGTTTTCACCCGGTGGCGAATGATAGATAAGGTAATGAGTAATAATATTCCTCCTTCAAATATACTCGATAGAAGATTAGTATTTACTCTGAGTTGGCTGTCTATTTGATCATATACATGAAAGATACCAATATCATTGAGTAGAGAAAATATTGGATATCACAAACGTGGTAACCAATCTGATACTACAACACCATACAATTCTTGATTGAGAAAATTACCTATTCTTCCAATCATAATACCAAAGGGCAAGATGGCAAAAATAAGATCACCCAACAATACTACTTCTTTGAGACGCAGCCCCTTCTTCCATGCCAGTACTAACAATGCTATCGTTACCCCAAATATCCCCCCGATAAATGACATTCATCATTTTCGGACCTGAAAGATATCACCCGGGTGTGAAAGATAATACTGGAAGTCATAGATAATTACGTGTCCCAATCTTCCTCCTATAAGTACTCAGAGAAAAATACAAAGAATAAAATCATCGATATGTTTATCAAGAAATGTTTGCAGATGGGGAAATTTCTCTCAGAATATATTTTTTTTGGCAAGTCGATAGAAAAAAAGATACCCCAACAAAAATGTGATAAAGTAAAATATACCATATCGATAGACATCAATGGAACCAATAGAAAATGCAATCATGAATATATATTGAGAAATAAATAGCCTTTATATACTGAATAAGGAGTACAAAATCAATTGTATTACAGGCAAATCCATTGAAATACAGAAGAAAAAGTATATATACGATTACACATACAAAAACCAAAAGCCTATGAAAAGACTATCGTTTTTAACTATTTTCAGTGTATGTTTTCTGATAGTATCCATCAAAGTAGTATTAGGATTCGGAATTGTTCCTATAGTATATAGCTTTGGTGTTTGTTTTCTAATAACGATCATCATCTTGTTGTTAGCGTTCGGAATCGGCATTAAACAGCGTCTTTGTATGATAAAAAATAAAATCGTTGCAGAGACTGTACTTATTCTTTCATTTGGAATGACTATTATGTCCTGGTCAATTGTTATTGGATGGGAAGCGTATTTTCTCTTCTATGATATTTACCTATGCACTAATTGGCTAATTTGAATGTTTGCTTCCGGATATATCCGGAAGTTTTTTTAAAAACAAATAAAACCAGGAATGTTCCTAGTTTTATAGATATATTTTCAATGATTATTTTAGTAACTACTCTTTTGGTGTAGTCATTGTTTTATATTCTTGTATCAAACCTGCTTGCACTCTGGATTTCATCACATCAGTAGGTATACCTGCATTGGGATTGAAGCAAAAACTTACTTTAAATTTACATATCTTCTGATCAAAACTCTGAATAAGTACCTGAGTATATTCCTTATAGATGACAAAATCATAAGAGTTTGTCTTATTTAATGTAGACTCAATTACTTTTTCTATATCCAAATTTATATCTACATTGAGCTCTATATCAAGTTTCAAAACTGATTCTAAACTATATGTTCTGATAACTGATCTTACAAATTGTGAATTTGGTATAACTACTCTTTTGAAATCAAAAGATCTCATGACAATATTTTTCATATCTATCGATTCTATTTTTCCTGTCACTTCTCCCCCAGAAAGTTTGACCGATACAATACTTCCTGGCTGATATTCTTTGGTAGTATAAATCATGATACCAGAAATAAGATTGGTAAGTGTCTGTCTAAATGCAAATCCTACTCCAATAGAAATCCCTCAGAGAATAAGCCCTACCTGTATACCTACGATACTAAAACTTATAAATAAGGAAAACATAGCAAGGGTATAAAAGATCACATCACCAAGTAATGCAGAAACATTTTCTACATCCTTATTTCCCTTGAGGACAAAATTTTTGGTAATCTTATTTTTGATATAACTTGCAAGTACTTTGGATGCAGACAAAAGAACGAAACTCAAAATGATTGCTAAAATAATAGCAATAATTTTAGAGACAAAAGGATTTTCGTACATTCTTATGAGAAATTCTCGAAATGTCTCTTGGACTGCTCATGCAGCTGCTCATAGTGCATTCATACTATAGTTTTTAAACAACTAAACGATGAAATGACCAAATAATATTATAATGCTTTTTAGTCATCTTAGTAATTATACCTGCATTCGTAAAAAATGCAAATTTCTGGATAATTTTTTCAGAAGATTGTTGATAATATTTCTTTGTGCATATTGTTTTGTACTTTATACTTGATACTCTCTGTAAGATATTTACTATGGCTGTGTTTATTTATTAGCAGAAAATATATGCGAACGCTCATTATCTTATTAGTTCTCGTTGTCAGTATTGTACTTATTGTCCTTTGGGTATTTTTCAAAGATGATAGTCGAGATTTCAAAAATATGTTCAATCTCTTCAGAAACCATACAAAACATGAAAAACAATCTGACAACCATCACATACATACTAAATATTTTGAAGAATGATTGGAAATGATTGATTTTCATCATAAAGAATTGAAAGAATTAAAAGAACATCTTCATACCCATATTATTGGTATGGATTGACTGATTAATGCTATCATCATCAATATCCTCTGTGGTGGCCATGTCCTTGTAGAATGATTTCCTGGCTTAGCAAAAACCAAAACAATACACATTTTTGCTCAATTGCTTGGATTGGATTTTAAAAGAATACAGTTTACTCCTGATCTTCTCCCGGCAGATATTCTCGGTGGAGAAATCTATAATAGCAAATCACAAGCATTTGACACCAAAATGGGACCGATCATGGCAAATATCATACTCGCAGATGAAATCAATAGAGCGACGCCAAAAGTCCAGTCAGCATTGCTTGAAGCGATGCAAGAACACCAAGTGACTATCTGATGAGTAACACATACACTTCCTTCACCGTTTTTTGTCTTAGCAACCCAAAACCCTATAGAACAAGAAGGTACCTATCCCCTTCCTGAGGCACAGATCGATAGATTCTTATTTAAAGTACTCGTACAGTATCCAAGTCTTGCTGATGAAAAGAAAATTCTTGATACTCTAGAAAAAGAAGACTTGGGAAAAGTAAAGAGCGTTGTCTCCCATAGCGCATTAGTTATTCTTAAAAAGCAAATCGACGATATCACGATCTCTGATGAGATCAAACATTATATCACAAGATTGACCAGTATCACCAGAAAAGAACATGAATATATTCTATATGGAACTTCACCAAGAGGTTCTATAGGTCTTATGCTTGCGAGCAAAGCCGTTGCTTTAGCAACGGGAAGAACGTATGTCACCCATGAGGATGTGCAAAAAGTTGCCTTACCAGTCCTTAGACATAGGATTATTCTAAATTACCAAGCAAAATTGGCGTGATTGACGGAAGATCAAGTTTTATTGGAGCTATTTGCAACAGTTACTTTGGTATAAATATGTATCACGACATCGCACAAAGCACCCATTTTGGTATAGTATACGCAATACCGTGTCGTTATTTGTGCCATTACCGCTTCTGTGACGACACTCTATGTCGCACAGAAGCTAGTTATGAGACATACTCGGGAGCTATCTAAAAAATTTCAG
>CALMEO010000092.1 GCA_937862935.1 uncultured bacterium | reverse complement strand
TATCATCATTTTTTAGCAAAATTTGTTGCGGTAAAACCTGGACATAGCGATTGTACATAGATACCATAATCTTTATATATTCGATGGAGATTTTGGGAAAAACTATTCAAAAATATCTTGCTTGCTGCATAGATCGGATTATTTCCTAATGCAAGCATCGATGCCAATGAAGAGACATGGACAATATTTCCATGTTTCCTTTTTTTCATAATTTTGAGCGCTTGATAGGAAAGTCTCATGGCTGCTATGTCATGTACAGTAATCATATTTTCCCATTTTTCGATATCTTCAGCTAGGAAATCTTTATTGATTCCATAGCCAGCAGAGTTAATGAGTATCTCCAAATCATGTGTTCTTCTTATCGCTATTTCGAGTTGTTTGATCTGTGCTTTGTCTGAGAGATCCAAAACCATAGTAGTGATATTTATAGGAAAGAGTACATTGAGGTATTTAACAAAAGTTGCCATTTGTTCTTTATCTTTGGCAACCAGGAGTAAGTCATATCATTGTTCCGCAAATTCTCTAGCAAATCAAGCTCCTATTCCACTTGATCATCACGTAATAATTACCGTTCATTTTCACTGCTTAATCATTGGTATACTAAGGTATAATAAAAACTAAATATCTCTGATAGATTCAGCTATTTTGTCTGCTATTGATTTGTCTAGAGGTGAGGGGATAATATTGTGTATATCAACATGTTCTACACATGCAGCTAATACTTCAGCAGCAGCAATCTTGTGTGCAGTAGTGATAGCTGTTTTTCTATATTTCAATGCTCACTTGAAGATACCAGGAAATACTAATAAATTATTTATCTGATTGGGATAATCACTTCTTCCTGTAGCATAAATAAAAACCTTTCATTTTTCCGCTTCTTCGGGAATGACTTCAGGATTGGGGTTAGCCATAGCAAAAACAATAGGCTTGTCTGCCATGGTTTTGATGTCTTCTGCAAGCAAAAGATTGGGTTGACTGACACCGATAAATACATCAGCATTTTTGATGATATCTTTGAGTGTTCATTTTTCATTATTGATATTGTACTCAGCAAGCTCATTTTTGTGTGCATTCATTTTCTCTCTTCAAAGATATAATGCTCATTGAGAATCGGTCATCACTATGTTTTTTGTTCCATAGGTATACAAAAGTTTAGCTATAGCTGTACCAGCTGCTCCAGCTCCAGACATTACGACTTTGATAGTAGCAAAATCTTTTTGTGCCAATTTCAAGGCGTTGATAAGTCATGCTAAAACAACAATAGCCGTTCCATGTTGATCATCATGAAAAACAGGGATGGAGAGTCTTTTTTTCAATTCTTCTTCGATATAAAAACAGTTTGGTGCACTGATGTCCTCCAAATTGATTCCTCAAAATGTCGGTGAAATAGCTTCTACGATACGAATGATTTCATCAGGATCTTGTGTATTAAGTACTAATGGGATAGCGTCTACACCACCAAATTCCTTAAACAAAATCGCTTTCCCTTCCATGACGGGTAAGCCTGCAAGTCATCATATATTTCCTAATCACAAAACTGCTGATCCATCACTGACCACAGCAACCGTATTTCCTTTTCGTGTATAGTCATATGCTTTTTCAGGATCTTGCGCTATTTCTCTACAAGGTTGGGCAACTCCAGGCGTATAATAGATAGATAAATCTTCACGAGTTTCTAAAGGAACCTTGGAGTGTACTCACAACTTCCCTTTGTACTCCAAATGTTTTTCTACCGATAATCTGTTGTATTCTTTCGTGTCGGTCATGATTTTAGTATAAAATATAAAGTATAAAATATAAAGTATAAAATATAAAGTATAAAATATAAAGTATAAAATATGGAGATTATAAATAAAATAATACATCAAACATCAAGCATTTCGCTTCAAGCTAAATAACAATATTTAAAATTTTTCCTTTCACATAAATAACTTTTTTTGGCTCGTTCACAATTCGTGCAGCGATTTTTTCATCGGATTTTGCAAGCTGCATAACTTCAGCTTCATCAGCTTCCTTACGTATAGAAAGTGTTCACCTGACTTTACCATTTACTTGTACGGCGATAGTTACCGTATCGGCAACAAGATATTTTTCATCATATTTTGGCCATTTTGCTTTAGTAAATAGTGAATATTCATTCCCTAGAAGTTCTCGCAATTCTTCTCCGAGATGTGGAGCAAATGGTGAAACCAAAATTACCAAATCTTCAAATGTTTCTTTGGTAATGCTAGAACAGTCCGTCAAGTGGTTGACCAAAATCATAAGCTGAGAAATTGCAGTATTGAATCTGAATCCATCGATATCTTCTGTAAGTTTTTTGATAGATTGATGTAAAATAACGTGAGTTTCTTTGGACTCTTCTTGTTCGGTAATTTTATCTTTGAGTGCAATAATCTTATCTAAGAATTTCTTGATTCATTTGATACCATTGGTACTCCATGCAATAGATTGATCAAATGGCCCCATAAACATTTCATAGGCTCTCAAGACGTCAGCTCCAAACTCATTGATAATGTCATCTGGATTGACAACATTCCCTCGTCTTTTAGACATCTTACGTCCATCTTCTCACATGATAAGTCCTACAGAATGATATTCTTGAAATGGTTCTTCATGGGTAATGGTGCCGATATCAAACAAAAATTTTTGCCAAAATCTTCCATAGATCATATGTCTAGTGATATGTTCTGCTCCACCGACATAGACATCTACACTTCATCGGTAGTGCTCTTTATCTTTCCCAACCAAAGCTTCACTATTGTTTGGATCCATATATCTGAGCCAGTATCGCGAACTACCTGCTCGTCCTGGCATAGTATTTGTTTCGCGTTTTGCTGGTGTTCCATCGGGTAAAGTTACGTTCACCCAATCAGTAATATTTGCTAGTGGTCATTCTTCTGTACCGGTTGGTTCATAATTTTCTACATCAGGCAAAAGCAAAGGAAGATCTTTTTCTTCAAGCGGAATGATTTTTTTTTGTGGTTCCGTGAGCTCTATTTGTCGACCAACGATACCGTTAGTATTGAGTTTTTCTAGATATCATGCTTGAAAATCTCGTCACTTTTCAAATTCTTCTAAACTTGTAATCGTCGCAAAATTGTTCTTGTTGGTATATGCTTTTTCAATAATTGTTTTATCTTCTTTCCAAAGTTCTGATAGATTTTTTCGTAGATAAACAGCTTTTATTTTAACAAAAATAATATCTCCTGTTTCTTTATTGTTGCACTTTATAGTATCTCCTATTTTAATATTGCCAAAATATCTATCGGGTTCATCAGGGTTGAGTGCTCTTGTTTCAAGGGTTTTTACTCCATCGACAATAGCTTGCCAAGTTTTTTGTTCATAAAAATTTATCTCCAATTTTGGAGTTTCTTCCGTTCGTAGAACAGGAAATGGTTCTCCTCGATATCTTTGTCTGCTAAATACTCGATCTTGCATTTTATAATTTACTTTGACTCATCATAATCATTTTTCTAGTAACCATGTTTGCATTCTTTTAATTGCTTCATTACTTGATAATCCAGTGAAGTCTCATGAATTATTTACTACTCATTTTTCCGTATAACAAATTTCCCCAGAGAGTATTTTATCATAATTTTCAAGTTTTTTATCTTGTGGTAAGATAGAATTAGTAATGGGCAAATCATACTTCTTAGCAAATTCAAAATCTCTTTCATCATGAGCGGGTACTGCCATCACTACTCCCGTACCATAATTTGCCAAGACATAATCAGCCACAAAGATAGGAACAGCCTGTCCATTAAACGGATTGATAGCTTTGATTCACTTTATCTCTATTCCTGTTTTGTTCTTTTGTAATTCTGTTCTTTCAAGTTGTGTCTTCTTATTTGCTTGTTCTTGATAGATATCGATTTCATCTATATTTTTAATTATTCATTTTTCATTTTTCATTTGCGCAAGCATCGGGTGTTCTGGGGCAATAGCAACAAACGACATCCCAAACACGGTATCAATACGGGTAGTATATACATCAAAAGAATACGTATGTTCTCCTTGTTTCTCAGTACTCGTGCCGGTAATTTTCATAGTGAATTGTGTTCATTCAGATTTTCCAATCCAGTTTCTTTCGAGATCTTTCATAGATTCTTCCCATTTGAGGGTATCTAATCATTTCAATAATCTTTCCGCATATTTGGTAATTTTCAATACTCGTTGCTTCATCGGTTTCTGTTCTACCTCGCTTCCACAACGTTCACATTTTCCATCATCAAGATCTTCATTGGCCAATCAGGTCATACAATGAGGGCATCGATTTATTGGCTTGTAATCAACATACGCAAGGCGTTGTTTATTTAAATATGTTTCAATATCTTCATCAATTTTTAATTCTCAATTTTCAATTCTCAATTTGAGCGAAGCGATAGTCATAGCTTTTTGTAGTTTTTCATCGTAATAATGATTATACATTTGCAAAAATACTCGCTGAGTTCGTTTAAAATATTTTGGATCAGCAGT
>CALMEO010000091.1 GCA_937862935.1 uncultured bacterium | reverse complement strand
AAAATATTAGATTACCTGTATACATCTCCAGAAAAATCATGTATCTCTTTAGCCTTTATGGCGACGATGTGAAGAAAGAAAAAAGTATGACTTCATCAGAAGATTCATCAGCATGTAAATAAACATTTTCATAAACATGTACACAAAATATTACATGTTACGAATTTTATGCACCACCATCTTTTTCATACTTTAGAACTTAGTGTGGTGTGTATCGTTACCCTTAGTTCATTAGGATTTGCAAATCTTACGTGACTCAACCAGAACGTATATACACATGATGCCACAGAAACTGCACAACGTCTTCTTAGTGCTATGCAAAATCCAACAACATCACTTAAACAAGGAAATATAATATCTGTTTGGAATATGGATATGGATGTAGAAAATAGTTTTGCTAAATGATATTGTACCTATGGAGCAGCAAGAGTTTCTCCAGAATTTTTCCCTTTTAGTGGTGAAAATTTTCAACAAAGAACATGGGGAGGAAACGCTGTCGATCGATGTAAAAATGCATCTGACACCTGATATAAAATTTGATTAGTTCCAAGTCAATGAGCTTTGGTTGTGTATGATGCATGAGGTAAATTTTGAAACTATGGACATGTAGGAAAAGTTCTTCACTATGATAAAACACTTAAAAAAATCATTGTAAGAGATATGGCACGAGTAGCTAGAGGAACCATGTCTGATCGTCGAGAAGACATCACCACAGCAAATATAAAATGTTATATCTATAATAGCAAAACAACAATTCCTACTGATGATATAGTGCCTATAGAACCATTGGTCCCTATAACAAATACATGAAACGTAGCACCAATCATTCCTGTAGTCGTCCCACCAACAGTTCCTACTAATCCAGCGGTTGTGAAACCAACCCTACCTACTACTCCTACAGAACAAACACACCCCGGTGCTCCTGAAGTAATTATTCCTTCTCAAGAGCCAGTAGTTGTAGTTCCACCAACAGTGTCTGAAAATGTATCACAAGATTCGATTAATAAAACACTCGTACTTGATTTGGAAAAATTACACGATATCGCTCAACATTTTATTACGCAAAATGATCTTATATTTAAACTTATCTCTAAAAATCCCCTTAAACTTGGAGAAATAGCAACACTTACTCTTGAGATAAAAGATAAAAAAACTGGTGAATTATATTCCGGTTTACTCCCTTTCTCGTTTAGAATACTCTCAACGAATGATACCATTCAATCAAGTATATCTCGTGTCCAAATGATTAATAATGGGTCTGTAGATATTTCACTCCTCGGTCAGAGAATCGGAAGTGCGACCATAGTCATCTCTATAGATGATAAAAAAATCGGTGAATTTGGTTTGGTAGTTAAATAATTTTTTTGTGTTTTAAAAAAACTCCGAGACAATGTTCGGAGCTTTTTTGTTGTATATCTAAATCTTGCTATGACAATTGTTTTTTAGCCTACCTACGACAAATATACCTGCCTTGGTTATCGGTAGACTAAAAATCATGGACATAACTTTCTCTATAGTCACCTGTACAGCATAGTGACTATAGAGTAATATTATTATGATAAGTATTTGCTAAACCGCTTTTTCTGCTGCTTCTGCTATCGCTTCAGCAGCATCCTCTTCTATCTCTGTTTCTATAGCTATGAGCGCTTCATCATCAAGCACTTTTTTACCCATTCTCATTTCTTTAATTTTGTTTTGAATATCTTTTTCTATACTATTTCTTGTCTTTTCATCACTATCTAATGCTGCTACAAATTTTTCTTTTCCTTGAAATTTTTGCTTACCGAAAGTATAGAACGCCCCCGCTCTGTCTACTAATTTGAGTACCGTTGCCGCTTCTACAATATCCATAATTTTATCATATCCAATACCCCATTTCACTGGTAATTCTGCTGTTTTGAATGGTGCAGATATCTTGTTTTTTGCAATTTTTATCTTCGCTAGATATCCAATCTGTTCTTTATCCACGAGAAGCTTATCTCCTCTACGAATCTCTACTCTCTGAGATGCAAAGAATTTGAGGGCATTACCTCCTGGTGTAGTTTCTGGATTTCCAAACATTACCCCTATTTTCATACGAATTTGATTAATAAACACACAGGTTGTTCCTGTCTTCGCAAGCACTCATGATAACTTTCTCAATCATTGGGACATCATCCTTGCTTGTAATCCCATATAAGAATCTCCCATATCTCCTTCTACCTCTGCTCTAGGAACAAGGGCTGCCACAGAGTCGATAACGATCAACCTGACTGCTCCAGATTTTGCTAGTTCTTCAGCAATCTGTAGTGCTTGTTCTCCAAAATCTGGTTGTGAAAGTAATAGATTATCAACATCTACTCAAAGTTTCTTTGCATATTGAGGATCAAGTGCATGTTCTGCATCAATAAACGCACACACCTCTCCTCTCTTTTGTATTTCTGCTATTGCATGAAGTGCAATGGTTGTTTTACCAGACGATTCTGGTCCATAAATCTCTACCACTCTACCTTCTGGATATCATCATCCTAAGATAAGATCAAGCACATACGATCAACTATGAAATGTACTTACAAGACCTACATTTGCATTATCCCCCATTCTCATAATGGCACCTTTTCCAAATTGCTTTTCAATACTTTTGAAAGCTTCCTGTAATTCTTGTTTTTTTGTTGTCATCCGTTATTTGTTATAAAAGTATAAAACTAGATAGAGAATGATGGAAATATATTCTTGTATATTCATTTTGTTTGCGATAAATATCGGATAACTAAAATGAACAATATTTTCAGACACTTCTCATCAACGAAAATAATTTTACAGAATTTTTTTGGAAAATCAAGAGATTTTTTTCGTATGCTAAACTATATTCTTTTAATGTGTCAAAAATATACTTGATTTTGTCAAAATTTACTTGACACTGTCAAACAAAAAAATATACTGTTGAAAGTTTCGAATGTTAAAATGTTTTGAATGTTAGCAATTACGTGGTAATGTTTAACTTATTATAGCAATGAAATGAAGTTTGTATGATTCGAAGATATGGAAATTCGACAACTATCAATGAAATTACTTAAACAAATCTATAAAATATCCAATCAATGAGATTTTAAATCTGATTATGGATTAAAAAATCAGATAAGGAGGGCTACTGTTTCCGTCAGTAGTAATATAGTAGAAGGATTCGAAAGACAAAACAATAATGAATTTATTAGATTCCAAAAAATAGCTCAATGAAGTTGTTTATTGAGAGGTCAGAAATCAAATATACGCTTCATGTTATATATGATATATTACCGACAATGAATTTACTGAATTAAAGGATATTTGTATCATAATATCCAAAAAAATATCCTCCTTAATAACATATCTAGAACAAACCAAAAAATAGTGAAACTTCAAATTCCAACTCTCCAAACCTTCAACATTTTAACCTTTTAACTTTTTAACAGTATAATCATGAGCACAAAAAATCTGGATACTATTCAGAAATCTCTCATCGCCTTCTTCAAAAAAAACACCAACCAAGAAGGGATCACCTTGAGAGAGATTGCTAACAATATCTGAGCAAGTCATCCTCAAACCGTGTTGAATAAACTAAATCAACTCGTATTAAAATGATATTTTGCAAAGGATGACCAGGGATACAGACTCATCAGGGAAAGTATTACCGACAAATTGAATGATATCGTCCAGCTTCCTATTTATGGATTCGCACAATGTGGAAATAAAGGAAAAAATGTTATCGATGAATATACCCAAGAAAAGATTCCGGTAACCGTAGCAATGCTGGGAATCAAGGACGTCAGTACCTGTTTTTTCGTTAGGGCAAAAGGAAATAGTATGGAGCCAAAAATACAGGATGGAGACCTTGTATTGATTAAACAACAAGACCACTATGATATCAATGACTATGTATTTGTCATTCACAATGATCTTCCAAAATTAAAAAAAATCATTCAACAGGATGGAAAACGACTTTTGGAGTCAGTAAATAGATTTTTTGATAGTGTTGAAATTAGCAAATATGATGAAGCGAAAGTTATCGGAGTTGTAAAAAAAATAATCAAGGACATGTAAATATATGTATAATCTAGAAAAAACTTGTCCTAACACCGGACAAGTTTTTTTTGTAAAATGATATATAGTCTACTTAAATACCATAGAATTAGAAATTTTTGATTTACATTTCCCCTAAGCAATAATTGCTATTGATAATATTTCTGCCTACTCATAGATTACAACGATATGTTATCAAAGCCGCCATAGCTCTAATAACATACTAAGCAATCGCGCTTGAATCTTCGTCTAAGAGTGTTTTGTTCATGTGAGCTAAAACAGCTGGAGATACCATATCTTTGGTGACTGATATAACGGTCAAAGGATCAATAACTTCTCTCGAAAAGAAATTAGTAACATCATTTTTATCTCATTTTCTAATTTCTAGATGAAGATGGAGTCATGTGCTATGTCAGGTATCTCACATTATTCAAATAATATCCCCTGCCTGTATAAGATCATCCACTTTCAAAGATGGAAGCTTTTCCAGATGTCCATATAAAACTCTGTCCCCTGTATCTAACTTTACTACTACATAATTTCCATATCCATTAAATCATGCCTTTTCACTACCGAATCCTACAGCCTCTACACTACCATTAGCTATGGATTTAATTTCCTTTTCTGTTCATCAAATATCGATACCCTCATGCTCTTTCCCCCATCTTGGTCCTTTTACGGAAGTCACTATATTACCGGGCATAGGAAAGAGATAGGGCTTTGGTAGTTCATTACCTTCGGCAACTATTTCTGGGACCATCACAGGAACTACTTGTTCCTCTGGAGATTTTTTAGTATCTTCTTGTACTAGTGTAGGATCTGTGCCTTCCTGGATCTGTACCATAAGTTCTTGAAGCTTTGTTTGGTCGTCTTTGTATTGGATAATTAATGCTTTCATTTTATTTAGACTAGCTTTATCATATTCCAAAAATGTTCCTCAGCTTAATCTTTCTATAAACTTTTTTTTAATATTTTTGCTTATTTTATCAAAAATACCTTTATCTTTTATAGGTTTTTCTGTAGTTAAATAGTCGATAGCATCTTTTTGGAGTGGATTAAAATTGACCCCTAGACCTGCACTTGTAGCAAGTATTCCTCATTTTTGTTTGTCGAGAAAATTGAGATACGTCTGAGCTAGTTGCAATTTGGTAGTAGCTATTGTCGCCTCTCATGTTTCTCCCTCTGTAGTTTCTTCTGCCCTTTCTGGTATTGGGGTTTCTAATTCGGTCATGATAATACATTACAAATAAATTTATTGTAATAATTCACTTTTGAGTCATGTTTTTGTAGTCTTAGCATCGATTTTTTTGCCATCTCGTGCATAAATAAACGCTCATATATTTTTGATTCATGCCTTAGTTCAAACAATCAAGAGATCTGATGGTAACTGTATATATTTACCATTGCTCGTAGTCTTGATATATTGTAAAATCTCTGTCTTATATTTACTAGGATTGAGTCTATAATTTAAATTATTGTTTATAATATCTATATATTTCTTTGCGTATTCTTTGTTTGCTGTATCATTACCAGTTATCATATTTCATGTGATAGAACTATTTGCAGCATCATCTATATATCCTCTCATTTTTATTATCTTTTTTGGGTCATTAAGCTCTGCATCAGGAGCAAATTCATTATCTGATCAATTATTTTCATTAATAGCCCGATCTTGGTCTCCTGGATCAAAATATATTCAATTTGTTTCTTTTTTATTTTCAGAATAAAATATTTTCAAATCAGCCAGATTATTTGCTCATACATATCAAAGTTGCTTATTAGCTATTTCATACAATATATTTTGTCAAAGATTGTTTGATATACTATATTTTTCTGTAATCTCTGCATCGCTTAGATATTCAATGTTTTCATTACCAATCTCTGTAGCAGATACTCCTGTAGTTGTAAGTCCGAAGGTCAGAAGTAAATTAGTAATCTGATCAAAGTCTATTGTATCTTTATTTATTTCTATCTTTGGAAAATCTGAAACTCATTTTCATACCATCTTATATCCGGCATATTTCTTTAAAAAATCTAAATTAGCAGAAAGTTGTTCTTTGTTTTCCGTAGCATATTCATTCATTAGATTTTCATAATATCATAAGCTAGATAGTATCTCATAAAAATGTACTGGGTTTTTTGTAGAAAGGGTTTCTAATTTAGCAAACCCAGTTGCGTTTATTTTTTTGAGTTCTGTCTCTAGGTATTTTGGATATCATTTTACTGCTGATTTGTTGGTATAATTTTCATCTACATTTACTGCTTGAGCTATCCTAGATTCGGATAATATATTGTCTAATGCTTGTATTCACTGATTTTTTTCTATAACATCTTTACCTACAATATTTGATTTTCCATCAATATAATTTTTTTTGATATATATATATCTTTCTTCTACAGATGCTGCATGCAAATCTTTTTGTTGTTTTACTAGTGCTTCTAAATCAGGATTTTTACGAATCTCAGGGCTATTAAGATCAGCCATAGCATATGGATATTTTTGCATTTCTTCAAAATAAATAAGTGCTTTGACTGCATCAGATGAAGTCTTTACTGATATTTTTTTCTTCTCGTCTTCAGCAAGGTTTCATGTCACACGAGATCGTACATCTTGAAAAGAAGAATCTAGATTAGTCTGCCGACTATTTATATAGATCAGATTCTGTTTTATAGAAGGAATATCTTTTTGTAGAAAATCTTGATAGTTTTGTTTAAATTTATCTATCTCCCCATAATAAAGATCACCAAGAGCTTCTACTCACATAGCGGTTCATGCTCATGCAAGACATACTCGTCAAACAGGATTCCAAGCATTTATAAATCAAATTGCACCAAGTGTAGCTCATATTCCTCAGGTAATCACATCAAAATATGCTTCAGATTCTTTGTTCTTTCCTCTAGCAAGATTATATCCTTTTATCTTTTCTGATTCGTTTTTATCAGAGACAAAATCTATCCCTACAAAAGCTGCATCTACACCGACTCAAACTATTCATAACCATTTACCAAAGGATCTCATTGCAGGATTTTTGAGTACCGCCTCTAATGACTTAACTCATGTATATTCAGCTCCATAATTTATTATACTTTCTATTTTGCTAGCTTTCTTTGTTTGAGCTATTTTCATCAATACGCCATCATCTATCTTACTTATATCTATACCTGCTTCAGTCAAAATACTTTTTACTCATTTAATATTTCCTACATCATCAAGTTTTGTTGCCTTACTCAAAGCATCTATTATAGTTTTATCTTTCCCTATAGCCACGCTCAAAGACTGTAGAGCCTTTATACCATCAGGAGACAATTTACCAAATCCCGCTATTTTATCTAGCCAATTTGATTCACTAATTGCTTTTATACTCTCAGGAGTTACGGTTTTTCTATAATTGGTCAGATTTGTTATTTTGGATTTTATACCTGTATAGAATGACTTCATCTTAGGATTCTTCAACATTTTATTCAAATCATCAATCATATTAGTCACTCCGGATTTTACCTTGTTTGCTACTCTTTCATATCTAGAAACATTGAGATTGGCTGTTTCAATATATTTAGCTTGAGCAATATCATCCATTCCACTAAGTTTTGATCGATTAGACAATGAATTTCTCACAAAACCTTCTGTAGGATATTTGGAATAATTACGAGTAAAATATCATTGGAATGCTTTAAAGTCATCTAATGATGAAAATGTATTCATTTTTTTACCAAGCAACTTTCCTATGGCTTTAGATTCTTTACCTCATATTGCATCAAAAGTCTGAGTCTTAAATATTTCATCTATCATATCTGGTTTTAATGATTTAGTTGTTTCCAAAAATCATTTAATAAGTGAAGATTTTCCTGCATGGGTAGAACGTCACAAAAAAGCATCAATATTTCATAGTTCCTCAAGTGCACTTGAATTAATACTATAATTATATTTATTTGCCCTTCATGCCATAGCATACCAGTTACCTTTATATTCACTCACAATTACCTGTTTTAATATATTTTTATTATTCCAATATTTTTTTATTAGATTACCCTTTTTTATATCATCAGAAGAATTCCCTATACCAGCTACTCGTTGGACTAATTCATCTTCTGTTGCTATGATATTTCCACTGACCCTTGATTGTATACCATTTTTTTTGGCGATTTTTACTGCTTTATCCAAAGAAATATTTCCTTTTGCCAATTCATATCTAAACACATAATCTTTACCTTTATACATCTTTGCAGAAATACTAGCAGGTACATAATTTCTCAGTGCAAGATTGAGTGATTTTCCTGTTAATTTTGCTCATTGTTTAAGTGTAAATTTTCAAATATTCACAACTGCTTTGGTACTTGGTGAAGATGCAATTTTTCATCTAAAAAGTCATATACCAAGCCTAATAGGATAGGTAGATATATCTAAAGATACTAGTGCTCATGCAGTGACGAGGCCTCATTCTATATATTTACCCTCAATCAGCATCTCTCCACCGCTCCAAAGCGCCTGACCAGATTGCCAAATAACGTTTCATCGACGTAATTTTTTATTACCATTCTTATCAAAGACTTCTTCAATATTTGTTTGAGAGGTCACTAAACTTTTCTCAAAATCATAATAATCATCAATAGTCCTTTTGAGATCATCAATATCATTCGGCTTTACTGTTCCATTTCTTATTTTTTCTCTTATTTCAGATATCTTATCTTTGTATACCTTCACTATTTTATCGTAATCTCATGTATTCATAATCTTCTGCATTATATCATCACTTGGATCAAAAAAATTCATCAGAGGCAGGTATTTATTGTACCATGCCCTACTTCAATCATCATCAATTTCCTCTTCGAAATCATCCAACAAATCAGAGGCATCTTCTTGTCCTTCCTTGTTTAGTTTTTCCTCTTCAAAATTTTCTTTGATATCATTTATTATATTATTTCCTTCATCATCTTCATCTAAAAGATTCATTTTTCTCTCGTTTACATCGTCTACTGCCTCCTGGGTCAACACATCCAAATTACCGTCGGCACATCAATATTCTTCTAATAATTTAATCCCCTCATACAATGTACCATCACGGAATTTACTAATAATCGGATCAATATTTTTTTTACAGAATTCTTCATCTTTCAATTGATCAGCTATATCTTCATTCTGATCCTCTATCGACTTATTTTTGAAGGCAGGATCTTGTTTTGTTAGATAATCAGCAGCTAATGTATATTTTAGACTATTTTCTTTACTATTTACGTATGATATCACCATAATAGTTTTCCTAAATGTCATACTAATAACTTCTTGTGCATCAGCATTTCATTTGAGCCATTGTACAAACTCATCAACCTTCCCCGTGGTTTTCAAATTCAACAAAGCTGGCAACATACCATCTACCGCACTTGCAATAGGTGTAAGAAATGCACCAATTTGATCAGCTGTCCATCATTGTATTGTTTGCATCATACTCTCTGTTTCTGTACCAATCACTTCTTTATAGAACGTTCACTCACTCATAAGTGAATCTATATTCTTGTATCTATTATTGAGCATAAAAGGAATTAATCATTGGATTTTTTCTCATTCATGGGTCTCAAACTTTGAATTTCATAACTGATCATTAATTAAATCCGCATTCATCTGTCCATTTCATCAGGCATAAAATTGATTTACATTGTCAGCGAAGCTATTGTAATGTATTTTTTCTTCAGATGAGAGTGTTTCTTTAAATTCTTTGGCTGAAGACACTACCTCATCAGTTTTTCCATCTCATTCATTTGGTTTTTCTCATCACCCAAACAAACCACTAAACCAACCCTTTATTTTATCCCAATTTTTCCAAGCCAATATACCTCAAGTTCAAATTCCTGCCCAAAGGAGAGTTTTCTTCCATCGAGATTTTTTCTCCTTTTTTTCTTCAGATTTTTCTCACGTTTTATCTTTTTCTTTTCCTAAACCAAAGAGCCATTTTACTCATTTATATACTAAGGCTACAGCTCATACTCACATAGCTACACGTCCAACATTATTCAATGTATGTTCTTTCCATTCTTCCTTACTTGTTACTCCTTCTCGTTGTCTTTTGAACCAACCTTTTTTTTCTTCTTTTTTATCGGTTTTATCCTCTACGGGAATATCTTCATTTTCAGCGATTATATTTTCACTTTGTTCTGTGGTGATAGCAATTTTTAGTTTTTCAAATTCACTACCAAAGCTTTCCAAAGTAAGTAACATTGTTTCAAGTTTAGCAATATCTGCTTGCGAATTTGCATCCGTCAGTCATTTGAGTGCTTCAATTTTTTTAGTAATCTCCTCTTTGGTTGTTTTTAGCTTGTCTGCTGCCGCTTCAGCCTTATTTTTTTTGAGGGTTTCAGATGTTTCATTTTTGAGATCAGCTAAATCTTTAGCAATCTCGTTTACTTCTGTCTGAAAAGTCTCAATGTTTGTGGTTTGATTAGTCATACTATTTGATCTATAATTTAAAGGTCATACCATATATACATAGTATATCCCAAAGTATGTTTTTTTACAAAAAAAAAGCCTTCCTAAACGACAGGAAGACTTGACATATTTTATAAGTATATTTGACTAGACTATTCTACGTACAAGCTCAAAGAATTTATCGATATCCGCTTCATCATTATAGATATACCCACTCATCCTACAGGTACCTGATTTATTGAAACGTTTATGAAGTGGGTAGGCACAGTGACCACCACAGCGTATCGCTATATTTTGTTCAGCAAATGTTTCTCCGATATTGTTGAAATTGGTATTGTTGGGAAGTATAAAAGAGAATACAGCAACCCTATCAGAATCTAAGGGTCAGAGAATCTCTACTTTATCCTGTAATTTTGCGAATCCCTCAAGACATAGTTTCACAAGATTTTGTTCATGTTCCCATATTTTTTCCATTCATCAGATAGATTTGATGTATTCTATCGCTTTTGCCAAACTCACAGCTCCGATGATATTTGGTGTGCCTGCCTCGAATTTATCTACATTGGTGGCTAAAATATGACCTTCTGTACTTACATCTTCAATCGTTCCTCATCAGCGAATCATAGGGACAAGTTTTCTTATCCATTCTTTTTTGAGATATACTACTCCGATTCCTGTATACGCCATCATTTTATGTCCTGTGAATACTAAGCAATCACAGCCAATATCTTGCACATCTACGGGAAAATTTGGTACGGATTGTGATCCATCCACCAAGAAAAACGTATCCTCACGAAGTTTGGATTGTATCTTTTTTACATCATAAATTTTTCAAGTCACATTGGATACCTGACTTACAGAAACTACTTTTACCTTATCTGTATATTTCTGATCAAAATCATTCCGATCGATTTCATAGTCATCGGTAATAGTGAAAAATTCTATATTGAATCCCTTTCTCTCGGCTAATATCTGTCGAGGAAGAATATTGGCATGATGTTCTCGAATTCATAGAAGAACCGTATCTCAGTTTGTAATTATGTCACTCACTACTAATGATTGTGCAATGAGATTTATACCATAGGTGGAATTGTAGCTGTAGATAATCTCACTCGCTTTGCAGTTGATTAATTCTGCTACTAATTCTTTGGAATGATGATATGCTTCTTCAGATTTTTCGGAAAGGGAATATAATCCTCTATGGATATTTGCGTAGGAAGAAGCAACAAATTCAGATACCCCATCAATCACATATTGTGGTTTTTGTGTCGAAGCAGCGTTATCCAAAAATAGTAATCATGGATTGTTTTCGAAAATTGGAAAATCTTTTTTGAACATACGTGGATGATTAACAATTAAATTGAAGAGTTGAAAGATGGAAAAATTAATGTTTCAATATCTCAGTATTTCAATAGTTAATAAGTGATTTTATCTTGTTTTGCTGTCCATGCTTTAAATACTTCTAGTGCTTCATTATGCATAATTTGTTCTACAGGAATTACCCTTTGGGTAAATACTTTTTTGATATCTTCTTGAAATGCACTATCGTCGAATCATATATCTGCAGCATCTTTACCTGTATTTCCGTAATATATTTTTTGGATTCTTGATCGCGAAATCGCTCAGTAACACATCGGACATGGCTCACAAGACGTATAAATTTCACAGCCTTGTAAATCAAACGTTCATAAGTTTTTGCAGGCATCACGGATAGCGACTACTTCTCCATGCGCTGTAGGATCATTACTTGATGTCACTTGATTTCGTCCTTTACCAACAATTTTACCGTCTTTTACAATAACAGCGCCAAATGGTCATCATGCATTTTTTTGCATATTCTCTAATGATAGCCTTATAGCCTCTTTCATAAAATCTTCTTTCATACCTGTTGATTATAGAATAAAGGTAAGAGGGACTAGGACCAAGTACCACGTCTCTCCGTTAATTAGAATTTTTTCACAATCACTTTATCTTTTTCTAGACTTCCAAGATCTATACTTTCAAGCTTGCTATAGTCTTTGTAATATTTTTTGAGTAATTGGTAGTTTCTGATTTGATTTGAAATATCCCCTAGATTGTTGATATAAAATTTCTTGTCTCCCAAATAGACGATAGATCTTTCTCCTCATGGCAAATACTCTATACGATTGAGTCCAGAGAATCCCTGATACAGAAGAGATACTTGCTGCACTAGTTCACTTGCTGTTTGCCTATAAAAAAGTCCAGAAAGTGTAGTCATCCCGCTAAGATAGGTGGGAAGATCTAGTACATGAATGTCTTTAGCAATGGCATTTCATGAATAGATAGGCAATATTTTTGTACCTATCAATGCAAATCTAAAATCCTGATTTCTGATTACAAGATCTATAGGAGAAAAAGTCAAAGCAACGGAGACGGTGTTGGATGAAATATATTCTAAGCTTATATCTGCCACCATAGGATAAATTGCGCGTATATCATCCAACACTCTAGATATATATAATTTTACCACATAATAATTTTCTCCTTTGATCCAAGTATTGATACGTTTATAGAGATATGGATCATCATACCATGCTATATCTCATGAGGCATACACTACTCTTTTGATGACATATTGATGATTGAATAACGACTTTTTTAGGACAAAAAATCAACCATAAATGAGAGCAAACAAGATGAATATAATCCAGATTATCTTTATGGAGAAAAAACGAAATCAGACCTTTACTTTTCTCTTTTTGTCTGAATCGATAGGAGTATATGTTCTGTGTATTTTTTTTACTGGTTTAGGAACTACAAACTTTATCATATTGACTGATTATAATTACGATAAACTGATTGACTATGAAATAATATATATTAACAAATTCCTGCTCTATGACGGTATCTTTTATTTATATTTTTGTGACAACATAGTAATTACTACTTCTTGTTATTAAGCACTTATCAATTTTTATCACGAGTGAAGTAAATTATTGTAT
The DNA here is from genome assembly GCA_937862935.1 of uncultured bacterium. GTDB lineage: Bacteria > Patescibacteriota > Gracilibacteria > Absconditabacterales > Absconditicoccaceae > CAJBLF01. The sequence continues at coordinate 17,832 of CALMEO010000091.1, read as the reverse complement.
GAAATAGATATAGTATAGTATATATGTCAAAATCGATCCAAAAGCTATTCATCACGCAACTTCGAATGGAGTATGTCAGATTCTTTCTTTAAGTATTCCTTTTTCTTTCTTTTGAAGGATTGTTTGTAATTCTAATCTCAAGTCGTTGATATAGTGTGCGTGTTGTCCCGTTTCATATCTCAGATTCATTGCATCATAGGCAAATAATACACTAAACGCAAAGGCTAAAGCAAAAAATGTGCTAGCAAATCCGTATTCTAATCGAACCAACATAGTTACACTACTTGCCAATCCACTATGAAATGATGGAAAACCACCGGAAGCAAAAATATGACCAATATAAAAACGCTTATATCTTAATAAATCTATAATTACTTTGACTATCTGTATGATACATCCAACGATTATAACGATAAAAATCGGGTACATATGGAACCCTTGGGCAAAAAAATCTCTGAAAGCGTCTATTACGTATTGTATCATCTAATATTGGCTTTGACTAAAGTAGTATATGTGTATTGAAAATCTCATAAAATTCAAATACAAAAACTGTCTTTTAATATAAATCTTTTCTTGCATTAGCAGGCTAAAATAGTAAAAAAATGTCAGGAGTTTACTCTATGTCAATGTTTTTTTGTTTACTCGTTTACTCGTTTGGTTTATGCAACTTTTTATTACTGAATATAAGAAAAACAATATACATATCACTATTACTGATACTGACCTTTTGTCGCAACTCAGAAAAGTTCTCAGAGCAAGCATAGGAGATATTATCCGGGTACAAAGTCCAGAAAATCAAGCAAAGAAAACAAGATATGAGGTACGTATAGAAACGTGGGACAACAAAACCGTTGAATGTACTATCGTTTCTGAACAAATTTATACTACTACAGATACAAAAAAATGTATGATTATTGCAATGCCAAACAAATGGGATAAAATAGAATTGATGGTACAAAAACTTACAGAATGTGGTTTGGATGAAATACTATTCTGGCCATCAGAAAGATCAGTCATCAAAGAATGGAATCAAAAAAAAGAAGAAAGATTGTTTAAAATTGTAAAGGAAGCTGTAGAACAATCATGGGGATGGGCATTCCCAGAAATTCATTTTGTTCCTGACATACAAAAGCATCTCCAAAATACAGAAGTTATTGTTTTCGATAAATCTGGAACAAAACAAGAGAACAAAAATGAAAAACAAGACTCCCAATCCTCAAGTCCAAAATCTCATATTACTGGCATTATTTGACCAGAAGGAGGCCTGACCTATAGAGATTATCAGACTCTCGAATGAACTAAATATGATATCTATAGCTTGGGAGAAACTGTCTTGAGAACAGAAACTGCAGCAATTATCTGATGATGGTTAGTTAGAAATAATTTTAGATAATATATCACAGGAAAAAAATCATTTTATCGTTTGAGTATAGCATATGAAACAACTAATAAAAAAAATAATACTGTATGATAAAATCTATTTTCTGCTCAAGGATAGTAGTATATATCAGTGGCGAAAAAAAATAGCAGGACAATTTGCTAATGCTCTTTATTGAAATCCATCAAAAGATTTTTTTGTTATCGGAGTGACAGGGACAAATGGGAAGACTACGACCGCAAATTTGATCCACAAAATATTAAACGATCATATCGCCAAGACCGTTATGGTCAGTACTGCAAATATAAAAATCGGTAATCAAGACTTAGTAAATACAAAAAAAATGACATCACTTGATGTTTTTGATTTACAATCTGTCTTAGCAACAGCAAAAGACGAAGGATGTAAAATTGCTGTATTGGAGGCATCATCCCACGGATTGAATCAATATAGGTTTGAAGGAGTAGAATTTGATTTTGCTGTACTAACAAATATCACTCATGATCATCTAGATTTTCATGGAACATTTGAGCGCTATGCAAAGGCCAAGAAAAAATTATTTACCTATGTATTGACCAATAAAAAACAGAATAAATATGCAGCATTTCCTGCTGATGACAAGATAGGAAGGCAACGATTTGAAGATATGCCTTTTGATAAAAAATTAAGTTATAGCATTAGTTCATCATCAAGTCTCAAAGCAGAAAATATTAGTATATCTCCTGAAGGAACTCATTTTTCATTTACCTATCTGGGCAAGTCTTATGATATAACAACGAAATTGGTTGGTGAATTTAATGTATATAATATCTTAGCAGCACTGAGTGTAGTATTGCAAATCTGAGTACATGTCGAGCAAGCAATCAAGACAATAGAGACCTTTGAAACCGTTACGGGAAGAATGGAACATATAGAGAATAGATGAACACACTATTTTGTAGATTTTGCTCATACACCAGATGCATTAGAAAAAACCTTAGATTATTTACATAAGATCAAATGAACAGGAAGATTGATAACGGTTTTCTGAGCTCCTGGGTGTAGAGACACCACAAAAAGGCCAATTATGGGTACAATAGCAGATCATTTTAGTGATATTGTCATTGTAAGCGATGATGATCCTGATACAGAAAATAGACTCGCTATCCTCCAACAATTGACCAGTAATATAAAGAATAAAATTCAAGGGAAAAATCTTTTTATTATCCCAGAAAGAACATTAGCTATCAAATTTGCTTGTGAAATAGCAAAACCAGGTGATGTCGTTATGTTCGCTGGTAAAGGACATGAAACCGCACAGCTAACAAATTTTGGTAAAAGACCACGAAGTGATAAAAAAGAACTTATGAAAAATTTAGGGACCAGGACAAAGGCACAAGAGCAAAGTACTTAAGAGAAAACCTTCGTTTTACCTTACACCTTTCACCGCATTTCCATTATTCATTTCAACGTTTACTCGTTTTGTATGAAGAAAAAATTTAACATCAAACTTACGAAACCTATCGTCGGAAAATTATTCGGTGTTTTTCAACATATTATGAAATGATCAGGTAGTGAAAAAACAGATATGAGGAAATATTCTCCTGGCGATAGTGCTTCACAAATAAATCGAAAACTCTCTGCAAAATATCAGGAGCTCTATACTAATATTTTCCAACAAGAAAAATCACTTAGCTTGGATATTTTTTTTGACATAAACTATAACCGGAGAGGTGGTAAAATACCCAATGTAGAACAAGTTCGTGTCTATGCCGAGGATATTATTTTTTACTGTCAACAACAACAAATTGATATACAATTTTTCTATCCTAAACAACACTTTTGGGAATCAACGACACTGGAAAATTTACCAATGAAAAAAAATACGGACGAAATAATATCCACCTTACATGAAATTTTACATAAGGTAAAAAAAACTCCTAAACGTTATGAATCAACATTACATATATTTTTGGATAGAGCAGTAGCAAAAAAACAGAGGCGTGCAATAGTTATTTTTTCTGACTTTTTGAGGATAGATAAAGCATCTAAAAAAATCCTTCACTATCTAAGACAACACCATATCATCTTCCTTTTCCAGCTTCCTATAGATCCATATCAGGGACAGAATTATAACAATTTCTTTTTGCAGAAAAAAACTATTCCCTTTATGACTCACAAGCCCGCTAATTGAAGTAATGAAATTGAATTATTACAGATAGATTAAGAATAAATTATTGTTTTTTTTTCTGTACAATCCTTTTTATATATTCTTCTGAACTCATAATTTTTTTTATATCGGTTATTTTTTCTGTAAATTCTATTCCGTCTAAATGATCATATTCATGTTGAATAACTCTACTCAAAATCCCATCAGCTTGTAATTGGAATTTATTATGGTTCTCATCATAGGCTTCTATGATTATTTTTTGAGGTCTTTTTACAGGAGCAAAGAGTTTAGCATATGCAACACTCCCGCATCATTCATATATTATGCATTCTTTTTTAGATTTCCAAATAATTTTTGGGTTGATATAAATTCTTAATATATCTACATCTTTGGTATCTCTAAAAGATGTTTTTCTTGCTTCAGTAACGAATATTCTTTTTTTAGCTCAAATCTGGCCAGAAGCCATTCCAATCAAATTATTGGCTCTCATAGTATCCACTAAATTTTCAATAATTTTTTTAGTTTCAGAAGAGGTAAAATCTTTTACAGAGGTAGATTTTTGAGAAAGGATAGGATTTCCTATTTGAATTATATCTTTGATAATCATGTGGTATTTTTTATCTTATTAAAACCATCAGATACATACTCAAATATTATTCATTGTTCACTGTTAGTTGTTCACTGCCTTTGAGTCATCTTTCTAAAATAACCATTGCACTGATAGTATCTTCAGCTGCATTTTTTTTGAAATCTCATTTGAGACCCATATCGTTTGCAGTATTTGATATAATCTCTCCTGATTGGACACTCGTGTAATCCTCTTCAACAAGTTGGATTTCTATCTCTCTATGTTCTATAATATACCCAAGAGATTTCATAAATCATTGGATTTTCGCTTGGATATCTTTTTGCTTGCTCGGTCGACCAAGCATGATTTTTCCGACATTGTGCTTTTCTATAATACCAGCGATATTGAAGTACATCATCTTATCGTTGAGAACATATCCGATTGGAAAAACTACATCACTTCATTGAAGCGCATATGCTAATCATACATATTTTGTCCCTCGATCGATACCAAGAATAGCTTTGGTTTTGCGGTAATTTGTTTGCATAATAAACTTAATGAAAAACTAAAAACTAATAACGAAAAACGATAGAATTATATACTTATACACTATTATATTATTACGATAGTCTATCATAATACAAATACCAACACTTTTCACTATTCACTATTCATTATTCATTAATTTTTAATTCATCGTTGGTTCTATAAAATATTCTGGGGCAACCGTCATCGTAGATGGAATGCGAAGTTCTCTAACTGGTATTTCGTGAGAATCACCCTTATACTGAAGATATAATGTATTGTTGTCCATAGAAAAGGAAATCATTGCATCAGTAGTTTCCCGATATTGATTATGAACAAAATCAAGGAATATATCATCAGTATAATTAATTTCTTCTAAGGTTATTTGTTTATGTGTATGTTCCTGAAAATCACACAACCGAACATTGTGTTTTTGTCCGATATAGAGAATCCCATATCTTGGAAGTCGTCATTGTTTGTGTGCGTATGCATAGAGATCAATTTTGGTAATTGATGCAATAGGAATGAATGTTCCTGTATCATACTCCAAAAGCGTATTCAGCGTATTTATTGTCAATGTTCCTACTCTGAGATTAGTAAAACCACCTGGGCCATTGAGAAGTAAGAGTTTTTCTACAGGATGTTGTTGTGTATATTCCAAAAGATTCATTCCCAGTGTATTTTCTATTCCATTACGTTCCAAAAATTGTTCATGTTGGTCGTCAAGAAGATGAACATAATCACTAGAGATATTTACAAATAACATACAGAATCATTAAAAATAAATTTTTTTTCAGATTTGGACCCATTTTATACATAATTTTAGTAAATTTGCAAGGTAAGTAAGGAAGAAAGTAGCTGTTTATTTGGTGTTTTTGGTTTTGGGGAATATACTTTAGTATACTACATATATAGTAGCAAATGACTTTACCGTATTATTTGTGTATATGAAACGATTAGGATCTACAATAGCAAAAAAAATATTGGGAATAGGGCTCATCATATGATGTTCAGGAGTTTTCTTTAATGGATATGTAGGTACGAATGATGTCTATGCACAAGCACAAACTCAATGATGAACAATTACTGATGAAAACAGTCAAACTATGGACACTATGAGTATTCGACAAATACTCAATATGGTACTCAAAATCATCTATCTCCTCCTCTGGCCACTCTTGGTCGTTGCCGGTCTAGCATTGGATAATACCCTTGTGTATGCTTCTATCTTTCATCTCGACGCTCCTCTCTGGAAGTTTTGGAATATGATGAAAAATTTTGCTAACTTTGGCCTGTGATTTATGGTTCTCTTTGCTATTATAAAGAGTATTCTCACTAATAATGGAGGATGATCTATTAAAGACGAAAAATCACCCTTAGGTATTATAAAAACGACGTTGATTGCTGGTATCCTTATCCAGGCAAGCTGGTTTCTCGTAGCTGCAGTGATAGATGTCTCTACAATAGCAACGTATGCAGTAGGAGGACTTCCCCTTAGTGTCCTCAAAAAAACCACTATCGGAGATCAAAAGATACTCTCTGTAAATAGTCAATTGGATCTCAATAAATTTGAGATTACTTCTGCATGAGGAAAAGAATTTCAAGTTTGGTACTCTACAAAACACCCAGGAATACAAGATGCAAATAAAACCGTAACCATATCTCCTTGTAGGGTAGAACGTTCCTATGTCATCTGAAGAGAATATGGAGATATAAAATATAAAAACACGGAAAAACTCTCATCCATCACCGAAGATGGAAGTAAACCATATGAAGGACTAGAAGTATGTGTTCTTTATGGAAATCAATTGGTGATGCGGCCAGAAGAAAAATTTATGCAAGAAATCAAAGATATAGTAGCGACAACGGTAACATGAACTATTCCAGAGTATACTACCGAAGCATGATATACATATTATATGGATGCATTACTCAATATCACCTGATGGGACACCCAATCTTATGTAACGGGGAATCTTGTCTATCTTGGCTCATGAACCTCAGCATTCACTATGGGAAATACGTTCTTTAGTGGGACCGATTCTTTGACTATCGCAAGTCTTATCCAAAAATCTAAATGATTTGTAGGCCCCTTGGTCACGATATATTCTTCACTGCTCAATTTTGCACAGCTGAGTAATACCAATATCACTACGACTTCATGAACTTCGGGAATTTTTATCATCAAATCATTGGTGGCTATAGCGCTCTTTTTTCCGCTTATTGCCTTGGCCTTAGTACTGATTTTGAGAATATGAGTACTCTGGCTCTATATCGTAGCCTCACCATTTATCATCCTTAAAGCAAGTTTCAAAAATTTTCTTTCCATCAAAGGATTGGACGACTATCTCAGTATAAAGGCCGTCATGGGAATCATCTTTGCTCCCGTGGTCACGGTCGCTGCACTGAGTATATCGCTTATTTTTATGACTGCTCTGTCCAATGGGTTCACATCCCATGATACTAGCTCTGCTATCAACGAAACCCTTGGTATCACTAAGCTCAATGATGCTCAAGCGGGCAATGATGCTATCAGTATCGGATGAGTAGCGCAATTAGAATTTTCTAAACTGCCATGGTGAGAAGCTATGGATCGATTTTCTCGGCTCATAGTAAACTTTTTTGGTATAGGACTTATGTGGATGATCGTCTTCGCAGCTATCAAAGCCAATAAGATTGGCGAAAAAGTTGGTCAAAAAGTCCAGGACTTTGGAGAAACAACATTTAGAACACTTCCTATCTTACCAACAGGCTGATGAGACAGAATCGGTATCGGTAGTCTAGGTAGCGTCCTTGGAGGAACTCCACAAAGATGGGTCAATAAGCTAGAAAGTAATGCAGAAAAAACTGCTACCAAGCTAATAGACAAAATCGATGGTAATACGAATACTATTGAATGAACAAAAACATTATTAGATACAGAAATCAACTCAACACTTAATCAACTCACTTCTCCCAACTATAATAAAGACCGTGTTATCTCACATCTAGAAACATTAGATACAACGCCTACAAACTTTTGAACCGTAAATTCTGCAGCACTCTACGCAGCAATCAACACTGCAACTACAAGTATGGATGCAACTCAGAAAGCACAATTAATTGCTAATACCAATGAAGTCTTTGGAAATGGCTGGTATGCAAATCAAGCAATAGCCCAAGCAAGAGCAAATATTGATAGTAAAGTAACAAACAAGATAACAGATAGTTCAACACCAGAACAGATACAAGCATTAATAGGAAGCCCTGAGACTAAACCATTTTTAGATACCTATTTTACATATATGGAAACACCTTATACACTCACTACCCCAAGTGGAAAGAAAAAAATAACAATATCTAAACTCACTAATAATACACAAGCATATACGTGAGTAATTACAGATATTGTTTAGCATTCCTTTAATCTTCTAGCATATCTATGCGTATAATAAGCATCATCAAAACCATCTTTCATCCTATAATGAGACACAATACCCATGTGAATATCTCTGAACGTTTTCCTGATGCTGAAATTATGCCAATAACTTTAGCTACATGAAACTCACACAAAGTGCAGAAATCTACACGTCTTCACATCAATTGGTGAATGACGATCAAAATCGTTAGTCTGATTCTTGTTGTTTGATTATTCTTTATCCTCCCTACCTATGCTGCAGAGACAACAAGCACGTGATTGGAAAAAATTCAATGATTTCTGGAAAAATTTCTTTCTCTCTGTTCACGATTATGGATTGTCCTCGCTATCCTTGCAGGAAAACTTATGACCAATGATTTCGTCTATGGAGCTTTTATACATATGGATATCTATCTCTGGAAGATTCGAAATATTATGAAAAATTTTGCTAACTTTGCCTTGGTAGGACTTGTACTCTTTTCTATCGTTGAAAGTCTGACCGGGAAAGCCTTGGATGTCAAGAAAGTAATCACCAATACCTTGCTCGCGGGGATTCTTATCCAAGCAAGTTGGTTTCTCATGGGAGCAGTCATAGATATCTCTACGGTAGCTACAGCTGGTATCGGAGGATTTCCTACATCTTTTCTCAAAAACGATATAGCATTACAAACAAAGATAAAAAATTCAATAACAACATTCAAGGCAGATAGACCTATCATTGATTTTTATGCAACAGGAAATAATGTAGTACGTACCATCCAAAAACCAAACACACATACACAAGATATTGAAGATATCCGGGAGAATATATTACCAAGCTACAACTCGGTAAGCGGACCTTTTATCTATCTAGGGATGTGAGTTTTTAATTTTCAAAATTATTTGACTACAGAAAATACCACATGAGCAGTACCACTCACCCTTGGATTTGCTCTGAGACTTTTTCTCTTATTCTTATTTACGGTGGCACTCTTATTGCTCTTGATTGCTAATATTATGAGAATATGACTTCTCTGGATCTTTATTATATGATCTCCATTTTTGATATTATCTCAAGTCTTCGATCTAGGAAAATGAAAATCGTCGTGACTGGGCGCTATATTTACCGTAAGCAACCTTGTTGCTATTATATTTAAACCAGTTATTTTTGTCGCAGGAATGTCTCTGATGTTGATAGTTATCGTTAGTATGCAAACAAGTATCACCTGATCATGATCCTCATGGGAAAATAATCTCAATGGGGTTAATTTATGAATGTCAGGAACTTCTTCCACCCTTACGGTGGACTGAATAAGTAATATTTCGGTAAATCAGACAGATATATTGGGGAAAGACGTCTTAGAAGAAGGACAAAACCTGTTTAGTCACATTATCATGCTCCTCTTGACAATTTTTATCATGCGACGATTTGTCAAACTCTCACTCACGCTAGGATGATGAACCATTTGAACAACCATGGAGAAACTTACTGGTCTGGCACAAAAAATGGCGCAATCCGCTCCTATCTTGCCGTGATGATCATCCTTTACTGCTGCTAGAAGTGTTATGGAAAAAAATAAAACAAAAACCATGGAATGATTGGGTATTGATGAACAGGGTAATTTTGGTAAAAGGAAGGAATGATGAGGATTTGAAACCAATGAAGAGAAATTTAGCGATATGATCGGACAAAAACGATTTGGAGAACAGCCTTATTGGAAAAGTGACGACTATAAAACATTACAAACTATTGCAAAAACATGAGATACTGAATGATTCTTTGCAAAATCTCAAGAATTGGCTAAAGCAAGACAATGATGATTGTCTATGAGCAATACAGATCGAATTAAGGCGTTTGCATTGTTATCTAATCCAGAATGATTTAATTGACCTAAATTATCACCAAATGCTACAGCCGAAGAGATAGAGACATACTTCAATATACCAAAGAATGCCAAAGCCCTCTATGATGCTCTGTGATGACGTGATGCTACAGGATGAAAGAGCGCTCCCCAAACCTATGCTGAGCTTCAGGATATGTCTTTCTTTGCTAAAGAGGAATAAAATATTACTGCTGTTTCCTTGATAGACGATACCTAAGCTCTTATAGTTTTTAACATATTATTATAGAGCTACCTAAGTAACTCATCAGACACTATTTCTCCTTGCAAGCAGAAGGGATAAATCTACATTAAAAGATGGATTTATCTTTTCTTTTTTTGTGATGAAAAAAATCGTTTCTCTCCTACTTATGGGACTTCTTTTGTGATATGGTCTTGCGTATGAACCTACAAGCCAAGACATCTCCAAGATTAATATGCTTAAAACCCAATTCGATAGTATCACCACTGACAATATGAAAGATAAATGGGACTTTTATGCACAACTCAAAACGCTTCAAGAACAGTTTACTCATCATGAACAATTGAATTATTATCTGGACCAATTGGGAGTGCATCTTATCACCCAAGTAAATACAGAAAAAACAAAAGCTAAAATAATCTCTAAAGCGAGTAAACAAGAATTTTTGAATAGCTACATCAGCTGATTTAGTCAAGATATTACGACTCCCGATAATTGTACCTGATGGTACAACACTATGGATACCATTAGTTTCGCAAACAATTTTCCGACTGCGTTGATGCTGGCGACGCGATATAGAGAAACAACTTGTGGCTATTATCTGCCAGGTAATGGTGATGGTCCTTTCCAAATCTTAAGTAAGGACTATGGAACAGGACAGATGACGGAAGCTATCTTTATCAAAACCATGCAAGATTTTATTGATTTCTCCAAAAACAAACATCTTTCTTATAAGACAAAACTCTGAATCAATCTCACGTATACCTGATTTACGATGACAGGACTTGTTTATCACTCAGCATTGTATAATGGAGCAACGGTTACTTGAAGTACCGCGAGCTGATGGGTTGCTCTACCCAACAATCCTCGTTATGTCTATGATGGATATGGACAGGAATATTCTGGAGCACTCAGATATGGATTAGTTCCAAAATTTTTGAAAGTATTGGATTGGGAGCTCAAGAATACTTATTAAGGGAAAATAGTGTGTAATTCTGTGTTATGAATTTTACATTCTACATTGTATATCATGATTACGTATAACAAACTCGTAAGAGACAATATCATAGATAAAATACATGCCAGTGGATGAACAGAAAGACATCATATTGCTGATGATGAAGAATTTGAATATACACTCAAAAAAAAACTCATTGAAGAAGCTAAAGAGTTGGATGAAGCTCTAGGACGTGAAAATATCATAAATGAACTCGGTGATGTTATCAAAATCACGGAAGAACTTATGAAATTTTACCGTATCACGAGTACAGAAATCAAAGAAATTATGCAAAAAAAAGATGAAACAGTGGGTGGCTTTGATCAAAGGATTATCCTTGAAGAGGCTTCAGAATTTTAATTTTTTTACTCAGTATTTTATGTCAATACCACAAAAAATAGGCGAAGAAAAGATAGTATATCAGGGAAAAATTATAGAAGTCGTAGAACAATGCATGAAGATTTGAGACAAAGAAAAGGTGTTTGAATTTGCGAGAAGATCACCAGGAACAAGAATGATTGTTGTAAATGAGCATAATGAAATACTCATTACCAAAGAATGGAGATCTGAGCTTAATGACTACGATTATAGACTTCCTGGGGGTAAGGTATTTGATACACTTGAGGAATATACTACTTCGTTACAGCATCAAGATGATATCCTTCAGCACGCTATCCAATGAGTAACAAAAGAAGCACAAGAAGAATGTTGAATAGCGATTACGAATCCAGAACTCTTCGCTATATCCAAATGCGGAGCAACGGTTGTTTGGGATCTCTATTATTTTGTAGTCACAAATTTTACTGAACTTGAACATAACGAACTCGAAGAAGGAGAACATATAGTTGGTAGAGAACGAATGACCTCTAGTGCAGTCAAAACATTGTGTCTAAGCGATCAGTTTAGTGAAGAAAGAAGTGCACTTATATTATTGAAATATTTAGAAACACATACATAATATTTTATCTTAGATAATTATATATACATATGGGAATGCAAGAAACTCTGGATATCATTGGCAAGGTTCATGAACATTTGATGGTAAGAGATGCTACTGTTGATATAGAAAAGCGTACATTTTTGGATACAATAAAACTCTCTGAAGAAGTTTGAGAACTTAATGAACAAATTTTGTGACATTATGGATATGGAAGAAAGGAAAAATTGGAGAAGTGTTCATCAGAACATTTGGAACAAGAAATAGCAGATGTTATTTTTTCTGCTATGATGATAGCTAAATCACTGAATATTGATGTAGAAAAAGCTATGAGTAACAAATTACAGGAAATTAAACGTAGATTTGAAATACAATAAAATTTTAATCATTAGTAAGCATACCATATGGCAAAAAAATCAGTAGAACAACACATCATCCAGAATATGGGGAACTTGGAAAACAAAATCACTTTTCAGGGGATCAAAACCCATAATCTCAGAGATATTGATATTGAAATACCCAAAAACAAATTGATCACGATTACCTGAGTTTCCGGTTCTGGTAAGTCTTCTCTTGCCTTCGATACTATTTATAAAGAAGGACAATATAGATATATAGAATCTCTCAGTTCCTATTTGAGACAGTTTTTTAATTTGGGAGAAAGACCAGAAATCGATCATTGTACAGGACTCTCCCCTGCTATAGCTATTGAACAAAACAAAAAAGCAGGAAATTCGAGAAGCTCAGTTGGAACCTTGACGGAAATCGATGATTATCTAAGACTCTTGTATGCAAAGCTCGGAGATAGTTATTGTTATAGTTGTGGAAAAGAAATCAAACCACAGACTGTTGAGCAGATCATGACAGAAATCCAGACCCATTATATGCGTCAGAAAATATATCTTTTACAAGAATCATGACGCTTTGAAAAAAAGGAAGATCTCACGGACTTCGTTAAAAAAAATAGGAATAAAGTTGAAAAATGAAAAGGTTTTACTCGTTACTTACTCGTGGCCGATGCCACTAGAGACGAGGAGAAAGGGACGAGGAATAAGGAATGAGGAACAAGGAACAAGTCCCAAGTCCCTGTTTCCAAATCACTCGACCCAATTGAATATTTTTACCTGGAGACGCCCAACGTTCCCGCAGAATATTTTCCTCTCAATACCTATGGTATTTATGATCGTGTCACTGTAGAAGACGAAAAACTCGGAAGACTCAAAGAGGATATCATAAAAATACTCGGTGAATTTAAAAAATTTGGTATCTATCTTTCTGAAGAGAAAAGGGATGAGGAGAAAGGGACGAGGAGAAAGGAATGAGGAACAAGGAACAAGTCCCAAGTCCCTGTTTCCAATATCGAGTGGTTTACGGATAAAATGTATTGTCCTGATTGTAATATCACCTATCCGGAATTTACTCCACAACATTTTTCTCCCAACAGACAAGAATGAGCATGTAGTACCTGTCATGGTATCGGCGAAATCTTACAGATAGATTTTGATAAGATGCTCGATCCTATAAGCCCTTATATGAAAGCTATCTTACCACGAAGAGATTCAAACCTCGGACAATCGTTACTTTTGAAATTAGCACAAAAATATAGTATCGATCCTGACAAACTTTGGAAAGACCTACCGGAATGGTTTCAGCATGTGGTATTGTTCTGAGATGAAGAACTACTCAGAGTGAGTTATGGGGGCAAATTTATTAGCATGTATTATAAAGGCATCGAAGAAATCATAAAAGATCAGTACGCAAAATGACTGCTTACCGTAGATTTTCAAGCGATGCTCGATATGAAATCCTGTAATGAATGTAATGGGACTAAACTCAAAAAAGAAAGTCTCAACGTATTCTTGAGCTTTACGCCTAAAGTTTGAAGTTTGAAGCATAGTAAAGATTCTATTGTGCATCCAGCATCTAGCATCCAACGTCAAACCAAATATAATATTGCTTCTTTACAAAGGATGCCACTCAATGAATTGATCAGCTTCGTAGATGCCTATAAGGAATATGCAAATAAAGATCAAACATTGATCCAAAGGATTATCAATCCACTCAATGACAGAGCCAAGACGATTCAAGATTTGGGACTTGGGTACTTGAGTCTTTATAGATGAATAGACACACTTTCTGGTGGTGAGATACAGAGATTGAGACTAGCGAAACAACTAGGAAACAAACTCACGGGTATCATTTACGTCCTTGATGAACCAACTATTGGACTCGATGATAAAGAAATCCATAGAGCGATAAAAGCCATTAAAAACCTTAGAGAAATGGGTAATACTATCATTGTAGTAGAACATAATGAAGAATTTATCAAGGCATCTGATTGGGTTGTAGAGATAGGACCTGGTGCTTGAGACTTTGGTGGTAACCTTATGTTTAATGGTACCTATGAAGATTTTTTGAAATCAAATACCCTGACCGCTCAATATATTCTCGGCAAGAAAAAAGTATCGATAGATTTTGAACATACCCCAAGCAATAATCTTGTGAAAATAAAAAAAGCATCAAAATTTAATCTACAAAGTATTGATGTCCAGATAAGATTATGAACTTTCACTATCATTACCTGACCTTCATGAGCTGGGAAAACAACATTGATGTATACTACACTTTTTAAATTTTTGAATGATAAACAGAAATTTATCCAGAGTTTCATCAGATTAGAACTTTTAAAACAAGGATGGAATCGACAAGATATCCTTGCTGCTCCGGTTATGAATAAAGAAAAATATGAACACTATGAAAACTTAGCGATGCAAGAATTTCATAAAGACTTATCAGTAGAAACTATCATTGGTCATGAAGAGATAAAAAACACTATCTATGTAGATCAGACAAGTATCGGAAAAACACCGAGATCTTGTCCTGCTACCTTTATCGGTACCTTCGATCATATTAGACAGCTCTATGCAGGAACTATGGATAGTAAATACCTTGGATTCAATGCAAGTTATTTTAGTTTCAATTCAAATAAATGAGCATGTCCTGCCTGTGATGGCTATGGATACAAAAAAATAGAATTACAATTTTTGCCTGATACTTACATCCCTTGTGAACTCTGTCAAGGGAAGAGATATAAGACAGAAATATTAGCAATCAAGCGAAGAGGGAAGACCATCTCTGAAGTACTTGGTATGTATATCAGCGATGCCCTGGAATTCTTTTCTGAGATAGATAGTGTACGTGAAGATTTACAACTCATGGTCGACATCGGACTGGGATATCTCAGAATGGGACAACCCGCACATATGCTTTCGGGTTGAGAAAGCCAGAGATTAAAATTGGTAAAGCATTTATTGAAATCATATAAGGGACATACCATGTACTTTTTGGATGAGCCAACCGTAGGACTTCATTCTGAGGATATTACAAAATTATTGAAAGTGATTAAAGAATTTTTGAATAAAGGTGACACTATTCTTATGATTGAACATGATAAAAATATTTTGAAATTTGCTGATGATGTTATTACTTTAGATAGTGGGAAGGTAGTGAAAAATTAAATATTTATCTATAAAGAGATAAAAGCGGATATAATCCGCTTTTTTTTCTAGATTGCTTATCTTTATTAATGTAATCACTACAACATTTGTCATATTGCCATAATATACAAAAAAGACTTGATTTATTCGTTTGAATATGTAAATACATGTCCACTAAATCACAAGCTTATGGAAACATTACCTATCTTTATTTTGGTCCTCTTATCATTAGGCGTTATGTGCCTTCTTGAAACACCGATTGTGAGGCCACTTGGGAATTCCATCAATCTTGTTGATGAAGCGGTTATTCTCATGCCATTATTCTCTTTGGGGAACTGCCCATCTTCAAGTTTCGCCGCGTAATGGCTATCCTCCTTAGAATCTCACCTGTAGTTATACTACATGATGAAGGGCCGATAGCCTAAATTTAGTAGGGTACATAAGATTCACTGGTCATAAACAATTCGTTTGTTAGAGTCCATATACCCGCATCGTCTTATTTGGACACCCCTCTGCCGTAACCGTATTGGCAGAGGGATTTTTTATAATTAAAAAAATCTTCGATTATTATTCATCCTGATTCACATATCACGTACTCGCTTCTTCAGATAGCATAGTGGTTTCCTCAGTCATGATTATGATAACATCATAAAATATACACTATATTAGTATATATATTTTTTATACTATGTCAATAGTATTTTTGTATAAATAATATTTTATATATCTAAGGTGAAACCTATTCTTTCCATTATTTGCAAATTTTCTTTACACAATTATACTTACTACGAGACAACAATATCCAATAAAAAATATAAAGATTATATTATCCTCACCTATCCTTCATCTTACATCTTTTAATCTCTATTTTTTTCTTATGGTAAATTCTACTGATAGTATCAATTATAAAAAACATGGATTCGATGGAGAAAAATATATCAGACTCCAAAAAGAGCAGATTCTTGATAGAATAGCTCATTTTTCTGGTGGAAGACTCTATCTCGAGATTGGTGGAAAATTTATGTATGATGCGCATGCAAGTAGAGTTTTACCTTGATTTGACCCAGAATCTAAGAAGAATATTTTTTCATCACTCAAGAGTCAGGCAGAAATATTATTTTGTGTAAATGCTAATGATATTTTATCCAACAGACAACTCAGCAATCAAAAAACTGAATACAAAGACTACGTCTATCAAATGATTAGGAATATAGAAAAAAATATATGAATCAAACCACATATCGTAATCAATAATATCGATGTACTCAACATGTTCGACATCATTTTAGATTTCGAAAAAGATTTTCAAAGAAAACAATATAGAGTACGAGAAAGATATAAGATCAACTGATATCCCCACAATATGAATACTATTCTCAGTGAAGATGGTTTTGGTAATGACGATCATATTCCTTTGACTAAAAATCTCATTTTGGTAACCGGTGCAGCTTCAAGTAGTGGAAAAATGTCGACTTGCCTGGGACAAATTTATCTCGATCATCAAATTGATGTGAAATCTGGATATGCAAAATATGAAACATTTCCTATCTGGAATATAGCACTTGATCATCCTGTAAATCTAGCATATGAAGCAGCAACCATAGATATTGGTGACTATAATATGATGGATACTTATCACAAAAAAGCCTACGGACAAGATTCAGTAAACTATAATAGAGATGTAGAAGCTTTTGAAATTGTCATGAGTATAGCAAAAAAAATAGTGAATCACAAAAACTATATGGTAAAATATCAGTCCCCTACCGATATGGGAATCAACTGTGCAGGTATGGCTATCAGTGATGATGCAATTGTTAGTATCGCTTCACTTGCTGAAATACAAAGAAGAAGAGCTTGGTACCAAGAACAGATAGATAGGTGAGAAGGTAAACAAGAACGAATTATACAGTGTGATGCACTTTATGAAAAATCTAAAAAATATTGTGAAGACAAAAAATATGATTTAGGTATGAAACTATAAAAACTAATGAACGATTAATAATTGATAATGAATAATGCATGATTTGTTTTGTATAAACTATTGTAAACTACAATAGTCTGTACTATAAACAATTATGTGGATAAAACAAACAAAAAGATTAGTAGAGAACTGATTTATCTACTAATCTTTTTATATATAACAAATAAAAAACTATAGTACAATGCCAGATGCACGCCACGAGATAGTAAACGATTCAAAAATGAAACAAATGTCTAGAACGAGCCGAAGTGGGACCTACCCAAGGTGGGACTGAGGCGAGTTGGTAGGTCATGTGTATTTAAAATATTTTTCCTGAGTTTTGCATCTGGCTAGAGTTTTTTT
>CALMEO010000090.1 GCA_937862935.1 uncultured bacterium | reverse complement strand
TATAAAATAGATATAAAGAAAAAATAAACAAAAAAGAGAAAGATATGGCATCAGAGAAAGCAAAAAACATGAAAAAAGAGCTTTCAAACACTCCAGAAGAAGAGTTTGAAACACTAAGCTTCAGTGAGGTGGAAATCGGACAAAGATTTATTTGTTTCCCTTCACCCGGGGACAATAAAGGGCACGGGGGCTTCAGAAAAGCCCATCGCTTATTCAAAAAGCTAAACGATGATCGGGCAGAGAATACCAAAACCGGATTCGATATCATGCTACCAGGTTCGATGAATGTGATCCTGATAGAATAATAGAATAAATGACGCAAAAATACAGAACATATCCTCGGTTTCCCGGGGATTTTTTTTATTAAAGCATTATTTACACGCCCAGTATCTCCAATTCTGCTCAATACAATTCCTTCATTTTATCAAGGACATCACCTACTTTATATCTTGGGTCTTGCTGATTAGCATAATACCATTTATGGGGATCTACAAAGATAATTTTTTTTAAGTCATGAAAATCTTGGAATATTTCTGCATAGGTACAGATAATAACTGACGGTATTCATTTTTTGATTTCCCATCGATGTACATCCTTTTGATTCTGTGTGTTGCTCGATACCAAGGCAACGACATTTCATCATTGCACCATTTCATCAATTCATCCTTGATTGAACATAGTCCACAAGTCAGGAAAAATAATAAGCGTCTGTCCTATTTTAGACAAAGAAAATCAACCTTTAGTTGTTTTAGTCATTGTTGGTCAATTTTTAGCAATTTTAGTCAATTTACTTTCACGTTCTAGAAGCTTTTGGATATCATGAGTAAAAAAAAGTCTCACTACAGATTTATAGGTAGTATAATAAGTTTCCACCATCCAATGAAATAAGCATAAGGCAGGTGTCGATAAAAATTGTTTATAGACTAGCTCTGCTTGGACAGCGGTTAGGTGGGTATATTGTTCAGGGAAAGCAATAGTTTCTCACAATGCTAAAAAATATTGATTACCAAACACCAACAAATCACCAGCCTTTATTTTTTTTTTGCCAGTTTGTGGAGCTAGTAAACATACTTTATCAAATCCAAAAAAACAATCAAAGCTATACAAATACACTACAAACAATGAAAAATTAAAAAGGAAAAATTAAAAATGAACAATGAATAATGTATGTAAAAACAATATTTATTCAATAAGATAATATAAGCTCATAGCAAAATAATCGTATTAGATTTTACACGCTGGAAAAATTGCATTGATTGTCTATTGTGGCAAAATGTCCACGAGGCTGGATTCCTTGCAGTCAAATGGCGGATCATTTTTCCTAGATCTTTTTGATCTTGTCCTAAGCTTCATCCTTTGCGAAGTCAAAGGGGAAGTCTTAGGGTACTTTTTGCAGCAATGGCAAAAAGTAATGCCAAGCGCAGCGTTGAAAAATATTTATAAAAACCAGAACACAAATACTTGCTTTTTATCACAATATATATATAATATTAAAGCACAAAAACAGTTTCAACTGTATTTCCTTTGAAACTTTAGCTCATTTCAAAACAAAATGTTAAAACATGCAGAAAGACTAGGTAAAATGCTTGCCTGAACAGGAGGCAAAAAGACAGTAAAAAAAGAGAAAACAATAATAACAAAGATTGAAAATACACCACCTATCGACCATACAGGAGCGTATGTTTTTTTTCACATAAAACCATTCAAGGACAATGATCGCGGGATCAACCATCGAGATACCGTGAGCAAAAATATTATAAGTCTCAAAAAAAAGAAAATAATTTTTGTAATAAGTGGTAATTCATCAAATATCAAACTCTATGTAGGCGTACCCACAGATTTCAAAAATTATTTTGAAAACACCTTTTACGCGAGCTATCCAACCTCAGATCTTATTGAACTTCCTAAAGCATTGGTAATGCCATACACCAAAGATTGGCTTCATTTTTCCAAAGAGGGAAAGCTCCTAAGTAAAGATGAATTTACGAGATGAGGAACCTATATGGATCCGATGAACGGGATATTTTCTCTCTTTAATTTGGTAGATACAAATTCCAAACTTGATATCTATTTTACCTATACTTTTAAACTTGGAAAAAATTTCTTTGACTATATGAGTGCAATTTTCAAACGAATACGAGAACCAAAGAAAAAGAATACAGATGGGACGACAGCAGAAAAAACCGTAGACATAAAACCAGAAATATTTTGATCTTTTAGTTATAAAATCACCACCAAAGATAGTTATATCAGAGAGTCTTTAAAAAAGAATATAGTCGCTGCTTTTGCACCATTCGTTTCCAACGGAAAGATAAAAATAAAAACATATGAAAAATTTCACGGTATGATGCATGCCCAAGCTCAAAATTTCTTCCACATACCGACTATGGAAAACTTCAATAAAGGAGTAGAATATACACCCTATAGAAAACTCCCCTATCCGACAAACCTTCCTACAACAAAAAACACAAGTAGCAAAGAATTGACAAGCATAGGAAATACTGATTATAGATGAGATAAGGTACTCTTTTGAATCAAAGAAGAAGATAAATTTAGACATATGTATATTGTAGGTAAAACAGGTACAGGTAAATCAACATTTATGGAAAATCTTCTCAAAAGTGATATGGCAGCAGGAAATGGCTTAGCCCTATTAGATCCGCATGGAGAATTTGTAGATAATATTTTAGAACATATACCGACCAACAGAATCAATGACGTCATATTATTTGATGTAGGCGATACTGATTATCCTATCGGGTTCAACCTCCTCCAATGAGGTACAGAAGAAGAAAAAAATCTGATTGCATCAGGAGTAGTTTCTACCTTCAAAAAACTTTTTGGTGATAGTCGATGACCAAGACTAGAATACATACTCAGAAATATTGCACTCTCTCTAGTAGATTATCCCAATGCTACGCTTATGCACATACTTAGAATGCTTATAGATGATAATTTCCGCGCAGAAGTAGTATCTCATATCAAAGATGCCGTAGTAGCAAAATTCTGGACAGGAGAATTTAACAAACGACAACCAAAACAGAGAGAAGAAGCTATAGGTCCGATAACCAATAAGGTAGGACAGTTTTTGTCTTCAAAGCTCGTAAGAAATATCTTTGGACAACCAAGGACAAAATTAAATCTCAGAAAAGCAATGGATGAAGGGAAAATAATCCTCGTCAATCTCTCCAAAGGTAAAATCGGAGAAGATAATGCTAATATGATTGGATCCTTGTTGGTTACCAAATTCCAGATCGATGCTATGTCCAGAGCAGATGTTGCAGCGCACTTGAGAAGACCATTCTATCTCTATATCGATGAGTTCCAAAATTTTGCATCAGAATCATTTGTAACTATCCTCTCAGAAGCGAGAAAATATAAACTAGCACTTATCGTAGCCAACCAATATACTTCACAACTTATGCCAGAGATCAAAGATGCTATTTTTGGTAATATTGGAACAACTATAGCATTTACTCTAGGAAAAGACGATGCTGATTTGATTGCAGGACAATTTAAAGGAATGATAGGAACCAATGATCTTATTTCATTACCAAAATATACCGCATACACAAGACTGATGATTGATGGTATCTCCTCAGATCCTTTCTCAATGAAAACACTCCCACCGATCAAATTGGGTGAATGATCACTCGAGCTTATCGATAAAGTAAGAAAACAATCAAGACAAAGATATGCTATGG
Source organism: uncultured bacterium (assembly GCA_937862935.1). Taxonomy (GTDB): domain Bacteria; phylum Patescibacteriota; class Gracilibacteria; order Absconditabacterales; family Absconditicoccaceae; genus CAJBLF01. Next base: position 903 of record CALMEO010000090.1, on the reverse strand, counting down.
AAAGAGGTCAGCTTGAAAAGCTAATGGCTGCACGATCCAACAAGACATTTTCCATGCAAGAAAAAATCATGGAAAAAGCAAAACTTGAAGCTTTGGGAATCAGTGAATTTGAAATGGAGAATCTTCATGATTTATTTGTAGAACAACACACACCATATTTTACAGAATTTGCCGTCGATGGAGTCGAACCTGATGCTATTATCTTCGATACAGAATATTATGCACACAAAGCAATCTGGTACACAAAACCCAAAGGACTAGAAGATCAAGCAACGATAAAATATCAAGCAGGAGGAAAAGTTACCTTAAGCAAAGATAAAATTATAGGTGTACATGTAGATATTTATCAACACCAAACGATCCAGATAGAAAACAACGGATCATTGATGATATGGATAGGATCCAAAGAAAACGCATATAAACAACTCGACGATATCTATGAACAAGCAGGCATCAAAAAGGAAAAACAAAATCATCTCAAATTTTGTCCAAACATTGCTAAATTAGAAAAAGATATTGCACCAGTAAAAGAAACAGGAGCAAACGAAAAAAAGACAGATGAATGAGGGAAAACTATAACAACAAAAACTCCTACAGGACACGCTTCAGCGATAAGTACAGCTGCAGCAAAAAAAGAAATTGGAAGTTGAGAATGATGAGCATTTACAATCAAAGATATCAAACTCGGACAAGAATATGATGGATATATCAAACTCAGTTACAACTATGGAATGTTTGTCACCGTCAAAGGTGTAGAATGATTACTCCACAAAAATTTTATCCTCGCTCCCGAGTGAGTAGAACGAAAAAAATATTACAATATAGGAGACAAAATAAAAGTCAGAGCCAAAGAGTTTAAAGACGTAAATGGAGAGCAAAAAGTCGTTTGGAGTCAAAAATAAA
>CALMEO010000089.1 GCA_937862935.1 uncultured bacterium | reverse complement strand
GATACCAAAGTTTTGTATATTTGGACATCCGTGGGTTATCGTATTGTCTTGTATTGATCACGATGCCATAGCATTTTCATATTTTTCTGGATTGCTTGGTGGCTGATACATTGGATGAATAGCTAGTCCCCACTGTTTGTATTTGAATCTTTCTTCTTCGTTTCCTTGAGGATCTATCGGGACTATATTTATCCCTCTTTTGGGTCCATCTACGTTATAGTTAGCTCATAAATCTATAGTTTTTTTGACTTTGAATAGCCCTGTTGGGGTGTTTCTATTTATTTCTCCTCTGACATATTTTTTTTTGCCACCTTCGACTTTGTAATATTCATATGGCATAAATTTACCTTTATTCCCTAGATTTGCTCATATGAGAATGGTTTGTATATCTACAAGTTCATTATTTTTATCGAAAAGATACTGTTTACAGGTGTTTTTGGATAGGATGAGGTAGGGGAGATTGTCGTGTGAGATTTGTCCGATTACAAATTCTTTGTAGATTTCTTTGACTTCTTGTGGGATATTTTCGTTATCAATAAGTTCTTGTCCTGCTAGTCCAAAGAGTGGATTTTTTATTTTATTGAGCGTGTTTTTATCCAGAAATCCTGTCGCTTTGTTGGACGTGTATTCAGAATTTGTTTTCATACTATACAGCTGTTGGAGACCCACAATATCTCCAGCTTTGAGTAAGTCAATTACTTGCCTTTTGACCTTGGGATCTGGTATTTTTTCTACTGCAGCTATAATATTTTCATAGCTTACTCCTTGTAGTTTATCTGGAGCTATGCTTTGTTGGATTTTTTCTGTGGTGAATTTTTCTTCTGGTGGTGGAATGATTACTTCTTTTTTTGTGGTATTATCGTTTTTTTTTTGATCAACTTCTTGTTCGGTATCATATTCTCTTTTGTTTTTTGCATCTTTTTGTGCTCGTGTCCAAATCGCTCGGATAAGGCCTGAAGTTATTGTCACTATTCCTACGCTTATTGCTATTTTCTTTATTATTTTACCCATCATTGGATTTTTGTTTGCTTTTAGTGTATGGTCTATTTCCTTGGGTGTTTTGTTTCTGATTGTTTTTTTTAGTTGTATTTTTTCTTCTTCATTTAATGTGTCTGAAATTCTTTCTGCTATACCTTCTTCTGTGATATTTCCTTCTTTTGGCTCAACTACTAATGTAATTTTTGGTTGACTAATTTCTTCGTTTGCTTTGATTGGTATAATTTCTGGAGTGATACTTTCTTTTTTACTTGCTTTTTTTTCTTTCTTTTTCTGTATCCGTGTTTGTAGTTTTTTAATTGGAGAAGGGTTGTTTTTTTTTAATTCTTTCTCTTGCTTTCTTGTTTGTTTGTGCTCTTTTAATATTTCGTTTATTTCTGCTTTTGTTTTACATTTTATGTTTGCTATAAAAAAGTTTATATTTGTTAAATTGTTTTTTTGTTTTTCTGTATATTTTATTCTTCTTTCTGTGAGTTTCTTCATTATCACTTGTTTTTCGTCTTCTGTAATTTCACTCAGTATGGTTTTGAGATTTTTGGTAACACCACTGACTGTCTTGGAGGTCTCTCCAAGTTCTTCTATTTTTTTTATAATAGTATTGATGTTTTTCATATCTTTATCTTAGTATTAAATTAACTCTTTTTTGACATTCCTTCCAAATATTCTAGTCTAAATTCTGCCATTTTTTCTTGCATAAATTGTTTGAAATTACTCATTTTCATTTCAGCGAATCCAAATGCTTGATCAAGGGTTTCGTTGTTGTTTACCAGTTCTACAAATATATCTTTATCGTCTTCATTGAGTTTGATTAGAATCTCTGTACTTAATCTGTCGATGAGAATCTCTGTAGCGTTATCTATCTCTTCGTCGAATAGTTGTTCAGGTGCAAATCCTGCTTCTAACATAAGTGTTTTGATAAATAGTTGTAATTCTTCCATTTTTTCTAGATGTAAAATAAATAAAATTATCTATTATAATAATTATTCTTCATCGTCTCTCGTTACGGTTGTGGTTTCGTTTTTATTGAATTTATTTACTTCATTCCAAACTGTAGGGACTCAGAATGATAAGAAGTTATCATTTCGTTGGTGTGCTTGTGGAATATCTGGTTGTACTGGAGGTGGAGTAATTCCAGGATCTATTGGAGGTAATAGTGGAGGGAGTCCAGGTTGTACTGGTGGAAGAAGTGAGACTTTATCGAAAATCAAATCGGTAAGTTGTTCTCCCTGCGCATTACAAAATAGTACGTTACATGCTGTCTCTTTTGTCCATCATACTGGTAAATGATTGAGATCTATAGCTCCGCTTTTGAATCATGCAATGAGTGTATTTATATCTGCTTGGTTAGTTACTATACCTTGATATCATCGACTTGTCATCAAATCTGCTATTTGTGGAGCAGAGTGTAGATTGAAGTTGGTTCACAACTTTATAAGCTCTTGTTGTGCTGATAATGGCATTTCAGTAACTTTATCTGCAAAGAGATTGAAAAAATCATGTGTCTTACTATTTGCTAACGCATCTGTTCCGTACATATCTTTGAATATTAATCGTAATTTTTCTGAATGGGAACCTGAAGGTATTGTCTGTACTTTAGCAACGAATGCATTGAACTTAGTAACATCGCCGTTGAATATTGATGAATTCAAAAGATCTTGTCCATTTGGTCCAAATGCTGGATCTAAAACCATAGTTGGTCATCATGGTAACATACTTGTTGGTGTTGTCCCTGGAGTTGTTGTCGTTGTGGTGGTAGGAGTTGTTGTGACTGGAGCACTGGTACTATCTGTTCCAAATATATTATTCCATCAGTCTACTACTTGGTTTTTTATCCATCCTGCAGCATAGGCAGAACCAATATATATTGCTGCTGATCTTGTCCCTGCGAATATTCATAATTTATTGCGCATTTGTCTCATTTTTTTATAATCTTCGTCATATTCATTCATATTTTCATCAACTTTTTTACTGGTTTTGACACTTGATAGTATTTTGGCGACAACGGTTTCAGGGTTTTTTGCTAGCGGATTGTATCTCGTTACTCCTGCCAAAATTAGACTATAAAGCTCATTATAAAGTTCTTCTATCTTGGTGTTTCCTTCTTTACCGTACATAAAATTTCTTCCCTTTTCTTTGTGTGCTTGGAGTAGAGTAATAGCATCTACAAGGTTTCTTTGGAAAGCTTTCTTTTCGACAGGAGTAAGTGGTCATGATTTTTCTAGATATTTCTGTATTTTTTTACTTACGCTATCTACAGAGTCTGCATTGTTGAAATATTCCATACTTTCTCCATATTTACTATAGGTAGTAGGGAATGCTCGTCTGATGAATTTTGGTCTCTTTTCAGAATGTTCTTTGAGGTCTTCAAGATATGCTTTTCTTTGGTCTGGTGTCATAGCTATGATAGTTTCTTCAAATTTTTTGTGTTCTTGGGTATAGTGTCCCTTCTTTTTCAAGAAATTGAGGTACCACAAGATACCAGCTCATCATGCTACTCCAATCACTGGCATGGTAAGTGCACCTACAACTCCTGTTCCTACCAATCATAATGCTGTAGCTCCTGTTGTCCATCGAGGATGTTTGTTCATTCGTTTGGTAAATTTGGTAGCGTGTTTGACATCAAATTTGTCTTGGTTGACATATTGTGCTGTAGTCAATCATTTTTCCTCTTCAGATTTGTTTACGAGTAGTGACAATCTCATCTTTACTGTTCTTGTTCTCATTGTTTCCAATGTTGTTCTGTGTGTTGCTAGTTTTGTAGCAAAATCTATCTTGTCTATATTCAGTCACAAATGCTTCACCATATCTGGTAACTTGTTTTGTTGTTTGATAAATAGTTCAAGATTTTTTCTGATATCTACATCAAATTCTTGTGGTTTATTGAGTATTCCATTTTTCATGTATTTGTCGATAGTTCCTATTACAGAAGTATAATAGTTTCTTTCTGCTTTTTCAGCTTTTGTCTGTTCGATAATATTGGTCCCTAGATGGGTGATATTGTTTTTTTTCATGTAATTTCTCAATTCATCATTGTTGTTGATGAGTTCTTCTATCTGTGTTTTGAATACGGTTTCAGCATCTGCAGATGAACTAGCCAAATAATCTACTATGGTAGCATCCAATTCTTGTTGAAATATAGGATCATCAAATATTTTTTCCTTGGTATCTTTTTCTACATCAATGATGTTTTCTGCGAAACTTCCTCCCATAGATTTTTCTGTTGCCCAGCGGTTGACTGCACTATTAGTTGGTTCGTCCATATTGAGTCCTCACTTTCCTTTCATCTCTTTGGCAATCAAATCTCTTAGCATTTTTTCTCTAAAGAAAAATATTTTTGCTCTCTTGAATCCAAATTTTACTCCTGATTTGTATTGATCTTCTATTTTTTTGAGTGCGTTTTTGTAGGCATCTTCTCTACTAATCTCCTTGGAATCTGCTACTACTGCCTTGATCTCTTTGACTGATGCCAAAGACCCGTCATGTAGTTTTTCTGGAGTAACTTTCATTCAATTATTACGTGTACCCAATAAGTATGCATTGAGTGCTTCATAGAGTCATTCATTGTGTGTAGTATATTTTTCTGTTATTTTGTCTCCCAAAACCTTGATAGCATAGGTAGGATTTAGTTCTGTAAAATTAAGATTTCCTAGTTTTTCAAAAATCAATTTTTTGAGATCTGCTTCAGTTTTTCCTGTAAATATTTCCAATATCCATTTTTGGAAATCGTCTGCGAAATCCATATTACCATAACAATTTGCTTGGTTTACATCTGTGATCATACTATATATCCCTGCTGATAATCGGCTAGGATTCGTGTTTTTCATAATAGTATCCTGGAAGAAATGATTCTTTTCATCGGAAGACATTCTTGCTCGTTCTCCCTTTGTGTGTTCATCACTTTCCATAAAATCATAGAATCTATCTCTGAGTTGGGCTGTATATGTTTCTTGAAAAATCTGGTCAAGTTTGTTTTTGATATCATATTTTCCATCTAAACTTGTATATTCTGGTGTAAAGTCAGGTTTGTTTAGTGTTCCTTTTACTATTTTGGTTATTCCTACTTTATTTTCTATAGTTGCTCAATTTCCTCCGACACCTGTCATACTACATTCAAAGCTTGTCGGAAACATGTCTGATGGTAAGTCCATATAGGATTCTATGTTCAATACAAGTAGTGAATTTGGCGTATCGGTAATTTCTATATTAGCAAATTTTTTGATACTTGCACCATCTCTAAAGAAAATATCTGCGTTTTGTCATTTTTTCAATACTTTATCAAAAGTTTTTGTTCATGCAATATCTTCAAATATTTCTATATTTTTCCCTGACTTATCTTTGAGTTTGAGTTCTTTCATTTCATATCATTCAGGTTCTTCTTTTAATCATTTTGCGGGATCTAAGAAGTGTTCCTTCAGAGGATATGGTATTGAACTTATTCAATTTTTTCCTGGAGCATCAATTCCGATTTCTTTGGGATCTGTTGTTTCTATTCCTCCGATGTTTTTAATTCTCTTATCTACGAGATTTATTGTTTTATTTAGACTTTCATGTGTTTGAAGCTCATTAAGTGTTTTTCTTATTTTTTTTAATATCTTGTTTGCTTCATTTAATTGGTTTTTTTTGTTTGTTTTTGCTTCATTGAATTTGTCCAATCATGAAAATAATACCATAAGTTCAGTAATCTTTGTTTGCATTTCATTGCTAAGTCCAAGTCATTTGAAATGATCGTTAGCTTTTAGTTCTTTCGCAATATCTGTTATATGAGTTTCGTTTATTTCTTTTATTTTTTTTGCTTCTATATCTTTAATTTTATATTTTGGATTTTTTCTTATTTTTGTTCAGAAATCTTTGATTGGTGGTAAATTTTTAATATAACTTTTTATTGTCATATCATCGTAAAGTGTTGTTGTTCCATCTTCTATTTTCTTTTTTTCTGGTTCTCATATCTCTGCTCATGTATCAGGATTTTTTAATTCTCCAAAAAATTTGTTGATATCATCCTTTCTGTTGATTGTTTCTTTTTTCTCCAATCGTAATTTTCTTTCTTCGAGAATTTTCTTCACTTCTATGAAATCAGACTCTTGGTCGTTGATAGCATATTTTTCTGGTGCAGCGAAAATATCCATCAAATCTTTGTTGGTTTTTTTGATGATATCTAATTTCGATGCTGTATTCAGATCATTCTCTTTGATGTTTTCAAGTTTTGATTTTAGATCGTTTACATCATCTTTTGAAATTTTTGATAGTGCCATTTTTTTGTGGGAATAGATAAAGTTTTTTATTCCCCACAATTATACTTGGAAATGTAATTTTTGTCAAATTTC
>CALMEO010000088.1 GCA_937862935.1 uncultured bacterium | reverse complement strand
ACTGTTTATGTCATAGTTTCTTGATCATATCTCATTTGTACTAGATCCATCCCTTGCTCTTCTGCAATTTCGAGTGCTCTCTTTCTTGGAAATGTTCATAAATTTACTCATGCTTCATCCACAATGACAATGTTTGGAGCTTTAATTTGTTCATTAAGGTATACCATAAATGTTCTATCTTTATTGAAAGGGGTAGTTGGTTTTATGACCATACAATAGAGTATAAAGATAAAAACAATTACTCGCTCCCGGCGGGACTCGAACCCGCGATCTCCACCGTGAGAGGGGGATGTCCTAAACCACTAGACGACGAGAGCCTGTCTTATCAGGCATTTGAATACATGGTATATAATGATTTCATCGTTCGTATTTTTTAATTTACCCCCGCTAAGAATCGAACTTAGATCCACAGCTTAGAAGGCTGTTGTTCTATCCATTGAACTACGGGAGCGCAACCTTCAGCTATTTTTTGTGTAATAATTTGGGGAGAGTAGGATTTGAACCTACGTAGCCGTGAGGCGTCAGATTTACAGTCTGATGCAATTGACCGCTCTGCCATCTCCCCATAAAATTTTTTGAAACAAAAACATTAAACATGTGTGTAAGCAATGATAGCCGTGAGGTGCCCCGGTTTTTTCAACCGTGGGTGCAATTGACCGCTCTGCCATCTCCCCATAAATAATGAATAACTTATAATTAAAAATGAAGAATGTTGGTATCTTGTTATAATATTTTACCATCAGTCATTATTCACTTTTCATTATTCATTAATTTTTTAATGGTGGACCCTAGGGGAGTCGAACCCCTCGCCTCCTGCGTGCAAGGCAGGCGCTCTAGCCAAATGAGCTAAGGGCCCATATACAATCATGGGCTTATTGAGATAGTGTTGTAGTATTTACTTGATTAAATCATCCAAGGTTTTCTGTAGGTGAACTGGTAGGAATAACCCCAAAGAGTATGAGGAATCAGATAATCATAATAGCAAAACCGGATATAACTAGACCATTTCTCGTTCCTCATAAATTCTTCTCTAACCAAGCTATGCTTCAAAACATTTCTGCTAAGTATCCAGAAAAATAAACGATAGATCAACCCATTCACGCGATAACTAATCCGATAATGATTTGTCTTGCCATAGTTTTTATTGAGATAATTAAGTAGCGGATAACGGGACTCGAACCCGTACGAACAGAGCTGAAGTCTGCTATGCTACACCAATTACATCATATCCGCACATCAGCAATTTAAGCAATAACAAAAAAAAGTTCGTGGGATCTATATATAGATATTTAAGTGAAAATCAAGCGTTTTTTAAAATTTTTCTGCGTAAATTCTTTTGAACCCTAACAAGGTAAGTTTTGCAATAATATCGTTGACAACTTCTGGTCTTCAACAGAGATAAAATTCAGTTTCAGGAGCAAACACATATGTAGTAATATCAATCCTTCCTGATACATATCCAGGGAGTGACTCTCTAGAAAGATGTATTTTATACTCTATATCATGAATCCTTTTGATTCTGTCTTCATAAAAGAGGTCTTTTTTGTGAGAGACAGAGAAGAGTAATGTTTTTTTTGTAGTACAATATTTTGCCATAGTAAGCACAGGCACAATACCTACTCCTGTTCAGATAAATACTTTAGGAAATTGGGTATCTTGGAGAACGAAATGTCAATAAATCCCTTTGATAAAAACCTCACTTCCTATATGTGTCTTTTTAAGTACGGCTCATCATCTTCCTTTTTCTGAAAGTTTGATAGCAAAGATAAGCATTGTTTTTTCATTATCTGTGTCGTAATCTACGATAGAATACGCTCTTTGAAAAGGTCCTTGTTCATCTTCAAACAAAAACAATGCCCACTGTCATGGTATGACTTGTACTTCCTTGTGTGTTTCTATAGTAAGTTCTATAATATTGTCTGTCAACATCTGACGATTGATGACTTTAGCCTTGATTCATTCTTGATTCATTATCACAACAAAAAGATAAAATATTACGGAAGTGTACAGTTTGTCTTGTTTGCGAGTACAGAAAGTTCTTGGAATCCTTCTAATTGACTTCAATCTTTAAATTCCCAGGTAGGAACTCATTTGAGTGTAGAACAACGAGCAAATTCTTGGGTACATTCCACATAATTAATCTTTTCAAAACTCTCACCAAACATCTTTTTTTGATCTTGACAATGTGAACAGGTCACACTACCGTACATGACAGCTCAGTTGTCTGTCAAACATTGAGCGAAAGTATCTAGATTTTCCTTTGGGGTTTGTTGAGCACATCCTGCAAAAAAAATCACAGCGAATATTCCCATTAAAGCAATTTTTTTCATACTACTATATATATAAGATAAAAAATGACCCCTATAGTAAATTTTTGTCTAGAACTTTCAACCAAAAAACACTTTACATACATTCTCCCATACTACGTATATATTTTTTCTATACGTATATATAATTATAGAGTAAAAAAAGATCCTGTAAAACAGGATCCTACAAAAAACAATATAAACCTTTTACCCCTCTTTTGGAATGTGTGTTCCAGATTCATAATGAACTCTTTGCAGTTCATAAGAAACTCCTTCTTGCCATTTTGTTGGCAAATAGCAGATAAAAGAATCAAAGTGTTTACCCAAAAAAAGTCTAGTAATCGTGGTTCTCTCTTCATTTTTATGTTGATCACTAGAGCTATTTTGGGGTCTAAATACTCTAACCATCTTATAAACTCTTCCATTTTTGATATGGAAATCACCAGTAATATGGTGATGAAATCTTTTAGCCATAGAATTTTGTTTTTAGGTATGTTGTTTCAATATAATATGTATTATAGAGTATATTTCAAGAGCGTAAATAGGGAAATATACGAGAATACTAGATACATCTCTTCTATAGAGATTTGACAAAAAATATGATTCAGACTATACTTATGTAAGAACGTTATTTTTCGAAATGTACAACCTTCACCTTCTAGTAAAAGAGTTTTTTTCAATCGTATATATAGAGTATGGAACAAAGTAAACAAGCATGGTATACACTTTCCTGTGAGGAATCATTATCTGCCTTACATTCATCTTTTGATGGACTAAAGAAAGAAGAGGTACTAGCAAGACAGTCGATTTACGGAAAAAATATCCTACAAAAAATGGGTAAAAATAATTTTTTCGTAAAATTTATTTCTCAGTTTAAAGAAGCATTGATTATATTGTTGCTATGAAGTTCTTTACTCTCTTTATATCTAGGAGATTATAGATGAGCAACTATTTTGGGAGGAACGCTTTTGTTAAATGTAATCATAGGGTATATACAAGAAGCAAAGGCAGATAAAATTATGGAATCACTAAAAAAAATGTTGTTTCCTATTGCTAAAGTCAAAAGAGATGGAAAACTTATAGAAGAAAAAGCAGAAAATCTTGTGCCATGAGATATTATATATATAGAAGAGGGAGACAATGTTCCCGCAGATATTAGAATCATTCAGGAATCTGAACTCCAGGTAAATGATTTTTCGCTAACCGGAGAATCTAATCCTGTAGGTAAATTTCACCATACAATCAATGGAGAAGTATTGGTAGCAGAAAGAAATAATTGTATTTGGATGGGAACAACAATAGCTACAGGAAATGCGTGGGGAGTAGTATTCGCCACAGGAATGGAAACAGAGTTGTGAAGAATTGCTAATCTTTCACAAGAACAAGAAATAGAAACAAGTCCATTACAAAAAGAAATGACCAATATTTCCAAAAAACTAACTATAGGAACTCTTATACTTGTGGTTATTCTTAGTGGTATATCACTATTGGCTCAGTTTAGTCTGATCGAGGCATTTATTTTTGCCGTTGGTGTCTCAGCCGCTATGATACCAGAATGACTACCAGCACAGGTAAGTATAGCATTATCATTGGCAGCAGGCAGACTAGCAAAAAATAGGGCATTAGTGAAGAAACTTTCTTCAGTAGAAACCCTCTGATGTGTAAACGTAATTTGTACGGATAAAACAGGAACACTCACAAAGAACGAAATGACTGTCAAAGATATATATCTCTGATTTGCTACCTATGAGGTAAGTGGAGATGGCTATCAACCCATAGGAAAAATATATGATATTCACAACAAAAAAGAGATTACTCCATCATTTATTTCTCAGTGGGGACATTTCTTTGCTACTTTATATATGGCATCCAATGCAAAAATAAATCCACCAGATAGCGAGCACCAGCTGCGATATGCTATAGGTGATCCAACAGAAGCAGCACTCATAAGCTTAGCACAAAAAATATGAATTGATACAGAAAACATGGGACAACTACACAAACAAATCCATCAATATGGATTTGATTCGGTGAGAAAAATGATGTCCTCAGTTCGTATGATAGATAATCAAAAAATATTATACGTAAAAGGTGCTCCATCTGCAATAATAAATGCATGTACAAAAATCTATGATGGAAAAGAAATAAGAGACATAACAGATGAAGATAAAAAAACAATTCAAAGATATATAGAAGAAAAGGCTTCATATGCTATGAGAAATTTGGCTTTTGCATATAGGGATATAGATGACTATCAACAAAATATGCAATTAGAAGAAGCAGAAAAAAATCTTATTTTTCTGGGCTGTGTAAGTATTATAGATCCACCAAGAGAGGAAGCATCAGCAGCAATTGTCGCTGCACATGAAGCTAAAATAAAGATTGTAATGATTACAGGTGATTATGGTATCACTGCAGAAGCGGTAGCTAAGTATATTGGACTAGAAAAAGATGGAAATGCAGTTACTCATGTTTCAGGCGATCAACTAAAAAGCATGTCAGATAGTGTTTTAATGCAACAACTAGAAAAACCATGATCGATAATTTTTTCTAGAACATCACCAGAGGATAAGTTGAGAATAGTTTCTTTACTCAAAAAAGATCACAATGTTGTAGCAGTTACCGGTGATGGAATCAACGATGCCCCAGCCCTCAAAAAAGCAGATATAGGGGTTGCAATGGGAAAAATAGGAAGCGATGTAGCTAAAGAATCATCAGAAATAATATTGTTAGATGATAGTTTCACTACGCTTGTATATACGATCAGAGAAGGGAGGATTATTTTTCAGAATCTTAGGAAAACAATTCTTTCCTGTATTACTTCCAATGGTGGTGAATTGTCTGCTATTTTATTAAGTCTTTTATGTGGGGTCTTGTTTGATCTCCCTATAGCGATTACTGCTATTCAGATTCTTGTAATAGATTTAGTTACCGAGATATTCCCACTAACTGCCTTGACACGAGATCCTCCACAAAAAGATCTGATGAGGCAATGACCGAGAAATCTTGATAATCATATTATCAACAAAGCTATGATCATCGATTTGTTACGATCATGATTTTTGATGGGAGGGATAGCTTTTGTCAACTATATACTGTATTTAGTATTTCAGGGATATGATATACGTGCAATAGACGGCAACAGTACATATTATGCGGTAGCTACGTCTATTACTTATACGAGTATCGTATTTTCTCAATATGCAAATATTCTTTCTCGTAGGGCATGAGAGGTATCCGTATGGACAAAATATATTCGATCAAACAAAAAACTATTGCTGGCTTTTCTTATCTCTTTTATTTTTCTTCTCATCTTGATTTATCTTCCTGGCATCAATACCTATTTCTGATTTGCTCCTATGGATATCAAAGATCGATTGTTTCCTATACTAGGAGGAATGGTCTTCTTATGAATTCGTGAATTGCATAAATATTTTCAGAGAAGAAATATGGGGACGAGGAGCTAGGGGATAGAGACGAGAAACAAGGAACACGGAACACGGTCCAATCACCAAGTCCCAAGATAGTCTAGTTGCTAGCTCTCATAAGCATCAACATAACATATCCTCTGAGTTCTTTGAGTTCAGGATCAGTATTGTTAATAATAGTATTGATTTTTAATGCATTGAGATGATTGAGATAGAATGGTATTCAGGTATTATATTTGTCTCCCCAAAGTACTCTAGAAAGTACAGTCCCAAATTGAGCTCTTGTTACTTCTCCATTGGGATCGAAATTGTTTATCCCTACTCCCATGAGTCCAAGCTGACAGGCAAGTTTGATATATAATTTCATCTCAGCGGATTGCTCTGCGATGTCATTAAACTCACATACACGCCCACTATTTACTACTCCACTCATCACTTTAATTGCATAGTTTACCATCATCTTTGCCATATGGGCTCTAATAAGTGATCAGGTCATATTAGATTTTTGAATAGTATTCATAGTCGTGATACCGATATCGTATGCATAAAGGTATGCACTATTCATTTCTGCAGAGAATGGTGAATCTTTTATGCTCCCTTTAGGAGAACTCGTTTCACGTAAGATAGGCATAGGAACAGTATCTATAGATCAAGAGACAATACTTGTACAGGTATTTCCCAAATTTCCTCATATACAATTCACTCCTGTTTTCATAACATAAACTCATCCACTACAGAACAAGTCGTTGACTAAACAACTAGGTGTAGGAGGTGTTCCACCTCCTCCCCCTCATCATCCTCCTCATCATCACCCCGATGGTGCTGACTTTGTCGTTACACTAAAATTTCCTAGTATGGTTCCTACATACAATGTCGCTAGAGTTTGCGTAGAATATACGCTAGAAGCTGTAAGTCTAAGTTGTATTTTATCTCAGCTATATACTATTCATGTTGTAGAGATAAAGTCTCCTGTAGTATTTATTTGGTAGCTTCCTCCTAAGATACTGATTAACGTTCCTGTATTGATTCATCCTATCGTTATCTGATTAGATATATATTGGGTATTAAGTTCTGCATTAGTGATAGCAGTAAAATTGAAAACATCTGGCCAACTATCCCACAACAATACAAAATCTCCCGTCTGAGAAAACGGAGAATGCTGATCTAATCTATCAAACGCTTTAACTCTTCGATAGTAGCTAGCTCATGAAAACAAATTTACTACGACTCATGTATTACTAGTGTTTCAGCTAGCAATCAAAATAGTCATACCACTATCGCTAGCTATTTCATAACTATATCCACTCAGTCATCATGTATCTACAGAGGTGTTCCAAAGCAAATGAATACTTCAAGAGACATTTATTCACGAGATGGGAGAGACGAGTGTTGGCACATTTGGTGCTGTAGTATCAAGGATAATGCTCGCAGTATAGACTTGAGATGGTTTAAATATTGTATCGAAGAAAAGGACTGAAATTTCTTTTGTTCCATCTCATGAGCTCAATATAATAGGTATATCCAATAAGCTTCCTGATATAGCTCAGGTCAATATTCCTCCATTAAACGCTCAACTTATTTCATATGTTCATGTCTTGGAGCTAGTCAGCCTTATAGATGTTCACGTAGTATTTGTTCTACTTCATGACAAAAAATTTATTGAACCGGTCACGGGAGATGTTAAATTGTACAAGGTTTTGTATGCATTTATTCTTTTTCAACTGACCATTTTCCCACTAAGAGCAGAGAATGCATCTCACCCCGTCATCAGAGCATTTTTTATATCTGCATACGTCAAATCTGGTCTATAGGACCATGCTAGGGAAGCAAGTCAAGCAACATGTGGACTCGCCATAGAGGTTCAATCCATATTTCAATATGGTTCAGTTGTAGTATTTGCAGTATATGTTTTTATTACAACGTCATCAACGAGACATCACGTATAATTATTATTTGATCAATCCGTGACTCGTCTAAATGTAAAAGTAAAATTACTGCTGATATACATTCACGTTAAATCATATATAAGATGGGCATATGTTAGTCAATTGGTGTTATTTCATTCAATGTTATCAGTATCAAGATAGGATTCATCCCATCTAGCAATTTCTATAAAATTTGATCCATCATTACTCACTTCCAATGTCATATAGTCATACCAATTGCTTGTGCTATACTGAGTATCGCACATAGCCCAAAAATCTAAAGTCACTCCACTAGTATTTGCTGTATTTACTGTTTTCTGTATACTAGAATTTGTATTATCACTATAGGAAGTGGTAAGATTAGTATATAGTACGTGTGATCGTCATGTAATTCACGAATCTAATACTCATCGATGAGATCATATTCATGATTGTGTTCGTCACAGAGGAAGAGTGCCTGTTGCTATAGATTCAAATGTTTCATTCATGGTTGATGTCTCAACAATATGTGCAAGTGTACTATATATATTTACTCATGGTGCTCCTATATCTACAGAGGATATTCCATAATTGGAAAAACTCGCTAAAGTATCATTAGTATCTGTAGCTGCTACACAGACTATATTATCTAGATTAAAATCACAAGGGTAAAAATGATTTCAGTCATCGTTATTGGTCCCATCATTTCCTGCAGCAGTAATAAAAAGTCATCATGCAGACTTAAAACGATGTACAGCATCATATTCTGATTGAGAAAAATCACTACCACCAAAACTCGCATTGATGATCTTTGCACCATTTTGGATAGCAAAATCTATTCACTTGATAATGTTACTCAAGGCTATACTATCATCTCCTACTCTTATTGCCATTATGTTTGCATTAAAATTTACTCAGAGTATACCTTTAGTATTGTTTGCTTCAGCCCCAATAGTTCAGGCAACATGAGTTCAATGATCAGAACGTACAGGATAAGGATTTTTATCATTGTCAGCAAAATCATATCCATGAATACATCATCACAAAGCAGTTCCGTTTTCATCTTTACAAGATATTCCATTCCACATTTGATTGACTAAGTCAGGATGATCATACGCTACTCATGCATCAAGGACTGCTACAATAGTTCAGGTAATGTTTGGATTAGTTGCTCATGAAAAGATAGAAAATGCTTGATATCAAGATATCTGCATTAGTCCCCAAAGATTTCCAGAATAGGTATCAGTAAATGATTGGATATGGCGGATATAATTTGGTTCTACATATTCTATATTTGGATCAGATTCTAATTCAATAATTTTTTGTTCTACACTTTCTGGTCATTGGATTTTCATTACTACAATATTATTGGTTATTATACTATCAGTTGTGTGCATGTTTTGATTTGTAGCAAAGGTTTGTGCGTTCATTCTTCATATAGAAGTCTTTACGTTTATTTTTGTTTCTTTAAATTTTACGATAAGCTCTCAGGGTACATAGTTTAGTGGTTTTTCTGTTTTAGAAAAACTTCAGTCTGGTAATGAAATATTTATTCATTGTCAAAAAGTATAGGGAAGAATATTCACTATTAGTACCAAGGTAAAAAAAGCAATAAACAGTTTCCTTACAGAAAACATACGCTACATATCAAAAAATAAAAATATTATAAAAAACCTACAGTAAACAGATGTTTTTTCAAGTGTTTTGCTACATATCTTTATTCCTTGTACTGCTGAAATAAAAAAAAGAATATTTTATCAATATACATATATTGTTTTTATGGTAAACGATGTTTCTTAGATTATTGGATTGTAAAATTTATAGTAAAATATATACTTCACATATTGATTATTTTTTAGTTTTTTACTGGTGTATTATGAAAAAACTTTTAGAAGTACTTACCCAAGCATTTGTTTGAGAATCACAAGCAAGAAATCGTTATACAATGTATGCAAGCATAGCAAGAAAAGAATGATATTTACAGATAGCAGATGTTTTTTTAGCGACAGCCGAACAAGAAAAAGAACACGCAGAACGATTTTTCAAAATGATCCAAATCGTCAAAGAAAAGATGGGAGAAGATATGGATGAAGTAGTTATAGAGACCTGAGCATTTGTAAAAAAGTGAACAACACTAGAAAATCTCCAATATGCTATCGATGGGGAGCATCATGAAAATAGTAATCTTTATCCAAGTTTTGCTAAGATTGCTGATGAAGAATGATTCCCAGAAATAGCTATCAGAATCTTAAGTATCTCCCATGCAGAAGAACATCATGAATGAAGATATCAGGCAGTACGTGATCAACTCGCTGCAGGTACTTTAATGGAAAAGGCTGAAGATGTTGAGTGGGTATGTACAAAGTGTTGATATGTTCACAAAGGAAAATTTCCACCAAAAAAATGTCCATCATGTGATCACGATGCAAACTATTATGTAGTGAAGTGTGAGAAGTATTAAGCTGTCATTTCGACTCCGATAAAGAAAAAATCCCAATGTGTTTCGGGATTTTTTTATAATGTTATTTTGTATATTACCATAGTCTATATAAAGATAATTCATACATTATTCATTTTTCATTGTTCACTATTTATTAGTTGTTTAAGTATGTATCTGCTCGTCATTTAATCAGGGGAACATCATCAGTCATTACTATGCGTACTCATTGACGATAGAGTTTTTCTAAATCGCCTGTAGTGTTGACCGTGTAGATGACCAATTTTTTTCCAATATCATCCACTTCTTGTGGGGTAGTTTCTTTGATCAAATCTTGGGGCATCAGATAGTATTGATGATTCATATTGGGGAGTGTGGTAAGTTCTTGGATGGTGTATGTGTCTCGTCCTGCAATGATATTTTTGTATGCTCCTATGATATAGGTAGCTTGTTTATCATAACTCGTAAAGATAACTCTATCTTGCATACCGAGTTTTTGAACGGTTTGAATAGCTGCGATAGTTTGTTGCTCAGCATCTTTAGGATTGTATACTTTGATTTCTATAAAATAATATTCAAAGAGTCCATCTATAGATTTGAGCATCTCTTCCAATGTGAGTAATGGTTCACCATTTTTTAATGGGCATTTTTTTTTGAGTTCTTCTCGGGTATGATTGCCTACAATATAATTTTTTCCACAGCTTGTTGCTCGCATACGTTCTCCATGGATGACGATATTTTGTTTGTCTTTGGTCTGTGAAACATCAAGCTCTATACCATGTGCACCATTTTCTTTGGCCAATAAAAATCATTCAAGAGAATTTTCTGGAGCTTGGAGTGGTGATCATTGATGTGCAATGATGGTCATGTTGTTTTTTCCAGAAAGCACTACTCATGATCATTGCTGGAAAGAAATATAGGAAGAAAGATATTGATAAATAAATTTATGACTGATAGCTATTTCTGAAAGATTATTAAATATCTTGCCTCAATTTCATGAGACGATAGTATATTTATTATTGTTTTGAAAATAACGACAATAGACTATTCCTCGATCTCTCTTTTTACTAGATGAAAAGATATCGTTGAATAATTTGGAGAGTGTTACCAGTCATTTCCCTGCAAACTGTTTGAGTCCATAAAAAATATCAGTATGTTGGATGATATTCGTATATATACCTCCTGGGGTGATACCTGTCCCTACAATAGTAGCAAGTCACTTCGTATATCGATAGTCTCCTAGTGCTTCTTTTTCTTTATTTTCTAGAGGCTCCATTTTTCTATGATCACTCACAACTAGGAGGATTCCATTGTTAAAGAATCCAGATTTTTTAAGTTGAAGATAAAAATAAAATAAGCTTTTGTCGGCATATCTGAGTGCATCTTTTTGATTAGTTCCATAAGGAGTATTGTAGGGTTTGTGAAATGATATGCTCTGAAGAACCATAAAATATGGGGTATTTTGTTGTTTGATTGTTTCTAGTGTTTTGTTATACAACTCATGATCAGGAGCAGCATCAAATACATATTTTTTTTTCTCAGTAAATGCCTCTTCTCCGATAATATGACTAAATCCTATTCCAGAAAGGAAAGATTTTTGATTCAAAAAATCAAGATTTACCGCACTGATAAAAATAGGAGTATATCATTGTGTAGCAAAAAAATTAGGTAGAGAGTCGGTGTATGTTTTGTATCCTGAATATGATGCTATTTGTGATCATATAAGTTTGAGTGGTTCTATTCACAAAAGCAATCATATATGTGCTGTGTCAGAAGTACAACCGTTAGCGATGAAATTTGTGAATGTACTCCCTTCTTTTTGGATAAGATCAAAATAGGGAAGATTATTATTTACGCCACCGACTCTGAGTGAATCTATGGGTGATAATGATTCTGCAAATACGACAATAATATTGGTTTTCTTATCTAATCATTTTTTCTTGGTAAAAAATTTCTGATAAATATTAGGGATGTTTTTGTCTGAAAGTTGTCAAAAAGTTTGTTGTATCGCAGAAAAATTTAGCGAGAGAACATTATCAGGAATCGATGCAAATCATGCAGGCGCATACATACCAACACCGAAACATGCTATAGAAAATAAAAGAAAATATACTGCAAGCAACATTTTTTTATTTTTTTTAAAGTACCTACTTTGGACTAAAAAAAAAGTGAAGACCGTTACTACAGATAATACAAACAGAACACTAAAAATCATTCACGAAAAATTTCCTAAGGAAGGATTGATAAATTGATTCATATCCAAAATTGATATTCTGCTCTGAAAAAAATACATAGTAAATATATCAAGTACAAACAACAAAAATATTGCTGATATAATAATATTGTTGATAATCTTTATAGGAGTTTTTTTGACTAGGATATTAATAGTTACCAATCCAAGTAAAACTAGACACACGAGAAAATCACTCACAAAATACCCAAAATAATGAACGATACTAGCTCCCCATGTTATTTCACTAAAAACCTCTCCATAAGAAAAAAAGATAAATATCTGTTTGATCAATAAGAAAAAAAATGAAAGTACTACAATAGTTCTCCCAAAAAATGGGGTACTGCGTAGAGATGTATAAAGTGATGAATGTATTTTTTTCATACAATATTTTTGTTTTTGAATAGAAAAACCTGTAAAAAAATAGTAGTTATTTAGATAAAATTTGCAATAAAGTTTTGCACCTGGGTGGAAAAATTAGATATGCTAGCTATAAAGACATATTAGCGATTTTGTCACCCGGGTGCATTATTTCCACCTCTCAATGTTCGACTAGTATTTTTCTGTACAGTATCACCTAGTTGTTCAAGAGAGAGCGTATTTTCTTTGACGAGTTTTTGCAATTTAAATCTATCTATCTCCATAGCATCATTCAAAACTCACAGTTCATTCAAAACATTTTTTAATGCATCTTTATCTACGATGCTGATATTTTCACTTTGCGATGCTGATATTTTATAGGTATTTCCAAAGAGCTTAAGTAAATTATTTTTTTCCAAATATTCAATCAACAAGATTTTAATAAGCTCTTTATCGTTCTTCGCTTGTGATTCTTGTTTTGACAGACTTACATATTCATCGACCAATCCTTTCACTGTTTTTTCTCAAAGATCACCTCCTACCACTTCATCATCAAATTTCAAATGTGCTCGTAATGGACACAAAGAATAGTATTCACAGTACTTACAAAAATTATTTTCTTTTGGTTCAAATATTTTTTTATTTCCCATGTTGTAATGAAATTTTTTATCTTCGATAATATTGATGATGTCTCCATATTTTTTGGTGACAGCTGCCAAACGTTCATGAGTTATCTCCCATTCATCGGTCAGATCAAAATGAAGATAGTGAAGTCTGGCTTTTAAAATTTTGAAATATTTAGCATAATTTTGTTGTACTCATAATCCATACAGAGTAAGCTGATCGATATATTCTTCTTTGTTTTCTGTGGGTAAATTCTTGTTGGTTTTATAATCGTTGATTACAAAAGTTTCTCCTTCTTTATCTAATCTATCTACAATACCGCGAAATTGTTTCTGGTCATCCAAACTAAATACCATCTGATTTTCTGTTGCAACAACACGGACTCCTTCAAACGGAGAATACTTATCATAATAATTTACAAGGTAATGAATCCCTCTGCGGATGTAGTCTTCAAGTGTTTGTTCTCCCTTTATTTGCAATGGTTTCTCTTTTGTTGCTTCGATGATTTCTGTATCTCGTTGATTTTTAAACTTCGTTAAAAGCTCATCCTTAGTGGGAAAATTTAAAACATTTATCTGATTATATAATCGTTCCAATGCTGCATGGACGCTATGACCGAGAATCAAATCTGGTGATGATTCAAATTCTTTTTCTTTGATTTTATCGACATATTTATATTGATACTTACGCGGACATTGGACGAAGGTTTGTGTTTGTGAGAAAGAATAAATGGACATGGCTTCAAAACTAATTAATAAGTAAAAATGAATAGTGAATAATATCGGTATTGCTGGAAAGAACTATTGTAAAAACGATAACCTGTAGTGTCGGAAAAATCTAAAATCATTCATTATTAATCATTCATTGTTCATTAGTCTGTATAGTGTTTCAAAACAGCTTTACAAGAAGTTGATATAGTTAATAGTGTCTGAGCAAATCTAAAAGATTGACTTTTGTTGTAAAATATGTATATAATCCATCCTATTTATTCGTTTGTGTATTGATGGAAAATATGGAATCAAAAGAATTCCCTCGTATATCTGTAATCACTCCTGTATACAATAGACAGAAAACAATAAGACTTGCATTGTTGTCTGCTATGCAACAGGAATATCCTGATGTGGAATTTGTTGTAGTAAATGATGGGTCTCAAGATGACACCCAAAAGGTGGTGGAATCTATGAAAGAATACGATCCAAGAATTATATTAGTAAATAATCCTAAAAATCTCTGAATTTCCCAATCTCGTAATATCGGAATGCAACATGCGACGGGAGATATTTTTGCGGTGTTGGATTCTGATGATGTTTGGATTAGGCCAGATAAATTAACTAAACAAGTTAAACATTTACAAGAGAATCCCAATATAGGTATTATATGAACCAACGCTATAATCAAAAATAAAGAGAAATATTCACATACACGTGAGCATCTGACAGATAGGAATATTAGATGAAATAGTATTAGAGCAACTCAATTTCTTCATTCGTCCATGATGTATCCGAGGAAAGTATATGAGACCATCGGAGGGTATAATCCGCAGATAAAATATGCTGATGATCGTGAATTCCAATTGAGGGCAGGAAAATATTTTGAGTTTGCTAATCTGCCGGAATATATGGTACTCTACAATGCTCATCACAAAAATATAAGTCATCTTCACCGAAAAAGACAATGTTTGGAGAGTATGCGACTTTCTTTGAGATATAGCTGAGACTATCCCAATGTAGTATCATGAATAAGTTATAAACTTCTGGGTGGGGCATATAAATTTGCTTCTAAATCACTAGATGCTCTTATTCCTTGAACTAGTATTCATATAAAAAGTACGGTAAAACTCATGTTAGGCAAAAAAGATTCACCCCTAGAATTGTCTGAAATAAACAAATATCTCAACCGAGAATTGATAGAATAAATAAAACTTTTATTGTGATATAACACAAAAAATCCTTATATGTACTGCTATTAGGGGGATTATATATGTTTTTAATGGTTATGATACATGGTATTTATATAAAAACATTACTTGTTTGATGAGTATTGTCTTGATATGATGTACAAAAATATGTCTATCAAACTCGGGTGGATAAAACATCATAGCACCCAAATCAAAATACTGCTAAAAATCTCTTGCATTTTTTTGTAGCATCAGTATACTATACGTGCTACAATTGAGATGTTATAAAATTCCGAGGCTTTGTACGAGGGTTTTTAACAGTCGAAATTGTCCAGCTGAGCTGGATATTTTTTTAGCCTAAAAAATGTTACTAATCTTTTTATCCCACGGGATAAAAACGACGGGAAAATCTTTATGGGATTTACCACGTCTTATTTTATATATTTACTATGTATACCAATGGCAAAAATTATCGGAATCGATCTCGGAACAACCAACTCTTGTGTGTCCTACATGTTAGGTGACAAATCAGAAGTGATAGCCAACGCTGAAGGAAAAAGAACAACTCCTTCTGTCGTATATATCAAGGGAGACGAATTGTTGGTCGGAGATTTAGCAAAAAGAAAGGCTATTCTAGAGCCAAAAAACGTTATCTACGAAGTAAAGAGATTTATCGGTAGAAAGTACAAAGAAGTGATAGGTAAAGAAAATCTTCCGTACGAAATCAAAGAAGACAAAGACGGAGGTGTGCTTATCGTTATCGATGGAAAAGAATATAAACCTGAACAGATTTCAGCGTTTATCATCCAAAAACTCAAGGAAGATGCAGAAAAATTTCTTGGAACTCCTATCACGCAAGCAGTTATCACAACGCCTGCATATTTCAACGATAGCCAAAGAAATGCTACCAAAGCATCTGGAGAAATTGCTGGATTGAAAGTAGAAAGGATCGTCAATGAACCAACAGCAGCTTCATTAGCTTATGGAGAAGGAAAAAATAAAGATGAGAAAATAGTAGTGTTCGATCTCGGATGAGGAACGTTTGATGTAACTATACTTGAAATCGGATCTGAATGAACATTCCAAGTATTGTCTACAAGTGGAGATACTCATCTTGGAGGAGCAGATTTTGATCATAAAATTATCAATTATCTTGTAGATTCATTCAAGAAAAAAGAAGGTATAGATCTTACCAAAAATGCTATGGCAATGCAAAGAGTAAAGAATGAAGCTGAAGCTGCTAAACATCAACTTTCTCAGACAGAAAGAGTAGATATATCTATCCCATTTATCATCACAGGTGAAGATGGTTTACCAAGAAATATGGAAGAGACACTTACAAGAGCACAATTTGAAAATATGTGTAAGGATCTTTTTGAGAGATGTAAGACACCGTGTCTCAATGCACTTGAAGATTCTAAACTCAAAAAGAACGAAATTAACCAAGTTATCTTGGTAGGATGATCAACAAGAATGCCAGCAGTACTTAAACTCGTAAAAGACATCTTTGGTATTGAACCAAAAGCTACGGTAAATCCTGATGAATCAGTTGCTCAGTGAGCAGCAATCCAAGCAGGTATCATCCAAGGAGATGTGAAAGATATTCTTTTACTTGATGTTACTCCACTGAGTTTGTCTATAGAAGTAGAATGAGGAATCGCTCATGTAATGATTCCAAGAAATACGACTATCCCTGCAAAAAAAGAAAATACATTCACGACTGCTGCTGATAATCAAACTGCAGTTACCGTACATGTAACTCAATGAGAAAGACAATTTTCAAGAGATAATATTGATCTCTGAGTATTTAATCTCGAAGGAATACCTATGATGAGAAGAGGACAACCTCAGATCGAAGTGACCTTTGATATTGATGCTAATGGAATCTTAAATGTTACTGCAAAAGAAAAATCTACCGGAAAAGAACAATCAGTAAAAATCCAATGATCAACAAATATTTCTGATGCAGATATCACCAAAGCAAAAGCTGAGGCAGAACAATTTGCTGAAGAAGATCGCAAAAGAAAAGAGATTGTAGAATCTAAAAATAGACTTGAAGCTCTTGTTTATCAGATGGAAAGTATGATGTCTGAGCAAAAGGATAAGATACCTGATGAAGATAAAGAGAAAGTAAATAAACTTATTGCTGATGCTAAAGCAATCACTGGTAAAGCAGATGCAAACAAAGAAGAAATCGATACAGAAATCGACAGAATTCAAAAAGAATTTTCTGAACTCTACAACAAATATCAAGCCGCTCCAGCTGAAGCTGCACCAAATCCTAATGAAGAAATTTCAGAAGGAAAAGAAGGAGAAACCGTTGAAGGTGAAGTAATCGATGCCGATGCTAAATAGTTTTAGTTGCTAGTATAATAAAAAAACACCTCGTTCACTCTTATACGTCATTCCGGCATTATGTGCTGCAGTCGGAATCCATACTATAGTACTTTAGTGTGGATTCCCTCTTCCAAACATTAATTCGGAAATGACGCTGAAACAGTGGGGTGTTTTTTTTATATATAGGACTAGTAAAAAAATAGCATTTCTCCATCAAGATAAACAGATCAAGAGATATTGTTGCTTTTTTTAAGAAAATATATATAGTAGTGCAAATAAAAAAACAGATAAGCACCAAAAATTAAAATATCATGGACATTTCCTTATCGTGCGATTTGATCAATAATAACGTTGGTCATCGCGTATTTATGAAGATCCAGAAATATGGATCCAATGATATAAAAAAAATAATGGGAGTAATCAAATCTGCATTTTCAAATGACTCCACCCCTGATTGTAGAATTGATACCGCATCAGGGATTGAGGAGGTACTTCTCGGTGAAATCGTAGAAATTGAACTTCTCTCATAATATTTTCAAATCATCAAAGCTTACCGGTGGGTTTCCATCGGTTTTTTTTACAAAAAAAACTCCGGAAAACACCCGGAGTTTATTGCTAATAACCATATTCGCTACGGCATCTTGTAGACCATAGCGTTGATGTTCATTCCTGCGCCAACTGAGGCAAAAACAACAATATCCCCAGCTTTGAGTCCATGTCCTTCAACTTTATCACGAAGAACAAGGTCCAATAACGTAGGTATGGTTGCTACAGAACTGTTGCCTAGTTCATGGATAGTCATAGGCATGATATCCCAAGGGACGTCTTTCACTCCATAGAGTTTGCATACCCCTTCCAAGATGGCATAATCCATTTTGGCATTTGCCTGGTGGATAAGCAACTTTGAAACATCATTGAGATGGAGGCCTGCCTTATCCAAAGCTTCTTTGACAACTTCTGGTACATAACGCAGTGCGTATTTATACAAGGCGTTGCCGTTCATTTTCAGAAACAATTCGTTCCCCATATAGCTTGGGTTGTATGATGGTCCCATCCAAAGCAGATGAGCATGATCAATCGTGTCAGATCTCACTGCATGAGATAAAATACCAACAGACTGAGCAGTGTCGACTGCATACAAAATTGTAGCGCCAGCACCATCAGCATAGATCATACTGTCTCTATCATGAGGATCACATACCCGGGATAATGTTTCTGTTCCTATGACAAGGATACGTCCAATATGTACATCCCGCAAAAGATAATTTGCCTGTATCATGCCTTGTAACCATCCAGGACAGCCAAAAGGAAGATCATAGACAATACATTTTGGATTTTTTATCCCAAGCTTATGTTTGATGCGTGAAGCTAAGCTAGGCACAAGAGTCGATCTTTTATTGTCCAGAGCTATATCACCAAAGTTGTGGGCAACAATGATATAATCCAAACTTTCAGGATCGACCTGAGCATGTTCCAAAGCATCCTTAGCTGCTAGATAGCCCATATCGGAAGCAACAAGATTGTCATCAACATATCTACGAGAACGTATTTCCGTAATATCTTCAAATTTACGAATAATATCTTCATTAGATTGTTGAAAGAAGTTTCCATTGGCTTCATAAAATTGGCGGTCAAGAAATGCAGAGTTTGGAATCTCTCTGCTTGGAATGTAGGATCCTGTACCGAAAATAATTGATGTTATCATAATTTCCTTTCTTTTGCTTGTTTTTTGAATTTTATTTGAATGATAATAATATATCTTTATAATAAAAAGTCAATACGTATTTTTGGGTGGTAATTTTATAGAAGATTCCTATGATTTTATTCAACGAATACCTAAAAATTAATAGTCCTTCGGCTTCTCGGAGGATAGATGAAAAACGACTAAATTATGTCTTTAAAATTATTGGATTATATACTAGTTCATAATAAAACACATCATTCATTATTCATTATTAATTCTTCATCATTAATTATATTCATGAATTTTTGTATTACCTGTGCTGCAGGATTAGAGTCTATACTCAAAAAAGAAATCGAACTCGCTGGGTATACAGTGATAGGTTCGTGACCCACGCTTGTCCGTTTCAAGGGGGATATTTCTGCAATCGCCAAAATAAATCTTCGAAGTAGAGTCTGAAATAAATTATTTATAGAACTAGCTCAACATATAACTTCTGATTTCAATCAACTTTTTGACTTGGTTACAACGATTGATCGGAAAATGTACGTGCAAGGAAATCCTATCATTGTCACCGCTATTACAAAACAATCCATGCTTACGAGTACACCAACTATCCAAAGTATTGTCAAAAAAGCTATTGTCAAAAAAATACTTCAGGGACAATGAACGAGGAACGAGTGACAAGGAAATGAAAATTCTGAGAGAGTGATAGAAGACGAAAAGTTACAGCCGATAGAAATTCTCGTACACATAGACCATGATATGTGTTCAATTTTACTCAATACTACTTGAGAATCACTTCACAAAAGAGGGTACAAAAAAGCAATAGGAGAAGCACCAATAAACGAATCATTAGCCGCATGATTATTGCTTCTATCAGGACGAAAATTTAGTGAACCACTCTATGATTTTTTCTGTGGAAGTGGAACGATAGCTATAGAAGCAGCGTTATTAGCAAAAAATATTGCACCAGGGATATTTCG
>CALMEO010000087.1 GCA_937862935.1 uncultured bacterium | reverse complement strand
TATTTTACTCTTACTAGGTTATCTGTATTTGTTTCTTTCTCTTGGAGCACAGTACTAAAAACTTCTTTATATATTTTTTCGTCTATTCCAAGGTTCTCTTGATATGGTGTGGTAAAAAAATCTTTGTAGGATCCGAATCCTTCTTGGTTTTCATCTACCAAAGAAAATGTACTTAGGTCATCTATTTTATCTTTACCCTCTATAGTTTCTCAGTCTATCTCTACTTCAGATGATGTATATTTTCCACACATAAATTGATAAGAGTTTTCTTCTTCTCCTGTAGCGGACCAATATCCACAGTAACGATCTTCATTCAAATCTCCTGTATATGCTTTATAGTTTTTGTCGATATCGCTTTCTAGCTCTGGTACTTTTGTTTGTGCTTCTTTCTCCTTTCCGGTTATTTTAAATTCTGTTTGTTCATCATTGATCTTGATATTATAATAATCATTATTTGACTTGAGGAATATCTTTTGTTGTTCCAATATTTCTCCATTGGCATTACATAATGATATTTTTTTGTTGTTTACTTTGCAATATATGTACTGTGGTGGATATTCTCCATCTGCCTTTATCAATTTGTACGCATATACTCATTTCCAATCTGGTCCTAAAACAACATTCGGCTCTTTGTCTTCTTCTGTGATAAAGTTGAATAAATTCTGACTCTTTTCGTTTATATCATCAGATGATATTTTTTTGAGTCCTTCATATATGGTAATCCTGCTTTTGGCTATCATAAGCTTTGTTTCTCTTGATGTATAGAAATGCTCATCTATGTTTTTTGCTTTTTCTTCGTCTTGTGTCTTTACAAAATCTGTCCCTGTTTTTGTCCCCACATAGGTATCATCTGCATCCATAATATCTACATTGAGCGTCGTCCCCACAAGGCTTTGTGTCAATAAAATATTCTTTCCTGTTTTTCCTAAGGGTTCTTGTATTCCTATTGGAGTATTATCTTTGAGATCTACTTTGTCTGTTTGTGTTTCGAAGGTCATTTGTTGTTTATTGGTTTTGTATTCCAAAAACTTTCCGTGTTGATCGAAG
Organism: uncultured bacterium; assembly: GCA_937862935.1. Classification (GTDB taxonomy): domain Bacteria; phylum Patescibacteriota; class Gracilibacteria; order Absconditabacterales; family Absconditicoccaceae; genus CAJBLF01. Next base: position 10,883 of record CALMEO010000087.1, on the reverse strand, counting down.
TACATTGATCCTACTTTAGTTCCTTGTAAAAGAATACGATTTTCATCTTTGACTTGTCCTACATATATATCTTTGTAATAACTTATAGGATCACTCCAATCTCCATCTTTTATGGTTAGTGGACCATATTCACAATTTCCAAATCATGTGTTTACTCTTGTATATCCTTCTTGTGTTTGATCGTTTGCATTTTTTATTCCAAAAACATTGGATTCTATTTTATATCCTTTTGTTCGTTCTTTTGCATTTTCCAATGTTTTATCTTCTCTATGACGAAAAATTATTGTGGGCATATTCTTTTGTTGTTGATTGGCTACTCCTATGTAATAGACGATACCATCTATCATTATATTTCCTCACTCTTGGACTTTGTTGTATTCATCTGTCCATGTAAGTGTAGGAGTCTTGTCATAGACTATAGAGGATGTGTTTTGGTTTTTTGTGTTTCATTCTTGGTAACTAATAGGCAAGGTTAATGTTAATGCTTTTTTTCCTGGTATCTCAAAAGTCGTAGTGATGGAATAGTTTTGGTTCGTATATTCTACACTAGCAGTATTTTGAAATTGTTTTTCAATTGACGTGATCGCTGGTGTATCATATCCCAACATTATTTTTTTTGTATATTCTTCTACTGTTCTGTCTTGTTTGATGATGTTGGTATATTCGCTAAATAATGGTACTTCGGTTACATTTCCATTTACATCTTCCTCTACATTGGTGATATTGTTGATGATATGTATGCTTGGATCTTTTTTCCCTCATGACGTTTTTGCATAATAACTTATCTTCGTTGTATCATCATCGATTTTATATGGTTTGTTGCAATTTATTTTTTCTGTTTCTCATCACACTTTTTGTCGTTCTAGTGGGATACTTGTATCTTTTCATTTATTGATCATATATTCACTATCTAGTGAGATGATTATTTGGTCACTGATTGCTTTCCCATCATTTGCTGGCTTTATTATCTTACTGTTTGTATATTCTACGTGTATTGTGCTTTCTGTGATGTCTGTATCGTTTTTTACTTCATATTTTCCTTGATCTCCTGTAGTTGTAGAGAGAAGTTTACTGTTGATATATTTTTTGGATTCTGCGGCATTAAACTCTAGTGTAAGATCTTTTTTGATGATACTACGATCCTCACTTACTCTATCTATTTTTACGCTTTGTCCTTCTTTGATATTCCATTTGAGTAATCATTTTTTGACGACTCATTGTGTTATCTCTATAGTATCTTCTCCATAATTTATACTAAAATCTGTGTAACCTTTTATTGTTGCGGTATATTTTTTTGGGTTTTTTGGATCTTGTACTACATCAGAAACTTCCTGCGGTGCAAATTCTTTTCCTTGGAGTTTGAAGTGGTCAGCGATGTCGTGTTTGACTTGTAATGTTTCTGCTGATTCTTTCACTTCTATTTTTATTTCTTGTTGTTGCTTTCAAGTCTTTTCTTGTCATTCACTTCCTGGAATAACCCTAGTAGCTCATTCATTTTGTCCGCCAGTTGTTGTGGTTACATCGCCACTTCTTTGTGTATTAGTAGTTTCTGTTTTACCTTGGGTATTTTCTGGCTGTGCTTTATCTTTATTAGCAGTGACACTATTTTCTTTTGTTACCTTGATATCTATTTTTACGAATCTATCATCTTCTGTACTTTCTTTTCTTTCTCCTATCGTACAATTTGCTCGATCAATGCCTAATGTTAACTTCAATTTGTCATTTTCTGTAATATTTTCTAATGCTTTGATAAATCCTTCAGCTACTCTTGCTCCGATGATATAACGATTACCTTCTTGATTATCTATTTTATTTGTACTTATTTCGTTTATCTTTTTTGTGTCCTGTAATTCTGCTATAATTTTATCTACTTCTACTTTGTTTTTATCGGTAAATTTTTCTCTTATTTCTTTGAGTTTTGCTATTTTGTCTGTGTATATGGTTTTTGCTTTTTCATTGTTTTTCCAGCTTATTCTATCTGCACCAGCAGAGATTGTTATGTCTGCACCCGTGATGGTTTGTCCTGCTTCTATTGTTGTTGTTTCATTGATTTTTGTTATGATTTTATCGTCTGATATGGTTGCTTCTGCTGTTTTATATTTCCCATTGATGATTTTTTCTTGTTGTGCTTCTTGCACTTCTGGTGTGGATGTTGCTCACCAAAGTCTTTCGTAATATTGTTTTGCCAAGAATTTATAATCAGGTGATGCTACTTTATCTGTCTCGTTTTGTAAGATAGCTCAGAGGACACATATTTCATAGAGATCTTGTTCTTCAGTAAAACTTTTTGTGTATCCTGTAGTGAAAATCTCTCCCTTGTTTTTGTTTTGTGGTTTTTTTATCTCTGTATCGATGGTATTTTTAAGTCCATGTATGTTTTGTAGTGTTTCGTTGGATGAAAGTCAGTTTAATAATATTTTAAAATCAGCCTCATTCTTTACGAGTTCTGTAAATTTATTTATATCTACTTCCGAAAAAAGATCTTTATTTTTATCTTCCTCATTTGCTGTTTCTATCCTTTGTAAGATTTCACCCATTTGTATGTAGTAAAAATTATAAAATAGTGCATTATTTCATAAGATTTTTTACCATATAGGAATTTCAAAAATATTCCTATAGATAAAAACGACGTTAAAATCTCTTTTGGAGATTTTCGGCGTCTTTTTTTAGACTATTGAGGTCTGATTTGGTTTGTGTTTCATAGATTACATCCAAAAATGTATGCAAGAGTTGCATAATCTGGTCTTCGTTTATGAGATTCTTTTCTACCAATATTTTGAGTCCAGCTGCTGCTTCCCATTTCCCTTCAAGTGTGGTGAGCATAGTAAGGAGATAGTCTCTATTGGTTTTTTTGCTTGCCATTGTGGTATAGTAAAAACTAAATGGTTTGTCTTAGTTTAATTGTATCCTTCATCTAAAAAAAAGCCAAAAAACTCTGGCTTTCTCTTTATATCTACTTCTCATTTTTCTATATTTGTATATAATATGTTATGATATTGGTGTATATTTGTTTGTAGTGTATTTTTTCTCCTTTCCTATTTTTTTGTCGGTCCAATTTCCCTTTGATCCTTTATTTGTTGTGTGTTTTTTTTTATACAAGCACAGTATTTCTCATTTTCTCTTGTCATCAAATATACTATATTACATAAAAATTTTGAAAAAAAATCTTGAAAAATAAAAAAAAATGAGTAATATAGCACTACACTAAATTTAGTGCTATGTTTTTATTTCTTAACCAATTATCAACATGTTTAAAGGAAAGGTTTATATGTACAAAAACATCAATTGAAAAGAGGAAAGAATCGAAAGAGAATTCGATAATCCTCAAGATTTCCAATCATTTGCAAAAACAAATGCTGTTTGGTGATTGGAAAGATTACATTCTCCGTTTACTAGTCCAATTCTATGACTGGGAGATTGGGCTAATTTGCAAAATTATTTTGATAATCTTCTCGATAGGAAACTTTGATTATCCTATAATAATGATGATTATTTGGAAGGGAATGGTCAGTCAGATTTTATTAATTTAGATAAGTATGAACAAGAATTGGAAAAGATTGAATATCAAAAACACCACAAAGATGAAAGTCTAAAATCATTGAAAGCCAATTTACAAAAACTCAAAGAATATAAAAAAAGATTTAAAGAAGAATGAAGGGAAGATATCGTTACACAGATTGATGCTGATATCAAAAAAATTGAAGAAGAAATACATACATTAGATAAATAGTCATTTTTGTTGTTGGGACCGTTTCCCCCCTTCCTTTTTAATTTGTTTATAACTGCCGTATGGAACGAAAGAGCCATAATGCTTTTCAAAAAGACATAAAAAATGGTGTGAAACATATTTGAGCATCATTGAAAAAAACTTTTAATACCATTACTCGCTATCTTTGATTTAGTTGATGGATAATTGTTTGACTTGTTTTTGTCATATTTTTCCTTGTCATTCACTATCAAAATAAGCTAGCACATATACAGGATCCTAGATGATTTGTTTATTACGAAAGACCCCAAAGAATATATCGTGATGCACGTGTATTTGATATTTTTAATAGACAACACCAGCGTTTTGATGATCTGTTTAGACAACAAGAAAAAGTAATGAATAGCTATGAAAATTTTATTGATTCTCATGTACAACCAATTGATTCCTTAAAAAAGAATCAGCAAACATACCAAAAATATTATTTATACGATGGAAATGTCTATTCCTATACAATAGATTATGATGATTGAATAGTCTATGGAAGCATTACCATTGATAATGACAATCAGAAAAAGGATGTATTGATACAAAAAATTCAAAAACTTTGAATCAATGTTTCAGCTTCAGATACACATATTATGTTGTCTTGAGAAATAGAGCATATAAATTTTTTGTTGGATATCTTAGATTAATATTTATATATAACCATTGATGTGTCATGACAAGCAAAGTAACCATTGATAAAAAAAAGATTTCAGAAGTGCTTACTATCAAGCAAAATACATTAAATAAAAAAGTTATTGAAAAGATATTAAAAAATATTGTTGGTCGAGTTGAAGAGTCTCAGTTATATAAAGAATCTGCTTGAGTTGCTAGTGAATACAATCATCTTCAACATTCTTTAGATGCTCTTTATTCTTTTATTTATACCCCAGACCAATCTAATTTGTCTCTAAAAGACGCAGAAGTATTTGCTTCCTATGCAGTTCAACAATGTAAAAAATTGAAAGATATTGTACGTATACTTTCTGATAATAGAGTAAATACTTCTCCTAAAAAATCTTTACTTTAGTTCAAAAAAACACCTTGAAACAAAAAATCCTTTCCATGTTTTTTTAGCAAGGATTTGTTTACTATAAGAGATACATTTGATGAATATAAAATATGTTTACGAGGCAGATTTTTACGGATAAGTCTGTAAGGTTTAGTAGTTTTTTCTGTTATTATATTGCTCTGTAGGGTTAAAATCTAATGCAATGTTTTCCAAGAGAAAAACTAAATTCCGAGCCGATTTATTACGATCCTGCCCATGGAGTTCCGAAAATGCCGACAGCAAGTTCTGCCCATACCAGAAAAAATATTAATATAACAATTGTGATAGCAATGATCCTATATATCGGTTTAGTGATTCTTCTTACCGCGAAGTCGATACAAAGACCTATTATGAAAAGAAGAATACCCATGATAAAAAAATCTCCCAACTTCCAATTAAAGCCTTGTCCATCTACTCCTGTGTCTATGGTAAGTTGAAGTACTAGTGGTATCAGTAGTGTTAGGCATGTTCCGATTGCAATGCGAATAATGCTTTTTTTTGTCTTCATATATAAGATTAATAATTAAATATTTTCATTGAAACATAGCTTGAATTGGATCTATAACGTTCCATCTATGTCTGACGCCACGACAAACCGTTGAAAATTCATAGTAGTCGGGATGTTTAGACAGAGGCTGTTATGAGATCGAGCATTCGTTGCGAGGTTTGCGACTTCTTTCTGTCCGTGAAGTTTCAGTTTATTCGTTCAATATCTCTTTATTTGTTGTTTTAAGAAAAACTTTTTATCTTTGGGAGATGTCTGAATTCTTTGAATAAACTTATTTTTCTTTTTCAAATCCATGCAAATTGATTATGATAAAATATCAGAAGTTTTTTTGTTTTTATAGTAAATATGTATTTTTCTAAACAAAAGAGCTGATACCATAAATGTAATTACAAAAAAGAAGTTTAAAATTAATACTCAAATGACACCAGCATTTCACCAAGTAGTTTTGGCTGGTCGCACAAAAAGTGCAAAAAAAGGTATCAAAAATTGTATAACTGCTGTCATAAACAAAGTATACATCATTCCACCAGATTTGAATCTTGAAATAATTGATCCTATTATTCGAGTGATAAATACTGCTCGATAAAGTAAATTAGCAGGATTATTTTCGCTACCAATAAGTCATATAGCACCATTTATCCGACCCAGAAATAGTATTCCAAAAAGTCATACTCACCAAGCTATGTAATATTTATTCTTGTGCATATTATTTGTATGAAGGATAAATTCTTCCCTTTTATATGTTTATTTGTGTTCGTTTCCATTATTTTTTTTAAAAAGATTTAAATTAAAAAAAAAGAGAGCTCCCTTATTTACTCCATTACTAAACAACAAGGAGCCCTCTTAAATTAAAATAAAAAAAGATAAAATAACCTTTGTATATGAATTTAAACCTATGTAATCAATACTTTTTATTTGACTCAGATCTTTGATACTTTGATTGAAACATTATATCATCTCTCACTTGATTGAGTTGTTGAGCCATTCAAGTTCTATAAAGTTTCTGATTTATTTTGCAGGATAAAAGATTTAGGAGACATTCAAAGATTTCTCATTTTTCAAATTAATTAATATTGACAGTAACCCAGAACCACTCGCCATTTCTTTTTGCATAAAAATACATTGATTGATCATTCCCAATAGGATTCATTCAACCCATTGAACAACAACCATTATGGAAAACTTCTTCATAATTAATTTGATTGGAAATTCCGTCAACTATTACATATACTTTGTCTTTCGTATGTCCCAAAAATATCAATTTATTACTAATAATCATTGGGCTGTAAGAACTATCAAACAAATATTTTTCTCTCATGCTTTCACCATTTATGATTACATCATTTTCAGGAGAACTATCAGTCCATAATACGTAAGAGAAAATAAATAAATTTTTAAAAACAAAAACATTTGTTATTGGATCAACTGCACCAAATATAAGTTTTTTACTCCATATTTTTTTATTATTTTTTAGTAATATATATTCTGAAGAATCATTTGATTGTATCCTGTATTCCGTACTTTTGCCAATTTTTATTTGACAATTATTAATATCCCAGTTATTTTTTTCGTTTGAACAAATATTTTCTGGTCCACTAGAAACATTCCTTATCTTACCTTGTGCTTCCTGGATTTCTTTTAGCATCACATCATCAGGTAAGGATTCGGATTTTATCATACTTATTTCTGAAATATTAATGTTTTCTTTTTTACTAGAATCGGCCGAATTAATATTTACTACATTATTTATCGGTAATGCTTTTATTACATTTTCTTTTTGAATTTGATATCTGTTCAAAATAAAAAATCCACATCCCATCAAAATTATACCAGTGATAATTAATATCAATAATAGTTTTTTCTTCATAGTAATATCATAGTATAAAATTATAAAAAATGTAGTCATTGCGTTAGTTTTTTTTGTTTTTAAACAATCCGTTTTCGTAAGGATATCAGAGAAAATACCTTAGTTTGTTTTTTGCTTCTTAAAATGAGAATATATTTTATTTCCAATATGTCTTAATAATAGATCTCATCAAATAATATACCCAGCTCAGAGAATGAAAATGAATCAAGGTATAATATTTGTCATATTTTGTATAAAATCATATTTTAGAAGTCAACTAGGGACTCATGGAATACTCATAAATCCAGGATCAATAAAAAAAATAAACGTCAAAAAAATCAATATTGAACTTGATATATTTAGCCATTTTTTTTTGACCGAATACATTCTCCTTGCTATATATAAACTATTCAAAGGAAGTAATAAAATCCAAAGAAAAATGTATTTTATTAGCCAATCATCAACTCCCATTATCTCTCCTGAGAACATAAAATATCATATTTCGGCGAGAATATATTTACCAAAACCAAGCACAATAGTATTGAGAATAATAAGGAAGACTAAGTATTTATGTTTTTTAATTCGTTGCATTGTATTTATATTATTTTGTAAAAGACGTACTAATAAAGCTCTATTTGATTAAATACATTACATTTACCAGGAGCACATGCATCATCTAAATTTACAAGATAATAACGATCGGGATTGTTTTTATTATAGAGAAAACGAATATATTGTTGATGCATTCCATTTCATCCAGCAAAGCAACTTCATTCATTATTTATAACAACATATTCTTCAGTGCTTCCAGTCAAAATGTTATTTAATTCTTTTTCTAATTTACAATTTGTTTTAAATTGATAAGCATAATCTCTCTCAAAAATTTGTTCCATAGTCAAATCTGGATATTTTGCTAATATAGCAATATATTGTCCAGGGCTAAATGGATCTATCAATGTATTTCTATTTTTTACAATAAAAGGAGCTTCTATTTTAAAAGATTTACTATAAGGATCGTCAGAATATATTTTTATCCCTAAAGCTGGATAGTCATGAGTAGATATTCGTCATGTAGATATTTCTCAAAGTACAAGTGTTCTTTGTACTTCCTGATTACTAACAATGGGCATATCTTCTAGTGTATCAAATCTTTTTTGAAATTCTGAAATAACTCGATCTTTATTCTGTTTGCTAAATGATTTTATAACGATATTTTCTCAGGATAATGGTGCTAGTTGTAGTACTATTCATACTAATTTTCCTCATTTATCCAAAAAAGTATTTCTCAGTATGTTTTTTATACCAATTTCAGTATCTGAAAATATTTTCTGAGATGGAGCAATCTCAAGACAAGCAATATTTCAAAAATTTATTATTTGGCTTGAATTTGATGGTTTATATTCTTTGTATCATAAAATATCATAAACAAAAAAAGTTGCTAGTATGTTAGCTCAGTTTATACATAGTTTAAATCATTTATTATCTATAGGATAATATATTGTTTCTGTAATTTTTTTTGAATTCCTTATAGTAAGTAGTCCTCAGGTAAATAAGCCTTCTCTGTCTATGTTGTTCTTATATACTTCTGAAGTAGAATATCTAAATTGAGCAGTATATGAAAGTAGAATGATGAGTAAAAAAGTAACGATAAACCAGACTTTTTTCATTAGTTATGATATACAAAATAAAAATTTATAATCAATTCTTAATAGGTTTTCTAAAAAAAATTAAGTTAAAATAAAAAGAGGGCTCCTTTAATTACTTCTTATTTTCTTTTGATCCAAATGGGGATATATCATCTAACGTTCGCAGGTGTACGACGTATTTTGTATGTCGTGTACCTGCTGTTGTAGGTTCGTAGTCCGTAATTAAACTCATAATTACTATAAGGAAGGGCTCTTTTTTTAAAAATTAAATTAAGAAAAATTAAAATTTTATTCGTCAGATCATAGTTTTTCGAGTCTTTTTATGATTTCTTCTTCGCTTGGTAAATATTTCGCGATATTTTCTGGAAGGTTTTTGTATTGGTTATATGTAGCAACTCCCATTGGTTGTTTATTTTCTCAAAGCATATATTCTACGACGGTTCTATTTTTGTTTCTACAAACTATAATTCCAATAGTTGGATTGTGGTTTTCTTGCTTAATTTGTTCGTTTACAAGCATAAGATACATTTGTAACTGTCCAATATCTCTTGGATCAAATTCTCTTGCTTTAAGCTCAAAAATAACATAGCAGTTAAGTTTGAAATTGAAAAACAAAAGGTCTATGAAATATTCTTTTTCATCAAATTCAACTCTATATTGTCTTCCTACAAAAGCGAAACTTCATCACATATCTTGAAGAAATTTTACAATATTTTCTACTATCGTATTTTCAAGTTCTTTCTCTGAAATTGGCTGATCGGGATTGATAAGTTCTATATTGTAATCGTCTACAAATTCCCAAGCAACTCTAGCTTTCAAATCTGTGGAAATTGTAGTTTCAAAATTATTTTGTGCTAAAAGATTGTTGTGGAAATAATCTTGCTGTATTTTTTCGATAAGATCAAACTTTGACCATCCTTTTTCTTTAGTTTGCTTGATATAAAACTCCCTTTCTAACTCATCTTTGCACTTTTCAATGATAATACAATTTTGTACTCGTCCAATTTCTGCCACCAGTGGTGTCAGTTTTTCGTTTTTGGTATACGTATCATAGAAATTCATCATTCTCCAAATATTTCTTGGTGAAAATCCTCTAATTCAAGGAAATTCGCTTTGTAGGTCTTTTGATAACTGTTCTACGACGGATTTTCATCGTTCAGCTTTTTCGCTGACAGTTTTTCCTATATTTCGATAAAGATTAACTGTTTCTTTGCTGACGGTTTTGAGCATTTGGTATCTCGCAACTTGGATTTTTTCTAGAATCTCTTTGAGAAATGGCTGATAGTCTTTGGCGAGTGTGGTTGTCATGTTGAATTGATGAGATAATAAAGTGTGGTAATTATATTTCTTCTTCTTTCGTTTTCAAGTCTCGGTGTATTAGGACTCAGTCCACCATATGTGGGCAACTAAAAACTAAATATTTATCTTGAAATAAGTCAACTAATAATTATAATGAAATTATATATTGGTTCTCTAGAAAAAAACACATTACCAGAATTTGCATTATTTCTAAATTCAGCTATAATTACTACACAACCATTTACCCATTAACTATTATTACCATGGTACCTCCAATCAAATGATCTTTCGAGGTCGAAATCAAAACTGAGAAACAAGCCGATAGTATTGTCGATGCTCTTGATGAACAAGAAAGAAAAAAACTTCTTGATGCTTTAAACAAGAAGATGTGAACTAAGGAAGAGAAGAAAGAAATAAAAGAAACTATAGAAAAAACTCCTGAACTAGAAAAAGATAACTTTAGGATAGATTCTACTAACTGGAAAGAAGTAACAGATCCAAATGGAATAAAAGTTAAAGAAAATCCTGAAGGTGATGTATGGGAATATATAGAAGGAAAATATAAATGAGAACAATTATTTACTGATGAATCAGCAAAGAGAGAGGCAGATAAAGCAGGAAAGACATTACCAGCTTCATGGACTACGTATAGAGATATTATCAACAAAAAATATGAATGAAGTTATCAAGATTTCTTGAAAGGAGAAAAAATGATCTTTGCTGGTTGGCGTGATCCTGATCATAAGCTATTCAACGGTATCGACAGAGCATTCGATTTGCGT
>CALMEO010000086.1 GCA_937862935.1 uncultured bacterium | reverse complement strand
AGGAGTAAAATTACTCCTCCTTTTTTATGATTAGCTCTTTTCTATAGTCCATAATCCCACAAAAACCAACATTATTCATTATTCATTTTTCATTATTAATTACATTATATCATGAATTATCTTTTGGTTCCTATTATAGCAGTGGCTATTGCCTTCATCGGACTCAAACTTTTCCGCTGGTGGAAAGTACTTGATAAGCCAGGGAATGATCTCAAAAACACGAGAAAACCTGTACCGACAATCCAAGGGATTTTTGTCTATCTAGGATTTTTTATTATCGTTGCACTCCTCTTTCCTGAGTATTTACATAATAATTTATTCTGGGGACTTATTGTTGGTTCACTTCCTATCGTGGTTTTTGAACTCATGGAAGAATTGAATTATATCGGCAAAATTAGTTTCAAAGTTCCGCCATCATTGAGATTGGTAGGTCATATAGGCTGAGCTTTACTCGCAGTATGGATAGGAAGTTTTGCGCCTCAAGAAATTAGTATCAATGGACAGCTATGGATCATTCCCCAATGGCTTTTGGCAGGATGATTTGCCCTTCGAGCTATCTTGTGTATCAATGCTATCAATCGATTTGATGGTATCTATGCACAAGCCAGTGGTGTGTCTAGCGTCTGATTTTTGACAATATTTTTATTGATCGAGTTTGTAGTATTCAAACATTATACCAATTTTACTGACACGAATATGGAGACCTTACTCTTTGTCCAAAATATGTCGTTTGTATTGTTCTGTGTCAGTCTGGTGTCGACGGTGGTAGAATATAAACCGTTAGGGCTTCTGAGAGATGTGGGGATTATGTTCTTCTGATTTAGTTTAGCCTACCTGTCCGTAGTATGATGAGCAAAAATAGGAACATTGATTGTCGCTTTGTCCTTAGTGATTTTCGATGCGATATGGGTCTGATTGTGGAGGATGTTTGTAATGAAAAAAAATCCACTCAATGGTGATTATACCCATCTCCATCATAGATTACTTGGACTCTGATGGACAAGAAAAGAAGTCAGATGATTTGTCTGGATCTGGTCAAGTATTATGATGATTTTTATCCTGATCCAATGAACTGATAGAACAAACAAGATCATAATTTTTGTCGTCATGGCACTTGTTTTCTTTGGAATCAATTATTATCTCTTTGTTGTCAAAAAATTGCCCTGTGGACTTCCCATGCACAAGTAAACACTATGAAATATCAACTATAGAAAAAACCTCGTATAAAACATACGAGGCTAGTAATCATCATAGGGTAAGCTTGAAGGAAAAGTAATATACAATTGAAACAAAGCGTAATTGAAATATTGATGATCACTTGGTATTGAGTGTATAACTTTTTATACTAAAAACAAGAGGAGATATTCTCAAATTCAGGAAAATCTTTTTTTATGGTAACAAACTAAACTCTATTTTAAAATAAGACTTTATGGAAAATTTTACCACAAGATGCGTCATTATCCAATCATAATGAAATGGAAATCAAGCACTGTTTCCTACAGAAATAATGACTACATTACCTCCGCCAGATGCACGCCACGAGATAGTAATCTACATATCATCGAAGTAGATAAGTAAAACGAGCCGAAATGGGGACCCCGGTAATTACCGGGGGTTTGAGGCGAGTTCGTAGGCCATGTGAATTTAATATATGTATCCTGAGTTTTGCATCTGGCTAGAGTTTTTTTTGCATACTTTTTTTGTGGCAATGACAAAAAAAGTATGTCCAGCGAAGCGTTAAAAAAATAGATACATGTCTCTGAAAATTGCAAAACAAAAATATTGATTGGGAACCTACCTGTTATAGTATTGCGAGATTATCCCCAAGAAAAAAGATATATATATTTAGTTAAATTACACATACCGTCTGCAACTATAAAAAATACAATGGAGTAAATATTCTCAGAGTTAGGAATAGTGCAAAAACAAGAGGAGATTTTTGGGGATAAAAAAAACCCACCGTGAAATGTTCACGGGGGTCAAAGAATCGACGCAACCTCACCTCTCCAAAAAACCTTACTCCCAGGATTGAATACCAATCCCTTCTTACCTAGAAGGAAGCAGGAAAACAAAAAATAAAAGGTAGAGGGAAATCGTCGATATATATATCTTGTATTCATAGCATGACTATACTTTTTATACTATATATATTTTCTACAATAAATCAATAGCATTTTGTGTATTCTTATTTACTTGACAATTTTATTATTTTGTGTATACTTTCTGTAGTATTTTACTTAGCAATCTAGGTGATATGCGCAAAAAAAATATATCACACACCACAGATTCCCAGGACAAGCAAATGTCTAGTTCTCGTTTTTTTGATCTTGCTACAAGTGCCGCACTCATAGCGAGTATACTTTCTGCTGCCCCAAATTATAGTCAAACTACAAATTTTTCTCCTGATATTCAGAAAAAAAATACCATAGAAATATTCCCTAGCGATACTCCTAAACAAGCACAAAAAAATATCATTACAGAGATACAGGTATCATGATTGACACAACAGTATACGTGAACCGTAGATCATCAAAAGATAGTGAGACAAAAAATCCAAGATATCCTTGCTCTCTATGGACAAGAAAAGGGGATGGAAATCATCAGAGAACATATGCTTATAGAAATCAATACTGCAAGAGCCAAGATATCATCACCAGCAATGACAATAGATACCACACTTACTCGTATGGCACAACAACATGCCCAGGATATGGCAAATAATGATTATCTTGATCATACAGATTCCCAGTGACGTCATGTCTGGGATAGAGCAAAAGAAGTAGGATATCAATATGCTCTGATTTCAGAAAATATTGCCAATGATGAAACTATCCAAGGAGTCATCTCTGGATTTGTACAGAGCAAAATGGGTGGACATGAGAGAATCTTATCTCCTGAATATACTGCTATAGGGTTTGGCGTGGAAACATATCACGATACTAATGCAAGATCTCAGATATATTTTGTTCTAGACTTTGCGTCTCCGCTAAAATAATCATTACTCACTTTTTGTATAGATACTTATTTTATATTTTTTTCTGATCTATTTCCTGATAGCTTTTTACTACTTGGATAATATTTTCTATATATTTTTTTTCTGCTGGATTGTTGGTGTTTGTACCATATTCCTGAAGGAAGCCAACAAATGCTTCTGTACTAGGAGATATTGATTGCATATAGGTCTGTATAGCATTTGAGAAATTTTCATAATATGGTTTTCTCTCATCTGGCTTCATCGTTTGTGGTTGTTCTAGATCTGCCATACCAAGACGTGTATCTTTGGGATCAAGCGCAAGATTGATAGTAGTTCCATCTCAGAAATGATTCCCACCTGCCTCGATGAGTGCTGAATTTGCTGTTCAACTTTTTGCACGTGTTTGTATTTCAGGGAACGTATTTGCTCACACGTCCTTGGAGATATTCACCTTCCCATTCTTGAAAGCAAATCTAAGCGCTCCTGTATCGACTATTCTGTCTCCATAGTATGTTGGGGCGACAAAATTTATCTGCATCTGATTAAATGATGCAAGCTCTTGTGTTGGTTCTTTTTCTATGATGGTTTGTGACATTTCACCTCCCTTAGTAGTGATTTCTATTCCTCAGCCTGTGTATTCTGGTCATTTATTTTCTTTGTCATTGGGATCGAGGTTGACCGGTTGAGCATCGAGGACAATTTTAGCTCTCTGGCTCTTGTTGATAAGTTGTATATGATCAGGCGACAAAAAATCTATTTGCATCAATGCTCTCGCATAAGCTCGTGCGACATTAAGTTTGTTTTTTTGTTCACGTCATTGCATATTCTCCACGCCATCAAAAAGATTAGCGTCGATTTTGGTTCCGTCTCTATGTTCTATGGTGATTAAAATTTTGGGATCAAGTCCTTTTTGGAGAAGTGAAGTTGTAGATTTTTTAATCTGGTTTTCTGGCATTTCCCTAGTATTGGGACCTGTAGCGTCAGCCTTACCCAAAATAGTGATACCTGTAATTTCTTGATTATTATCAATGAGATTTTGAAATCCTTGTTGTATTTTTTCTTGTTCAGCGACTGGGATAAATTCACCTGTATCTTGCATCTGAGAAGTATTATCAAACTTTATGGTAGGATTTGGAATATTTTGGATTCTTGTGTGGGTAAGGAGAACGTCCTGTATCTCTGTGAAACATTTCATAAGATTTGGGGTTTCTATCATTTTCTTATTGGTGTTTGTTGTGAGATTATCATTGGCTATAGTATAATTGACATAGGTGGCCCATGCTTTTACACTCAAAGGATCGATACGATAGATAGCATCAGGTGACAAGAGTTTTTGCTGTTCTGTTCAGCCGATATTGGCAGCAATGATTTGGTCTGTGATTGTCTTCATATCATTGGTATATGAGCTTTCAATATAATTTTTGTATTCGGGATTTTCTTTTTCATCTTTTGCTACACGCTCTTGGATATTTTTTAAGACCACATCTGATTCTTTATTTTTTTTCATTTCTTCCTGTATTTTTTCTGGATTAGAAAATTTATTTTTTACTGCGATATCGACATCTTCAGCTTTAGCATTTTTTATATTTTCTACTGCTTCTTGATCAGGATCAAGCTTCACTATCTCTTTATTGTCAATGATTTCTCCTCCCACCATTTCACTCCATAAACAAATAAAATATGCTACATATTTTGTAATATATCATCTGGATTTCATTCCTGTGATCTTTCCATTTCCTCTTGTTTTTTGATTATCATAAGTAACTCTGACATCTTTTTGATGGTATTTTGTGCATCATGTTTTCTTCCTGCACGGATTTCTTCTGCTATCTCTAGGATAGACTGATACATATAGAGCAATACTGTATCGCTTATGTTTTGTAGACTAGCTAGTGTTGTATAAAACATTGCAAAGATTTCATGGCTTCATTTGAGTTGACTAAGCATCGCCAAAACCTTTTCTCTTCTGCTCTCATACGATAGATGAGTAAAATATGCTGTCTGTTTTTGGATATCCATACGCGATGATGCAGTGATAAAATAGTTATAATATGCTACGTTAGTAAACTATAAATCAACAGTACAAGTATACTCAGAATAGAGTTTCTGTCAAATTCTAAATAGCTATATCTGATAATTTTTGGCTTCTCCGTATGCAGGACAAGATTCATTACTTCCACAATTCGTTCATCGATCACCAGAACCTGATCACCCTCAATGTCAAGTTTGATTTGGTGTATATGTACTTTCAGATGGTGTTCCATCATAGACAAAAATATTGAATGCCACAGGGGAAACAATTGGACCAACATCTACTGGTATATCTATCACCTTTTCTACAGATTCTTGTGTGGTGTATTCCAATTCAAGCTCTGCATATTGTCGTTCTTCAAACTTTTTTTTAAGCTCTTCTTCTGTAGGAGTTCATCATAATATATTTTTAAGTTCCTCTCTTGTTGGTCATCTTACTCCATAGGAGAGATCAATGGTTGCATTCGGGGATACTTTATCTTTCATAGGGAAATTGTGATATAATGATGCTGCTCTATCAGAAGCTAATAGAGGATTATTTGTCAAAGAACTCTCTTGAGGATCTGTAGCTGGGCTATTTGTTTTGGATGATTTTGTTTCCATGATTCGATTAGATTTTCAGAGATAGGGTTCTAAACTCTTTTCTTTGGTATAACTTGTAGGATTTTTACTTGCACAACCAAAAGATCTTATTCATAGTATTTGAGCGTTGGGATCATCATACACTTTTTTTATTTCTGGATTACTTACTATCATCTTTTGTACTTCTTCTGGTTTTGCTATTATATTATCGTAGAAATTTGGAAATTTTACCTGTATCTTTTGTGGGAGTGTCTCTTTTTTTTCTTTACTTTGGATACTTATATTTTTTTGATTAGGATCCTGTATTATGGTAATCTTATCTTTGAATTTTGTTCGTCAATATGCCTTACATGCAATATCTTGTACCATATCTTTTAGGTTTGAGTTCTCTTCTTGAGGTATCCTTATAGTAATAGTAGTGTCCTGGTTTTTGTTTTTTTTGAAATAATCTTTTACTTTATTGAGAGGACGATCCAAACTAGAGTACACACTATCATTTATTTCATGTTTTTGAAAGGCACTGTTCCCAAGTACATACATATCTTTTTGCCCAAATCTTGCACCATTGAAATTTGCATATACGGGGTCCCATCCAGATTTTTTACTCAACCTATCTACTTGAGAGAGTAGAGAAGACAATATGGTAACACTATGTTTTCAAGCATCAAATTGTAAAGCGACAGCAAGATAATTTATATCCATAAAGTTTGTCTGCTCCAACATATTTTTCATGGTTTCTATTGTGGCTTTATTTTTTTTGTTTTCTAATTGAAGTAATAGATCCTGAATATTTTTTTTATTCCCGATTGCTTTTTCTTGTAATCTTTGAGACAAGATAATATTGGGATTATTTATGATGAATTTTTTTGCATCAAAAACTACTTGTTCCCTATAACTTTCTTTGTATATATCATATATCATATCTTTTCAACCTTCTATTTCAAAAGCTTGTATCCCTGGCAACAATTTAGGATACTCTTCACTGAAGAAAATTTTTTTTTCTATCTTTTCGTATATATCTATTATATTATATTTCACTCCTTCAGATAGTTTTAATCAAGAACGTATTTTCTCTAAAATAGGCAGAAAACATTTTAAATGATAATTTGGCATAGTATGAAAATCATTCTCTCCTTCAAAGTTTTTACAACATCGACGTGCAAATTCATCTGAAATCGGAGGAGTTTGTATTGCCTCTCTTCATTGTGGTGTATCCAATATCTTCTTGGCTTCTTGTGGAGACATGATACCATCTTCTTTTGCTTTTTCAAAGGTATTAGAAGTTTCTATAACTGGCATATTTTAGATAAAAAATTAAATCTGAGATAAGATACTATCCAAATCATCTATATCCTTTTGATCTTGGATTTTATTCTGATCCTCTATCTCTTTGATCTTCTGCAGGACCGACAATCATTTTTCTAATTTCATTTTTTCTCTAGTATTTTTTGTCTGTTGTATTGCATTTTGAAAAAAAAGATATAATGAATCTATCATTTCATCAGTTACCTGATTATTTTCTATAAGTAAAAATACATCTCCTGCCATAGGGAAGATATCTGTTCCTATTGTAGACAACAGTTTACGTAAAAAATCTTTTTTGGTCATGATACACAATGATAATATGAAACATGTATAGTATACCCCACATATGATTTTTTGTCAAATTTTAATTTGCAAAATTTTTACAATTCCGTATATTTATCACCTGACACATTATCGTGCTATATTATTTATTAATATATTTTATCTGTTTGTTCTAGAGTTGTAATGGATTTTGATATAAAAAAGAATTATTATGATATTCTCGGTGTCAAAGAAGATGCGTCTCAAGAGGAGATCAAAAAAGCATTTAAAAAGGCTGCAGTCAAACATCATCCAGATAGGGGAGGAGATAAGGCAAAATTCCAAGATATGAATGAAGCGTATCAAGTCATCGGAGATGAAAAGAAAAAGAGCCAGTATGATGCCTATAGAAAAGGTGGGTTTTCATGATTTGGCGGTGGACAATGATGAGGAGATTTTGGAGGATTTGGTGGTGGTCAGTGAGGATTTGATTTTGGAGATTTTGATATTGGTGACCTTATGGGTGGTATTTTTGGTGGAGGATTTGGCTGATGAACTAGAAAAAAAACCGCTCAGGGAGGAGATGATATCCAAGTAGCTATGGACATTAGTTTTGAAGAATCATATACAGGAATAAGTAAAAAGATTGTATATAGTAGGATGAAAAAAGTCAAATGAGCTGAAGAAAAAACTTGTACAAGCTGTAAGGGACACGGTAGCGTAGTCCAGCAAATACAAACGCCATTTGGTATGATGCAAAGCCAAGTAGCATGTTCCAGTTGTGGAGGAATTGGGAAAATATTTACGAAAAACGGAAAGACGTTGGACAACTGATGACTAGAAAAAGAAAAAGAAACCTTAGAAGTAAAAATACCTGCAGGGATACATAGTGGTGCATATATAAAATTTGCCGACAAAGGAAACGAATCATCTAGCCATCATGTTGGTGATTTCTATATCCAAATCAATATCGCTCGCTCTACACTCTATGAGAGAAAGTGAGATAATCTTTATACCAAAGCAAATGTAAGTCTTTTTGATATGGTGTTATGATGAGAAATCATGGTCAATCACCCTGAAGGTAAACTAAAAATCAAGGTACCCAAAGGTACGCAAGTTGGTGACATGATCAAAATCGCTGGCAAGGGATTTGGTAGTAGTGGTATCTTTAGTAAAAAATGAGATTTGTATGTAAGCCCTCAGATAGAAATACCAAAAAAACTCAGCAAAGAACAGGAAAAACTTTGGGAAACACTCAAAGCTAAAAAATAATGATCAATAGAGAACTCAATCTTCGGATTGGGTTTTTTTTGCACTTGTCCTAAGTAAGGTCTTAGGGTACCTTTTTTGTGGTTTTTTACAAAACCATAAATGGCAATGTCAAAAAGGAAGTCCAGCGAAGCGTTTAAGAAAAAAATAAATATATAT
>CALMEO010000085.1 GCA_937862935.1 uncultured bacterium | reverse complement strand
ATTATTTTCCGTACTTGGATGTGTTTTCTAGATGTTCTTCGATTCTTAAGAGCTGATTGTATTTACAGATTCTATCCGTTCTACTTGCTGAACCTGTCTTGATAAATCCAGTATTTAAAGCAACTGCTAAATCAGCAATGAAGGTATCTTCTGATTCTCCTGATCTGTGTGACATGATAGCATTCATTCCGTGATTTTGGGCCATACGTACACAGTCTACAGTTTCTGAAACTGATCATATTTGATTAAGTTTAATAAGAATTGCATTTGCCATATTTTTATCAATTCCCATTTGTAATCTTTTCATGTTTGTTACGAAAAGATCATCACCTACCAACATAATTTTATCATTCAATTCTTTAGTGATTTCTTTTCGTCCATCAAAATCATCTTCTGCCATTCCATCTTCGATCGACATGATAGGGTATTTTTCTACTCGACTTTTGTATAATTGTACAAGTTCTGTATAGTTAAGTGTTCTTCATTCTCATTCGAGAATATACATTCCATCTTTGTAAAATTCAGATGCTGCACAGTCAAGTGCTAGTTTAATCTTTCCTGTATATCCAGCTTTTTCTATTGCTTGCATAATTACTTGTAATGCCTCTTCATTGCTTCCGAGATTTGGTGCATATCCACCTTCGTCTCCTACTCCAGTATTATATTTCTTATCTTTCAATATTTTTTTGAGATGATGAAATACTTCGGCTCCCATTCTTAGTCCTTCATGGAAATTTGGTGCTCCAACAGGTACAATCATAAATTCTTGGATATCTACATTGTTGTCTGCATGTGATCAACCATTTAAAATATTCATCATAGGGAATGGTAATGTAGTTCATTCGTTTCCTCATATATATTCATAGATTCGTTTACCTTCGGTCTTTGCACAAGCGACTACAAATGCCATAGACGTTCATAGGATCGCATTTGCTCAGAGTTTGGATTTGTTTTCTGTTCCATCAAGTTTCAAAAGTATTTCATCAAGAGCTCTATAATCAGCAAATTCTTTGTCTATAATTTCATTTTTAATACTTGTGTTTACATTAGCTACTGCGGTGAGTGTTCCTTTCCCTAAATATCTATTTGTATCGTTGTCTCTAAGCTCTAGTGCTTCGTGGATACCAGTTGATGCTCCAGAAGGGACAATAGCTCTTCCCATGATTCCATTTCCTAAGGTAACTTCTACTTCAACAGTTGGATTTCCTCTAGAATCTAAAACTTCGCGTGCATGCACATTTTGGATTTTATACATTGTTTTTTTGTAATAAAATAAAGCAGTGTTGTGTATATGATTCAATTGTTTTTTTTCAAGAAATAATGCGTGAATATTTCTCCCAAAAAATGATTTGAGAAATTTGAAAAAAACTTTATACCTTTAATGAAAAACTAATAATGAATAATGAATAATGAATAATGAA
>CALMEO010000084.1 GCA_937862935.1 uncultured bacterium | reverse complement strand
CTTTGGTCAAGGTCCTATCAAAATCAGCGATAACATGAAGATGTTGTTTCCCTCAGGCGATAATCTTTTGGAGTTTTTTGTCAAAATCTTTGGAATTGTGTATCAGTATTTGAGCCATACTTCCTATCTATAAATAAAATCTATCTACCTTAGTGTTAAGCAAAAATACCATGTTGTATTCTCATAAGTTCTTCATAAATAGTTTTCCTTCATTGTTCTGTAGACAATATATCTAGTGGTACTATATTTCATAATGCCCTACTGGGCTCTTGTAGCCACGATGCAAACTTTTGCTTTTCACCAAAAATAGACTCTCACAAAGCAAATATGTTTTCTCTAGAGATAGCATCGTCTAAAATAATCGTTAAATCTTCTGCTGTCTGTCTAGATATATCTCAATCTCTAGGATCTGTATCTAGATCGTTTGGTATTCAATCTGTCGGTAGTGTTTTCATAGCATAGGTAGTATATGATAAATATTTTTTGTTGTGTATGAAAGTGTATGTGCTTTTTACACTCAGAATTGTAGCCAAATCAAGAGAAAAATCAAATAGACAAGTTGTGGATTTGAAATTGTTTTTTGTACAGACTTTTGTATACTTTATGCTCAATTCTACGAATACTCTATTCGCTTTATCGTTTAGTCATTTCATCGTTTATTCGTTTAATCGTTTTATCGTTTCATCGTTTATTATGTCAGATTTAGTAGGGATTATCAGTAAAAAAGTTGGTATAGCACCAAACATAGTGCGTAGCATCATCCAGTTGTTGGATGAGGGAAATACCGTACCATTTATCGCGAGATATCGTAAAGAATTGACCGAATGAGCGACTGATGAACAGTTGAGAGATTTCAATGATATGTATAGTTATACAAGAAATTTGGAAGCTAGAAAGGCTGATGTCATTCGTCTGATAGATGAAAAATGATTGATGACGGAAGAGCTCAGGAAACAAATTATGGAAGCAGAAACATTGGCGAGGGTTGAAGACTTATATAGACCATTTAAAGAGAAAAAAAATACCAAAGCCACTATCGCCAAAGCTAAATGATTGGAACCCTTAGCCAATATTTTGGCTAAAGCGGAGCTGAGTAAAGAAGACTTTGAGGCTGAAGCTGATACATTTGTAAGAGATACTGGCGATGTGAAAACAAGTGTAAAAGATAGACAGGAAGCTATCCAGTGAGCGAAAGATATCGTCGCTGAAGCAGTATCTGATCATGCTGATCTCAGGGAAGAGATAAAAAGTAGAGAAGAAAACACAAGTCTACTTGAGTCTAAAAAAACGAAAACGTTTGATGAAAAAGGTGTTTATAAAATATATGGTACCTATAGTAAAAAAATATCAGAGATGCCATCCTACGCATATTTGGCGGTAACAAGAGCTGAGACAGAAAAACAGTTGACCATAAAACTACAATTTTCCCATGATAAAATCTGGGAAGATACGACTAGATTTTTCTTCCCCAAAAAATATGAGACTAGTATTTGTTATCTCCAAGAAGCATTGGAAGATGGACTACACAGACTCTTGATGCCATCACTGGAAAGAGAAATTAGATCAGATAAAAAAAGATGGGCTGATGAAGCTGCTATCAAAGTCTTTGGTGATAATCTAAAAAACCTCTTACTGACTCCTCCGATAAAAGGAATGACCGTACTTGGATTTGATCCTGCATTTAGGACAGGATGTAAACTGGCCGTCGTTGATCAGACAGGAAAATTTTTGGATAAGACAGTTATCTATCCTACAGAACCACAAAATAAGGTAAAAGAAGCTTGGGATACGCTGAAGAAATTAGTCGATCAATATAAGATAGATCTTATCGTTATCGGTAATGGAACAGCGTCGAGAGAATCAGAAAAAGTGGTGCATGATTTTATTGAAATGAATAAACTCGAGGTAAAATATATGATTACTTCTGAATCAGGAGCATCTGTGTATTCGGCATCTAAACTTGCCCAAGACGAATATCCAGATCTCGATGTCACGATCAGAGGAGCTATCAGTATCGCTCATAGAGTACAAGATCCATTAGCAGAACTCACAAAAATAGATCCTAAGTCTATCGGTGTCGGTCAATACCAACACGATGTAGATCAAAAATACTTGAAAGAAAAGCTTGAGGAGAAAGTAGAAGACATTGTAAATAGCGTAGGAGTTGACGTCAATACAGCGAGTTATACCTTGCTGCAATATATCGCTGGACTCAGCGAAGCCGTTGCGAAAAACGTCATTGCGTATAGAGATGAACATGGAAAATTTACCAGTAAAGCACAGATAAAAAAAGTAAAATGATTGGGTCCCAAAGCCTATGAACAAGCAATAGGATTTTTGAGAATCAAAGGAGGAAAGGAAATTTTGGATGAAACAGGTATCCATCCTGAGATTCATAAACAGGTATACGAGCTCATCGAAAAAGAATTGGGGATTAAAAAGAAGGACTTGAAGTTGCCGATGAATGTAGAAAAATATCCTGAAAATACATTAATTGAATGGTCAGATACCTATAAGATATGATTGGAAACATTGAGAGATGTTTTGGCGGAGTTACAAAGACCTGGCTTGGATCCAAGGGATGAACTTGAAGCACCATGCTTCTCGTCAACGATTTTGGACATCAAAGATTTGGAAATAGGAACAAAACTTGATGGTATCGTGAGGAATGTGACAGACTTCGGAGCGTTTGTCGATATTGGATTACACAGTGATGGACTCGTCCACAAATCACAGATGGCAAATTATTTTGTCAATAATCCTGTCGATGTAGTGAAGGTTGGGCAGCAAGTAAAAGTCAAAGTCATAGCTATCGATCTCGAAAGAGAGAAAGTCTCCTTGAGCATGAAAGATGACTCAGGAACTAGTGAACAGAAACAAGGAACGAGAATAGATAGGGAGAAGAAAATAGAAATACCAAAAAGAGACGAACAAATGGGTGAATCTACAATGAAAGGAAATATTACCTTTAGTTAAGAAAACATAGCACATATATACTACTCATTTTTTACTCAACAGCACTATTTCAACTGGTATTGATTTTTTTTGTCCAAACAGCATAAAAAAGAGAAGATTGTTTTTTATCTTTTTTATATGACATTATGAAAAGAAAAAGCATCTATGTATGTATAGTTTTATTTCTCAGTGCAACGATATTTTTATCTACTACAACATCTGCTACACTTGTTAGTGAGACAAAAATTTGGCAAACTACAGATAGTACATGAGACCCAGATATCGCAGATCCCAATCCTGCAAAAAATGTATATATAGATTCTAGCTATACAGGTAGTCCAAGAAATGGAACGATTAATCAACCGTATAACACTCGAGCAGAAGTTCCTCAATGATATGGCAGTAGTCCACAAAACAAAACCTATTTATTTAAAAGAGGGACGACAAATTATTGATCGATAGCATTTTTGAATAAAGAAAACATCAACATATGAGCATACGGAGTAGGAACAAGACCAAAATTGATCTATACCTGAAATAGCTATGCGGTCGCTATAAGATTTTATTGAAATCCTACACTCCAACAAACAAGTAGAACTCGTATCGTCGGTATGGATATCTCTGCCAATAAAAATGCTGCAGCACTAGTAAGATTTACTAGCAATACTAGTATAGAAAATTGTTATTTACATAATGCTTGATGGTGAATAAGATCTACCTGAGATCCTCTTTGAAGTCCCTCGGCTATACAGAATATACAACTAAAAAATTCTGTCATCGAAGATATTGCTGATGATGGGATGTATATCGTCAGCGTTAGTGGTGTCGTCATTGAAGATAATCTGATATGGAAAGTAAACCAAAACTATTTTCTTGTATGACACTCACAAACTCAGGCAGCAGGAGATGGAATACAATTTGTTCATGTAGCAAATCGAGTAGTACGCAATAATAGGATAGATAGATCAGATACCCCAAACAAATTTTGATTCATCTTTGCATTGGACGATACTCCGGTATGAAGTACTGCCAAAATAGAATGAAATACTTTTATTGCTCCCAAATGATCTTCCCAATGATGATCTACTATTTATTGAGCTATAGCTTCTGGTGCAAATCTCCTTATGCAAAATAATGTATTTTCATGATCAGTTTCTTTGCCAGGATACAACCAAACTTGCATATGGTATAA
Source organism: uncultured bacterium (assembly GCA_937862935.1). Classification (GTDB taxonomy): domain Bacteria; phylum Patescibacteriota; class Gracilibacteria; order Absconditabacterales; family Absconditicoccaceae; genus CAJBLF01. The sequence continues at coordinate 609 of CALMEO010000084.1, read as the reverse complement.
TGGAAAAAATCTTACTTCGAGAAACAATATCTACAAAAATATGAATCGTTGTTTGACCAATAAATTTTTTCAAAATTGAGTCCCTCAAGTCCCTATTTATTCTCAATGAGATACTTTTATATGATGTAATTATAATACTGAAGGCAATGTCATCATTAGCTCAGGGACTACAACAAACAATCCTCCTGTCATAGCAAATCAACTCTTTGCGCTATTCAAAAACGATCCCAATGGAACTTTTGTTTGAAATGTCCTCGCTAGTGATCCTGATAATGGACAAACACTCACCTATACAATCATATGATGAAATACCAACAATGCTTTTAGCATAAATGCTGTAGGAAGGATTATCGTCAATGATAGTTATGCTTTACAAAATTTTACTAGCCCTTTCTATACTTTGACCGTAAGAGTACAAGACAACGGAAGTCCCTCTTTGTATGCAGATGCTCAGATTAAGGTAGTTGTAGATAGTACACCATTGATTTATACCCAGTCGTTTTCTGTACATAAATACAGTACCAATGGAACAGTTATAGGACATGTTGTTGCAGAAAATCCGTATAATTCTTCACCATTGAGCTATACAATCATATGATGAAATACCAA
>CALMEO010000083.1 GCA_937862935.1 uncultured bacterium | reverse complement strand
ATTCATTTTTCATTGAGATTGAGGTCATTGCGAATGAATTGTTGATCAAGAGGGAGATATTTTTCAATAACAGGATGTCTTCCACCGACGATAGTAAGGCTTTCTCATGGAATAAATATGGGTTTTACAAATTGTTTTTCTTTGCCCAATAATGCCTGTGAAACAAAGAGATCTAGCCAACTTATTTTTTCAGCAAATTCATTCAATTCTCTCGTTCATACGGCTATTTTCTGTTGTGTTTCCTGAAGTAAAGAAAATTCTAAACTACGTAAATCATCTTTTGCTTGCAAAATATCTACTTGAAGATTTTCCAAATAAGACGAAGAATATCTCTGACCTCATTTCAACGTATTTCTACGGACTACATTAAATTTTTCTTTTCATTGTTCATTATTCATTATTCACTTGTCCTTCGCATAGTCGAAGGGTTGTTCATTAATTTTTGAAAGTTTTGTTTCAAAAATTTCAATGTCTTTATTGGTTATTTCAAGAAAATATCACTGATTTAGAACAAATTTTACCTTCACGTTGGCTATTCATGCAACTTGTGCTAGTTCTTGTTGATATTGTATAAGGAGATCATCACTATGATAAGCTATTTTTCTCAGTTCATCTATTTTGCTCTGATAGCCATCGCGGATAAAATCGATAGTATCTGTATATTCTTCATCTTCCTTTAAGAGTTGTTCGAGATGGTTATAGAGGTGTTCAATATATCATTCGGCAGTGGTACTGAGTCACAAAGAACGTAATTCATCGAGTAAAAATTTATTATCAAAAAATATTCTCAAGCTTGCTCTGAGCTTGATGAGTGTACTTGGTAATAGCTTTTTGTATAGAAGTATACTTACAAATTTGGGAATATCACGTACATGTCCTAGTAGTTGATGAATGCGTTTAGTCTTGGTTTCTTTGTATACAGTTCCATCGACTATCCATTCAAGATATTCATCCTCAATATAGTGTTCGATAGTGTTGAGTCTCCAATTGATCTGTTCTATATCCTTGATAGGATTAGTGATGAGATAACGAAGAAGTCTAGATCCGCCAGCAGTTTGTGTGGTATCCAAGACAGCAAATAAACTATATTTTTCGCTTCCCTCATAGGTAGAAGAGAGTAATTCTAGATTTTTTATTGTGACTTCATCTAAGATGAGATAAGTGTCTTGGCTATGAAAGGAAATTTTTGTAATATTACTTAACGCATAAGTTTGGGTATGGGTGAGATAGTATAGCAACAAGGTCATTACTTCCAACCTTCATCCTTCGAGAGCTTTCCCATAGCTAGCACTTTGTTGTACCTGAGTTATAGAAGCGAGGAATTTTTCTGGATCAGGCGGTATGTCTCGAAGAGAAATAAGACATTTTAGATATTGGTGGATTGTTGATGTGACACTGTCTTTTTCGGGGAAATGACTATCAAAAATAATCTCTACAGGTCTGATGGTAAGTATAAATTTTTGCATCTCAGCGATATCAGCAAAGCTTTTGGTCCAGTATTCACCGATACTAAAATCACCCCAAGCGAGATGATAAGAGCTTCCATTGGTATAAGGCAAAAAACTAACCGCCATCGTATAGGTAAATTCTTTCTTCATTTCTTGGATATAAGTTCATGGAGTTATGATGTTTACAACTTCTCTTTCAACTATCTTGCCAGGTACAGGAGCTGTGGTTTGTTCAGCGATAGCGATTTTATATCCATGAGCGATGAGTTTCGTAATATACTTTTCGACACTATGATAGGGGATACCAGCCATAGGGACAGCATTTTCAGAATTTTTATTTTTACTCGTCAAAACAATATCAAGTACCTTACTACAGATTTTTGCATCCTCAAAGAAAGTCTCGTAAAAATCACCCATGCGGAAAAATAAAATACAGTCAGCATGTTTTTTTTTAATATCAAGATACTGGATGATTGCTGGAGTAAATG
>CALMEO010000082.1 GCA_937862935.1 uncultured bacterium | reverse complement strand
TATTTAATTTTGTTTATTATTTAATATCATTTAATATTATTTAATATTATTTAATTTTGTTTATTATTTAATATCATTTAATATTATTTAATATTATTTAATAATTCTTTAAACCTGTTAAAGGTAATATAGTTAATTAATATAAATAAAACAACTAAAGATTATTCTAGGATTAAACATAGTCTTTTTAATCTCTCCAATCACCGAAAAGAGTTAGTAAAATTGTGTAAACCAACATTAATGGCCACATTGATAAACTCACTAAAGCCTCAGAGGTAGTGAGAGGTTCCTCAATTTTTGAATAAGTAAAAATTTGATCTAAGATTAAGGTTAATATTGATCCAATAAAAAAGTACAGTAGTAAGTATTCTATCATTTCGGGAAAAACAAATGTTTAAATTTTAAAATTAATGCACAATCTTCATAATATTCTAAAGTCTCAAAGAAACTTAACATTTCATCTAAGGAGTACCTTATTAAATCAATCTCAAACTCATCTTGTAGTTGAAGCAGCTTATCTCCCTTTGAGAGATCAATTCTCCTTAAGTATTTTACTAATCCTTTAAAGTATTTCAACTTAATCTTTTCCCTTATGGGAGAAAAAGATTCTCTATATCTGTTTTCGTAAATTTTTTCTAAAATGAAGTACTGGTCTACAGATACAATTACTGTAGCAAGTAATATGAGGTTATCGTCAAAAAGATACTCAACTCCGTGTTGAGTATAAATATCTTCATCTGATGGAATGAATGATGCAAATAGCTTTTCAGGATCTATCTTTTTCACTTGTTTTAAAATAAATATATAACAAAACCGTGGACTATTTATTAATAAACGATACATGGCAGTACTTACGTATAAAGATCTTCATAGAAATTCATCTGTAAAATTTTACGAAGTTGGACCAAACTTCATAAGGGTTCAATTCAAATATTCTTCCAGGGTTTACCAATATTCTTATTTAAAAGCAGGGAAATCTCATGTAGAATATATGAAAATACTAGCACGTAGAGGTTGGGGATTAAATAGATACATTAAGAAATTTGCTAACAATTTGTACGATTAATTTGTAAAAATTGCTAAAGTAACTCTATTTTTTGAGGCAACTACAACATGGGTATAATTTCCGTTTAATATTTTATTGTGTTTTGGACTCATATTCCAAGCACTTATTATACTTTTAGGTTGAATAAATCCATAAGCTAAAACTTCACTCACATTTTTACATTTAACTTCTAGTTGAATTTGTTCTACCCTATCGTTAAAGTAGTAATGACCTTTCTCATAAAAATCCTCTTTAGATGTAGTATTCTGATTTAACCACTCAACATGATTACCAGCTATGTCAAAGCATCTGGGTCGTCCGTCTTTTAGAGTAGATAATCCTTTGGATTGCCTGTGAAGATTAATTTCGTCAATTACCGATAAATCAAAACCGGAAATGGTGTAGGTTGGATATGATTTTTTTATTACCGTAACCTTGGATTTTGAAAAAATTAGTGAAAAGAGATTATTGAAAAAGTGTAGAATATTTTTTATCATATTGTAGAATATATTAGTGAGAAACCTACATTATTACTATGAAACGCTACGTGCGAAATCAATCGCCATTTGTTTAGCATCTTCAATGGTTTCCGCAATCCATTCTCCTTTACCCCATTTTTTAGGATATTCAGAAAATATTCCACCTAATTGTCCTCTCATCTGTTTGTTAGGTACTTTATTATCATATGTGTATCGTACCCATATTCCTAATTTACCATCTTGAGTACCTTCTTCTGCAACTGGGTTTACCTTATGTGTTTCGTCCATATCTGTATCTCCCCAAAACCTCAAACAATCTTCTTTGAATTCTTCTTTATTTGATGGTTCAAACCCACAATCACCTTTCTTACATTTACTTCCAATACCGAACCCGAATATTGCACGATGTGACCAACCGTACCATTTCTGTTCTGTTGGGTTAAAACCTATACAACAAGTTTTCGGTTCTCCATACCCATCCTGTATTTGTTCGGTAATTCCCCTTTTTAAAAGAAAGTTTAACTTTTCTTCCATTCCTACTCTTGTTAAAAAAGCACCATCTACTTTTGAATAGTAATAAATTCTTTGTTAAAGTTCTTTATCATGAACTGTCTGTATTTTTCCATCTTTAAATATTAGTTGTTTAGAGATCCTATCTCCAACAGTATTTCCGGTAATTCCAAAGCTCTCTAACTGATCTACCGTCATTGAATTAAAAATGTGAACAACTGTGTGAGCAATTACTGTATTTTTAAAATCTTGAACTGAAAGAACTTCTTGACCGCATTTTGGGCAAGGAGCTTTTACCCAATTGTCAAATTCTTCAAAGGTAATTGAAGTATCTTTCCAATCACAATTTTCATTATCACAAATAAGCCCGTTTGTTCGTAGATCTACAACGTTATGTGAAATCTGGTTAGAATCCATTATCAGTGATAAGTATAGGTTTGTAAATGTTACTTTTTAGTTGCATCTTTTTGTTCTTCTGTTAACATCTGCCATTTACCATTCAAATTAGCTTTTAATTCGTAAAAGTCCTGTTTCCAAGCAGCATCTATTGTAAACATTGCTCCACCCTTTTGTTTGTATTCCTGCATCGATTTAATTTCAAGGCACTTTAGGTGTAACTGTTCAAATGCATCTTTGATTTGTTGTGCAGTTTTAGCTTGATTACACATTGGGTAAAGTTCTTCATTAAAAAGCTTTCGAGTTCGTTCTTCGTTTTTCACAATGCTAAAAAAAGACCAGAAAAAAAGTGTTGGAAACCCTACTAGGAGTAATCCGATAAAAATGTGTGTAAACATGATTTTAACTTCTAAATGTTGTGAGTCGTCCCGCAAAGACTCTAAATATATATTCTTATATTTACTTAAATGTAACAATTATTTCCTAAATCTCCAAAAGAAATTCAATTAATTTCAAAGATTTTAGACGGAATAGTGCCTAGGCCTGTAACCACTTCAACTTATTTTTCTTCTTCAGGAACTTCAAAGAATCCTTTTAGAAGGTCACTATTTTCAAACCCTATTAAACCTTCATGTGTACTGGAAAAAGCAAAAGGATGCCTTTCTAATGGTTTAAAATAAACCCCTTCAACAGTTCTTAACTTAAAAGTTGCTTTATAATTAGGGACACCTCCGTACTCTACTAGGTAATAGTCTTTACCTACTTCTAATTTACTTCTTTTAATTTCTACTAACATATGTTTAATTTGTAGTTTTACTAATTGTATAATTTCCACAGACTGTTACAAGGTTTTCTCTTCTATCGAGAAACTGAATGCAACCATCTGTAGACTTTGTAAATGAGTTGGTGTAAAAGATTTGCTGTTCGGATGTAACTTTATACTTAAATTCGATTTCACTTTTCTTTACCCAACTCAACCCTGTGTAGAAGAATATAGAAATAATGGAAGCTACTATAAGCGGGAATCCGTACTTTTGTATCATTATTTGTTTTCTTTTAATAGTTGTATAATTTAAGTACTCCCCAAATTTCCTGTGAGGTAAAAGCTTCTGCCATTTCACAAGTAAAACCCATTAGACCTCCCCTAAAACCATTTGGGTACCACTCACCTTCACCATTTAATCTGATAAAGCTAATAAATGAGTTTAGATTCCAACGAGATTCATGTTCATTGTTAAGGTTATTGGCTACATCGCTGTACCAGATGTCAATACAACCTTCTGTACAGTGACATCTAGAAAACTTTACCCATCCTTGTTGTATCTTTTCCGGTGTAATCATTTTAGTGTTTTAACTTTACATCTACATTTCCCAAATTTTGGAAAGCCTTGACTGTTCAATCCCAATTTTTTGAGAGGTTTTAAACACTTGTAGCAAATTGGGTTAAAAATGTTCATTATGAATATATATACCCACTCTAATGAAGAATTGGCCAAATTTTATTTTTGAAATTTATTAAATAGTAACACAAAAGTCTCTTTTAGAAACCGAATATATATTGCCGGCTAGTGAAAAATTATTAGGGAGATTGTCCCTAAGCAACCCAGAGAGACCCGCACACTAACCCGGTTAGTTAAATTAACTGTCATTTTTGTCTCACCTTGACGTCACCTTGACCTCACCATGACAGGGGTGGGAAAAAATCCCTACCCTAGCACCCCCTTTTAATTGACTTTGTTTTCATAACCCTTATTGCTTTTTAATTATACCTAAAGATAATACTTTTACCTCAGACTAACAAACTATTTTCAAAGTATTTTTAATAACTTTTACTTCTTCTTTATCTTTTGTCATCAAATAAGCCATTTCATTATCCGTCTTTAGTAGCATTCCTCTAATAATCTTCTTTGATCTCCCAATTGATCCATCATATATCCATCCAACTAATAAACAAGGACCTTTCTTAATGATACCCTTTTGTTTTATCTTCCAAGCACCTACTGCTGAATGGTCCAGTCCTCTTTTACGATATATACTCATTATTGGAAAATAATAATTTGATTGTTAACAATAGCGTACTGTTGTTGTGCTGACTTGACCATCTTGTCTGCTTTCTTTTTAGCTCGACTGTAATTGTAATGATTAGTACTACTACAGCTACTGAAAGCAATAAAGATTAAGAACATCATTATGGCTGCGAAGTATGTCTTAAATGGACCACACATAATGTTGGCAAACCAAATTAACATAGCTCCAATAAATGTCTTGTGAAGTTTTAACTTTTTCATATAACCTATTTGTTTAATATTGATAGCTAAAGATAATGATTAATAATCAGACTAACAAATCTTTTACAAACTTTTTTTAACCCAAAAGAGCCCCATCCCATTAAGGTAACTTATTAAACTTCTTCATATTATCCTCCCACCACAGTGGCTGAAAGTTACTGTAATGGTTTAACTTGATTACGTCCTCTTCTGTCTTTGCACTTGATACTGGAATGATATGGTCCAATTGCCATTTACCTTTAAACTGTCCATAATTGTCGAAAGTCATTCCTGGAGTGAACTTCGATTCAATATGTTTAATAAATTGAGGGATAGTGCATCCGAGTATCTGTTCTGTTGGCATTGCCTTTTTATACCTTCCATTACACCCTTTTCTAAATCCTGCTCCAACGGCTGATCGTACTGTACCAATCAATCTTAACATTTCATTTGAATCTCTTCTCTGTTTGCAATATTTGGAATTATACTCTGTTAGGTGAAGTTTGTTTTGACTCTTGTATGACTGTTGGTAAGTTCTTTCACAATTTTTACATTTGTTCAATTTCCCGTCTTTCATCTTACTGTGATTTGGAAACTCATCTAATGACTTTTCTGTCAAACATTTCTTACAAATTTTCATATTAAAGAAAAAGGAGAAATTAAAGTTAATCACCTGGTCCGTGATCTTCTCTAAAATCTCCTTAAATATTTTATGTTCGGTAGGACCAGTACCTCTTTAATATAAATAGCTTGCAAACACCTTTCACCAAGAAAAGCCACCCATCCCTGGGCAGCTCTTCGAGGATCAATAATTAAAACATATAGTTATGAAGCTATATAC
>CALMEO010000081.1 GCA_937862935.1 uncultured bacterium | reverse complement strand
TACGATGAAGACGATACTTCCATCTATAAAGAAATTACCTTTGATGTAGGATCTAATTCATCTTCCTATATAAATGGATTTACTTCAGAAGAAATAGAAACTGTAGAAGATATATATGATAATCGAGATGACATGATCAATGATTTAGAAGATGATTATGCTAATCTAAGAAATAGTACGACACGACACAATATGTCTGATGATCTCAAGGAAGCTATGGAAGAGATAATAAATAATGAGTATAATAAAACGTATGATACGTTTGATGAATTTTATGATGCATGGTTGGATTGGTACAGATATACTATCAGCATTAGATAACATAAATGACAATTTTATTATGATAAACAAAAGTGGATAAAGTATCCACTTTTTTTATTGAAAGCTAAGAACAAATAGATACACCTATCATTGATATTTAGCCACAAAACAAAGCATGAAAAAAATATGATGGAACATGAAAAAAATATGGGGATTTACTCTCCTAGAAGTAATCATAGCAGTGACAAGCTTTTTTCTATTACTGACCGTGATTATAAATATCTATACAAGGATGATTAGACTCAAATATAATATCCAAGCAAGAACAAATGTAACCCAAGATTCTTATTATACTATAGAAAAGATAAATATTCTTTTAAAAAATTATACCATCGACTACGAAGAATATTTCAATAGAAAAAATGTAGGATGTGACGACTACAATGTAAATTTTACACGAGATGTGAATACTGATGGATACTGTAATATGTTCACTGCATATGGGAACACTAATAATATAGACCAAATAGCTTCTCCCAAACATAGAATCTATTTTTGTAGTTCAAATATAACGATTGACAACAATGAACCACAAAAAGTCATAAACAACGAAAGTATACAAAACGGAGAATGATGTCTCAGTACAGGGAAACAATCGTTCTGACAATATAGTTGGCAATTTCGAGACATAAAACATGATGTAGATTCAGTACTAGGAGCATGGAATGATGATGACGATGAAAATGTCATGAAATGACCAAATGCCATAGAAAACCCTACAGACATACAAGAGCTCTACCTTATTTCTCAAGATGGAAAATCAAGAATATTGATTAGAAGAGCGCTTATAGAAAGTGGAGATCGAAACCACGATGGAAACGTAAGTGGAGACAGTGAAAGACTCTATACTCTACAACTATTAAAACTCAGAGGATTTGATGCAGGAAACAATCATGACTTTGATGTAAACACATCTTCAGGAGTATATGATGGCAAAATAGATACGCGAGCCTGTGATTATGCGCAAGGATTTGTGTGTAAATGAAGCTGAATAGGTCCAATATATGAAGAATATAAATTACCTTTAGATGAAAATGACGGACGAGTAAATCTTTTCCAAAAGAATATCACAATCGCTGACCGAAATATCATTGTCTATCCGACAAAAAATCCACAATATGCACTCAGTGAAAACGATATCCAGATAAATCCATATTTCACCATCAATCTCACGAGTAAACTTTATGGGTCAATCCGACAAAAAAGACTCGGAATGGAAAATATCGATAATTTTCAAATCAATCTCCAGACAACATTTAATACCAAAAACTTCTATACAAAATAATTTTATATTTTTACCATTAGTATCATGAAAAAGATTTTTCACAACTTTACCTTCACTCGACGACAAGCATGATTATTCAAACTTTGTATTGCTTCAGTCGGTATTTTGTTGGCAATCTATTTTCCTGAAACACTAAAAAATTTAGAAGTACTACGATGGATTTTATTCCTTGTAATAGGAACTTACCTTGGATATCTTTATTTCAGACAATAATTTGATTTGAAAAACAAAGAAAAATATATACTGTAAAAAGCACTTTATCTAGATTTTTTGTAGAAAAATGACAGAAACAACAACACACGAAGAACATCAAAACGAACGTGATGTTCGTATCAATAAGGTCAAGAAAATGAAAAACATAGGAATCATTCCCTATGCACAATCTTTCGACAAAAAAAATCTGATCTGAGATATCATACAAACATACGAAACAAAAGAACATCGTGATATCATAGACATCATTCCCAATCCTGAGATACAGGTAAAAACTGCAGGAAGAGTAATGCTGTACCGTTCTCATGGAAAGCTCGCATTTGCAAAATTATTGGACAGTAGTGCAGAGATCCAGCTTATGTTTCATAGAGACAACTGCAAAATAATAACAGATAACGAATGATCAATTACAAATTTGAAGGATTGAAGTGAAGAAGGAATGTCTGCCTACAAATTTATGGAAAAAATGGTAGATATGGGAGATTTTATAGGGGTAGAGTGAGAAATATTTAAAACACATAAAGGAGAACTTACAATATTTGTATCAGCATTCAAATTTTTATCCAAGAGTATAAGACCATTACCAGAAAAATTTCATGGACTCCAAGACCAAGAAGAACTCTATAGAAAAAGATATTTGGATCTTACTATGAATCCTGAAACCTACAAAAGATTTTTGTTAAAATCAAAGATGTATCAGTCACTCAGAGAGTTTTACACCAAAGAATGATTTACAGAAATACAGACCAATATATTAGGAAATTCAGCTTCTGGAGCAGCTGCAAGACCATTTATAACGCATCATAACGATTATGATACTGACGTATTCTTGAGAATTGCATTTGAAACAGGACTCAAAAAAGCAACGGTAGGAAGATTTGAAAAAGTATTCGAAATAGGACAAGATTTCAGAAACGAAGGATCTGATCCAAGTCATCTCCAAGAGTTTACACAAGTAGAACATTATGCAGTATATCGAAATTATGAAGATAATATGACATTTACAGAAAAAATGTTTGATTATCTTTTTGAGAGTTTGGGATTATCCAAAAAATTGAACATCAAAGACAAAGACGAAAATAGTCAAGAAGTGGATTTTACTACACCACGAAAGAGAATAGATTTTACAAAAGGCATACAAGAAGCAAGTGGAATAGACATTACAAAATATGGAATGGATGATGCAGATAGCTTGAGAAATGAAATCAAAAGCAAAGGAATAGAATTTGAAAAAATGGAAAAAATGGGAACAACAACTTTGATTGATTATCTCTACAAGAAAGTATTGAGACCAAAAATTATAGGACCAGCATTCATCTATAACTATCCTGTCATCATGCAGCCATTAGCAAGGATATCAGACAAAGATACAAATATTGTCGAACAGTTTCAGTTATTGGTCAATGGTCGAGAAATCTGTAAAGCATATTCTGAATTAGTTGACCCGATTTTACAACAAGAAAATTTTGATAAACAAGCAAAAGCCGCAGAAGCAGGTGATGAAGAAGCAACAGCAAGTGATGATGATTTTGTGACCGCTATGGAATATGGAATGCCACCCCAATCAGGTTTTGGTATGGGATTAGAAAGATTATTGGCAATTTTAACAGAACAAGATAACTTGAGAGATGTCGTGATGTTTCCACTCATGAAAGCAGAAAAAAAAGTAGAGCTAGAAGACACCAGTGAAGTAGATATCGCAACGCTGTATGGTACATTACCTGCACGTGAAGACGTAGAAAATCTAGCAAAAAAATATATCAAAGATACCTACAGACATTGCATAGATGTAGCGACAGTTATGAAACATTTTGCAAAAAAACTAAAACAAAATGAGGAACTTCGATATATTGCATGACTACTCCATGATATTGATCGAGATTATATTGGTAAAGACCCAAGTAAACATCTATGAGAAGAATTTGAAAAAATCGTAGCAGAAATTAATCTACCTCAATGTCTGGTAGATGACATCAAATCACATTATACAAGCAAAACCTCAGTCGCAGTAAACTCTTTATTGAGAAAGTATCTGATCTCAGTTGACGAATTGACAGGATTTATTTATGCGGTAGGATTGATGAGACCTACAGGATTGGAGTGAATGGAATATAGCTCCGTCAAAAAAAAATTGAAAGATAAAAAATTTGCTGCAGGAGTTGATAGAGAAGAAGTTCTCAATTGTGAAAAATATCTCGCCATCCCACTAGATGAATTCGTACCAGAAGTTATCAAAGCATTGCAAGTATAAAAAAATACATATTAGTTCACGGACGTTCTGTGAACTTTTTGTATAATAGTTTAAGATGAATAATTATTACAGATACAAGTATATAGAAAAGATAAAAATTATGTATACTGAGCTACTAAGAGAATAAGAAACTTTATAAGTATTTTCTAAGGTCGAAGGTATAGTAGACATCTAAAAAATTTAAACTTTATATGAAATGCAAAAGTTTAAGATTTTCCTAAAAGGGTAAAATAGAAATCTCTAAACAATAAAAAAAGGGTGATAATAACCACCCTCTAAACCAATATACAAGACATTCATTATTCTAGATATCTTCGAACGCTTTCTTGGGTGATTTAGTAAATACACGCTTAATTTGTCCCCAGAAAGATAAAATGATAACTATGAAAACTATCAATGATAAAAGACCAGAAAGAAAATAAGATAAATAATACCAGCTCAAAAAGCCCATACCTGTAGATAGAATAATACAGACTATACCCCACCCACTCTCATCGGAATCAAACGATACAAAAATGAATAAGAAAAAAAATAAAAAAAGGATAACGATCACCACTTGCCAAAAAATTCTAGCATCTCTTTCAACAATTTGCAGAGTTGCTTGATCAAAATTTATAGGATCCATAACCTTAAGGGTAAATGTTACCTTTGGGGCATACCATAAAGTAGGACCAGACGTACGATGATATTCGTTTTCAGCAATCATTGGTTCACCCATATAAAAACAATCATGATAGCTAGCGATATCCTTAACAAGAACATTAGGAACATGCACAATACCAAATTGTCGGTGAATCAAGATTTCTGATACTTTAGGGCGGTTATCCTTCCCAAGAATCGTAAAGTAACGAACAATGTCTGTTTTTACACTGTCATGTACTACTGTTATCCATGGTACATCCTTAGCAATACCCTCACCATTAAGTGTGTTTTTTACTTCATAACGGCCACAACTGGTCAAAAACATAAGAGTGAGTGCAGCAATCACTACATACAACATTGAATTTTTCATAATTATTATTTTTTGTTTACTTAACATAAAAATTACATATTTAATATAAAAAGTCAAGTATAAAAATATTAAATAATGACATATAAAGATATATGAAGAAAAAATAAATAGTTGTTTTTTTAAGATATTTTTTTATGCTCATGTCATACTATTTAGTTCAGAAAAAAATATGTTTGTAGGAAACAAAGAGAATATCCAGACCTTGACGAAATACATAGATATGTTCTTTGCTGGAGATACCAAAGCGCCACATTTTTTGATCATTGCAGGACCACAACACATAGGAAAAACAAGTAGTATACAAGCACTACTCAAAGAGAAAATGGGAAATTATGTTGTGAGTGATATGTTACATATCAAAGATTTTTCTGAACAATTAGAAAAAAAACACAATCTCAAATTAAAAACAGTACTGACTTCAGAAACATTCAAGATACTCATCAAAGAACATAACTATCAAGATATCGGTATCAGGGATGTTAATTCACGACTCCAACAATCAGCCATAGGAAAATACAAAGTAGTATTTTTGGAAAATATAGAAAGAATGATTCCCGAGGCAGCAAATGCTTTTCTTAAAACCTGCGAAGAACCATTGCCCAAAAGATTGATTATTGCAACAACATCTAATCCATGACAATTACTCGAAACTATACTTTCAAGAGCCCTCATGATAAAATTCAATCAATTGTCAGATGGAGAATTATCACAACGAATGGAAACCAATACTATGTTTAATAACAATCCAGAGCTCAAACAACTCGTTATACATATGGCAATAGGGAAACCAGGAATAGCACAACGCATATATACACTTATACAAGAAGACCCAACATTAGAAAAAACATTTATCAAACTGATTCATAATTTATCTACAAATACTAACCGTTTTTTTGCTCATGATGCACTCAAAAAAATATATAAATATGGAATACTTGAAGCATTCATTGATGGATGGATTGCTTATTGCATAAACAATCATATGGAAGTAAAAGGACACAAACGACTCGCTACCAAAAAGCTTATGAGAAGTAATATAAACATAGAAAATATACTCCTCTACTGACTTTTAAACGAGTAAAAATAGACGAAAAGTTAACGAAAAATAGTAAAGCTTTTGTCATGCACAGAAGCGGATTTTTATCAATAGTACAATGGTTCATGTACAAAGTTTGAATCTATATTACAGATCCCATTTGAAACAATGAATTTTCTTATCAAGAAAGGATCGAGCTTTGATCTACAGGAAAAATATTTGTCCCACCGTTGATACAAGGTAGTTTAGACGATCTAGAAGAATGATCAGAAATAGTCTTTGAAGAAGTAGTAAATACTACACTAATATCATGTACATGACTCAAACATTTTGTACAGATAACATATGAATGAATACCTATATATATAGTAGATAATCATAATCATGTGCTAAGTTTCTGGAATCAATATCGCTTAACGGTTTGATCGTTTGAACATATAACAGTGTTTCATATTGACCAGCATGCAGACACCAAAGACAATAAAGAAAAACGAATCACAAATGATACATGATGAGACAACATAGAAGATTTTGTACAGACAAAAACCAATGTCGGAAACTTCATCACCGCAGCAACGAATTCATGAATCATCAATAAGGTAATACAAATCAGAAGTGACTATAGCCTACAACAGCTTTGAACTTGAGGAGTTGAGCTTTGAAGTACTATAGTCGACATTGATATAGATTTTCGAGTAGGGAAAGTGCTTAGTCAAGAAGATATTTTCATTATAAAGTCACTCATAAAAAACGCAAAACTGGTCACTATTGCAACATCACCTTACTTTATAGACCAAGAAAGAGCAATAAAAATAATTAAAGAGTTATTACAATAAGAGTAAAAAATATTGATTTTCAATAAAAATAATATATAATCACAAAAACGAATGGGAAAAAAAAATGAAAACACTTGGTGACATTGGATTAGTAATAGTGGTAATATTAGCCGGTATTATAGGTGGCAGTATAGTAGTGGCAATATTATTCTCTATATGGGTAATATCAACAGTAATACGTTTACTGAAGATACAAAAACCATTAACACTGAAGGAATTTCTTAATCTCTAATATGCATACTCTGTGTTTTCACAGAGTTTTTTTATAAAAAAAAGACACATGAATGTGTCTCTTATAGATAATAAAAGCATAATAAAAAAAAGTGTGACTAAAATAGAGGAAAATATTAGTAGAGAACTTATTTATCTATTATTCTTTTATATATGATAAATAAAAAAACTATAGTACCATGCCAGATGCATGACAAGACGCTCCCCAAATTCGTAGCAACAGCATCCTAACGAACCGAAATGGGCCCCCCGGTAATTACCGGGGTTTTGAGGTGAGATAATGAATAGTTTATGGTGAAACGACCGTATGTTGGGTTTGCATCTGGCTAGAGTTTTTTGCTTCCTTTTTGAGGCAATGTCAAAAAGGAAGTCCAGCGAAGCGTTTAAGAAAAAAATAAATATATATATTATAGATGAATTTCTTGAAAAATAGCCATACAAAATTTTCTATTAAACCATAATAAACACTATTATTTTCTAATTTTTCCATGAGGAGTCCCTTCCACAAAACCAGCACTGGTTTGTACTCATACAATCGCTTTCTCACAAAATTCTTCTAAGTTTTTAGCACCGACATAAGTCATACTACTACGAAGTCCTGTCATACATTCATCGACAATATCACCAACGGATTCCATTCATGGTTTGATATATATTCTTGAGCTAGATATTCCCTCACGAAACATCTGTTTTTGTGCTTGCTCAAATTTACTTAATTTTTGACTTCTATCACAAACAGCCTTTTTGGAAGCCATGCCATAGTTTTCCTTATACATCAATCATTCTTCATCATATTTTACATCACCTACCGATTCAAAGGTTCATGCCCATTAGGTTCACCACATGACATGATTTGCTCATGCAGCAAGAGCTAGGATAAAATCTCTCGGAGTTTTGATTCATCCGTCAGCCCAGACAAATCATCCATGTTTTTTGGCTTCTTGAGCACATTTGTATACTGCAGTAAACTGTGGTCTACCAACTCATGTTTTCATACGCGTGGTACACATAGCTCATGGTCATATACCAACCTTTACACCATCAGCTCAGGCCAGAAGTAGCGCACGTGTTGCTTCTTCGGTAATAACATTACCAGCAACCACAATAATAGTATTTCCATACATCGATCTTATGTTTTTTATATTTTCTATCATAGATTTTTGATATCCATGAGCAGTATCCAAGACAAAAAGTCTAATACCCAAATCATACAAAATAGCAACTTTTTCATCAAAATTATGTATTCCCACAGCAACGGCTACATTAAGTTTTCCATGTTGATCAAGTGATGGTGCATACAAAGTATTCCTTAGTGTATTTTTTTTGGTAAGGATTCATTTAAGGATTCACTGATCATCAATAATTGGGAGAGATGATATGCCTTTTTCATCCATCAAGGTAAATGCATCTTCATCAGAGATTCAGATTTTTCACGTAATCATACCAGGCTTAGAAATATTCCCCAACAAGGTAAATTGATCCAAATTTTCAAGATCTTGTGGTTTAAAAATATTGATTGCCTTTCCTTCATCATCAATAAGTATCACAGAATTATGGGCTCTTTTGTGAATAATTCACAACGCATCTCTAATGGTATTATGGGCTTTCACGGTAATAGGAGTATCATATTGCACATCAGCAGCTTTGATAGACGAGATAATTCTAGTAAGTGTTTCTATATCCATATCTTGAGGTAAGACAGAAAGTCAACCATAACGTGCTATAGTTTCTGCCATTCTTTTCCCACTGACAGCATTCATATTTGCAGTTATAATAGGAATATGTGTTGCAAGAGGAATTGTCGGATCTACATCCATTTCCAATCTAGAATTTCCATCAAAATAATTTTGAAAAAGAAAAACATCTTCATAAGCAAGCTCTTCATTTTCATAGAGTGGATTATTAAATTTCATAGAAATATTTCTAATAAAATAAAGAATATCTGATCCATAATATCATTTTACCTCGGTTTTACAATAATAATTTATATTAAAAAAACATTTGACATATTACATATAAAAAACTATAACAAATCAACAAAAAAAATATTTGAACAAAAAACAAATACCTATATTGGAGTTTTTTTATTATATGAGAGAAAAAATGAAAGAGATTCTATCGCAAAAAAATGAACAAGCAAAGTATAATAAAACGCAAGCAAACCTAAATCTTACAAATGAAAATTTTGAAAATAAGGTTTGGGAAAGAGGAAACGTTACTGTGATATATGGATGACAACAATGAGATGAATGAAAAGGTAAAGTAACATCACAATTTAAAGACAATGACCGAGTCGCAGTATCTACATGATGATGAAACGCAGGACATCAAGCTGTTTGTAAAAATTGAGAGAAAGTCGCACTTCATGAATTACCTGGTTGAGCAGTAAACGAAAAAGCAAAAATATATATAGGACAATGAAGAGTCGTAAATATAAAATGAATATACGAAGAAATAAAATTATTAGAATCAAAATGATATACTATGAAATGAAGAACTTTTGTAGCAGGATGAGCACAAATAATTTTCAATAATTTACAAAGAAAATTAGATGGAATAATAGAGTGATTAAAATCAAAAAAAGTATGAACAACAAAAAAATGAATATGACCCGCTTACGCACTCAAAGCACTAAGAACATGACCAAATTTTAATATACTATCCAATTCAAATCCTGATGAATTAAACGAATTTATGAAAGTAAATTCATCCTTATTTACATGATTGGATCTGGAAGAAATAATGAACGAAGTGAAAGAAGAAAAAGAATTACTTCAAAAAATGATTGATGATTGATATATACAGATAGATCAAGGTAATATGATGTTAAATGAAGCAGCTCATACATGAGATAAAATTTTGATAGAACATTCTCAATCTTCATGACTTGCGATAGATTGATGAAACTATCCATATTGTACAAGTTCAGATACAACCTCAAATTGAGTATCTAGCTGATTAAATTTACCAGAAATTCATACTCACATAATGGTTACAAAAGCAATAAAATCAAAAGTTTGATGATGATATTTTCCTACAAAACTTGAAAAAGAACAAGCTGACCAATACAGAGGATATTGTTGAGATGAAGTATGAGCAACAAGCTGAAGAACAAGAGATGTTTGATATTATGATATAGTAGAGCTCAAAAAAACGCTTAAAACCAATAAAGCAGATATACTTTTTATAACGAAGTATGATCTTTTAGATGCTCTTTGACATGAAGCAAAAATAGGAGAAAAATATGTTAATACAGAAAGTTGAAAAATATATATAGATTCATTACCCTATGGAAACGAATATGAAAATATACAAGTAGAATATAGTCAAATTTTTGATTTACGTGAAAACATTAAAGGAACAAAAGAAAAATCACAATTACCACAAAACTACATAGATTATACAGATTATCTTATACGCGTACTATGATTTGAGGGCAATATAGTATTGGGAACTTGAATAAAATGAGAAGAATATATTGTGTATAAATAATGTACATTATTAATGGGGTAAACATCATATATTATTGATATCATAGATATTTTAACTATAGTATATACATTAGCTTTTAGCTTTTACTACATGTAAAATGGCTGAAGAAAAATACATTCGTCCTACACGAGATGAATACTTTATGGAAATAGCAAGAACTGTAGCAAAGAGAGCTAGCTGCGATAGAGGAAGAAGTGGTTGTGTAATAGCAAAGAACAAACAGATTTTATGTACAGGTTATGTATGATCACCACCAGGATTACCCCATTGTGATGAAATCGGTCATCAATTTAAACAAATGACTCATGAAGATGGAAAAGTCACAAATCATTGTGTAAGAACAGTCCATGCAGAACAAAATGCAATTTGTCAAGCAGCAAAAATAGGTGTCAGTATAGAATGAGCAACATTGTATTGTAAGATGACACCATGTAGGACATGTGCAATGTTGATTATTAGTTGTGGAATAAAAAAAATTGTAGCAGAAAAAAAATATCATGCAGGAATAGAATCAGAAATAATGTTTAAAGAAGCCTGAGTAGAACTTATGTATTTTGATGAATCGATAGAACAGTATGAAAAACAATAATACCCTCTATACTAAAAAAATCGCCTTAAAGCGATTTTTTTAGAAACAGCGATAACCATTAAATTATACATTTAAGACGCCGTCTCTCATGAAGATGTTTCTGATGATTCTTCTTGTTGATTCATTTTAGCTCTTATAGCGAATATAATTACAAGGATAACAAAAATACCTACAACGATTCCAAGAACAATAAAGACAATCTTCCACCAAGTAGATCATCAAGTAACGTTGTTAGCAACGATAGTATCAGCATCAGGAACAATTCTGACATCATCATTTGGACAGAGCTCACTAACAATACTATAAAAAGAAAGAATATTACATATATTAGGCATGATAATTGTTTTCATATCCAAAGGATCTATTTGATGTGTCTGAACCGTTGTGCTATCTGCAGCAAGATTTTTACTAATAAGATTGATTATTTCTTGAAGAACCTGTTTTCTTTTATCTTGCTGAGAAGAATCAGCTTGAGTATCAGAAACAACAGATTCAAATTCGGTAAATAATCATTCAACATCTACCGCTAAATTGGAAGGCAAAATAGAAAGTATTTCAGCCTTAGATTGTGCATAAATATTACCTCATCCAGCAGCAGAAACTGCTTTATCTGTAAGTTTAGTGAAAATATCTTCAAGCAATGTTTTTTGTTCCTCCGTGAGTTGGACCGCATGTGTTTCATAATAATCTTTTACAGAAACGATATTGGATTTTGTGTCTATTTGATCGATTAATCCATCTCTAAGTGCTACCATAAGCATTCTAAAATCACGAAGATCACCGGTAGATTCAACGTCTTGCATAGTATTGATAAAGTCGTTAATCTCTTTATAAACAATAGTCATCTCGGGATCTAAGTTTGCTTCAAAATCCAAAAATGAAACAGTAAAATCCTTAGAAAAGGAAGTAGTATCAGCTTTTGTATAATATATTCTTCCGATAACTGATTCATATTTTGGTTCATATGTTTTAAGATAGAGCTCATTACACAAAAAATCTTTATCATTTTCTTTGAGCATATCGCCATTACTATCAAAAGCGATATCTGTATCTACATAACACGTTCCTCTAGAATCATCATATTTGATATACATCAGTATACTATTTTTAAGATTTTTTCCGACAAAAAAATCAATCGCACCACTAGCTAAGGAAACTTTTGGAATAGAAAGAATATGAAAATCACCAGCATTAGCTTGTCCAGTAGTCAAATCAAGGACTCGCCTTTTATCAGACATATTTGCATATTTATCTGTCACCTCCATAGAGATGAAATATTTAGCGAAATCAGGATAGTTAAAAGTAAAAGCATCACCAGAAGAGACAACAAATCAATTATCAGTTTTACAATCTTTCATACTAAGACAGATAGTTTTATTTGCAATAGTACCTAAACTAACATCTCTAAAGATAGCAAGTTTTTCAAAGGTATCAGACAAAAGCATAGGTTTAAGTCAATTTTTTATTACAATAGTACCTCAAACACCCACTCATTTATACCCTCTATAAAGTACAGCTGCTCTTGGTCTATATCAGAATTCATTAGGATCAGTAAACACATGTTTGACACGATCAGATTTTGTAGTCAAATCCCATGTACCATCGCCATCAAAATCATATTGAATCGTTCTTTCTCTAATAAAATCTGGCCTATCAGAAACTATTTTTGAAACAACATCAAAGGTAATTTCATCACCAATTTCAGCACTTGCGGTATCAGATTTTAGTGTAACAAGAGGAATATCAGGCCTACTAGCATCAGGTGGAAAAAAAACTAATGGACCATTCCCAATAATATCTGCATTACTTTGTTGACCATCATCATTGTCATACATAGTCACACCAAACATAAATTCTCCTGGAACTCTCGGAAGTGAGAAAAAAACATAAGGAATAGTACCTGGAGTGATTTTAGTCTCTAGTGTCCTACTTGGATCATCTTTATAATAATAATACCATTTAAAATACGAGATAAATCCATCAGGATCCAGTGGATTAGTAGCACTTACTTTAACAATCAATGGATCAAAAGTATCATTAAATATATCCTTAGCATTATTTTCTGAAAAGCCGACACCGATTTCATTTCCATATTGAGGGAAAAATAGTACGAGATTGTCAACTCTCGGTAATGCATTTACTACTTTAAAATATATTTTGACTTTATTACTCTTGGAAATAGTGGTATCTTCAGCAGTAAAATCAATATATGTACATCACAATTCATTGAATCTATATTTGAAAACTTCCTGCTTAAAAATTTCATTATTTTGTGGCTGAAAGAAATATTGAAGTCATTCTTTTTCTCATTTAGTATTTACCGACAATGAAGGATCAACAGTAAAGTCTTGATATCTATCTATCCTGTATGCAGGGACAACATTACCTGAACTATCTAAATCTGGACACTCGTCATTTTGTGTTTGGATATTTGATGTCTTATCTATAACAGTAAATCAAGCCACAGGATAGGTCTTTTCTCCAACGAATACATTTTTACTGACCTCATTTTCCATACCATCTGATCAACTCACTTTGAGTACAACCTTATAAATACCAGCTTTTTGATACGTATGGGCTATTTTATCAGTTTGAATAGTTCTTGTATCTGCATCAGCAAAATCCCATTGATAATTGAGAATCGGTTGATTAGATTTTACTATAAAATTCATGGGATTGCCCCATGGAGTTGCAACAGGCACGACAAATATTTCAGGTCTAAGGGTAGATTTTACCTCTATATCTTTTGATATATCCATTATTTTCCCATAATCATCTCTAGCAGTAAGTTTTATAGTATGTTTTCCTATAGAATTAAATTGGACTTTTATTTTTTCATTATTATTTTCTGTATTAATAATTTTAGTTTGTTGGGGATTAGAAAATGATCGTTCATACGCAAGGGTATCATATCCATTCATTTTATCAATATCAAAACTCACGGAAGCATCCAAAATAAATTCAGAAGGGTTTTTTCGATTATTGCTTGGAGTAATCGTAAATTGAGGAATAGGATCAGTAGATTCGACATAGACAGAAAGAGAATCTGTATTGGTTTGTCCTAATTCATCTTCCACAGTCAATTTGACGGTATATACACCAGGTTTTTTAAACTGTTGTTTGATAGATTTGCCCTGGAAAGTATCAGTTTTATTTCCTTCTTGATCAAAAATTTCTCGAGTAAATAATTTGAGACTAGAAACTATAGAGTAAGAAGGAGTAGAATCAAAAGAGAATATAATAGAACTATTACCTTTTTCTGGCATTTGTTTGATAATAGCGACTGGATCAGAAACAAGAATATAAAAATTTTCTGTGATTTTATTTGCTTCATTGTCACTAGTAGTCAAAGCAAGTTTATATTCTCATTGTCCAGGAAGAACCAATCTCATCACAGAGGGTTTTCCATCTCCATCCTTACTATAATCAAATCATTCTTTGGAAGTTATGGACCAATTATGAGAAAGAATCTGTCTTCCTCACATAGGCAAAGTAGCTGAACCATCAAAAATCACTCATCTTTCAGCTTCTTGGATACCTATTTTGATTCTCCCATCCTTAGCCAATTTTTGTCCGTTAGCATAGACTACAATATTGGCTGTCTTTGGCAACACATCAATAGACATGGTTTTTTCACCATCGAAAATACCATCGGTAACTTTATTGGAACTTCTGACAGTTAAATGTACTTGATAATTTCCTGGAGTAGCAAAAGTAGTATTTACCACAGGTCACATACCAATAGTAGTATCATTACCATCAGTATCTCTATAATATCGGAAATAGTTTTTGGAAGGAATAGTATCATTGGAAGGATCTATACTTCATCTTGCATCAAAAGTTACGGTCAAAGGTGCTGGTCCACTTTGAGGAGAAACTTTTGCCGCAGCGATTACTGTATATTTTGTATTTACCTTTTTTACAATATCGCCAAATGGCTTATAACAATTGGTCATAAAAGATGAAAGTTTTGTTTGATAGTCGATACTGGTATAGGTAGATAGTCATTTACTCAAATCTAAACACTGTTGATAGGTAACTTTGAATGCATAATCTTGAGGAAATTTTGGGAAGACTACTTGGAAACTAGTATTGAGTTCACTAAATTTAGTCTGAGGAATTTGATTTCATATTTTGGTCGCAGCATCAATTTCGACAAAAAGTCAGAGAATTTTATTATAATCTGTACTAATCTCATAATTTGCTATATAATCAGTAGGAATAGTTGCATTGATTTTTCCAACCAAAAAGGCTAGCAAAAGAGCAATAGCCATCAAAAAAATCTTGAAAATAGACTTAGAAAACAACGATTTCATGAAGAAAGATAAGATGCTAAATCCAATGTAAACAAAACGAATTCACCAAGAAAAGAAAGTCAATATAGGACATATACACTTCTTATAGTGATTTTAGATGCATTTGCAAAAAAAAATAAGGATAAAATAGGGTTTGAAAACAATAAAGAAATAAATACAGTAGGGCCACTTTTATCCTTTTATAGAGAAGGGAATGACAAAAATGAATACTACCAAAAAAATCATTACAATATCTATTTTATCATTATGTACATTATGACTCATGGGATGTTCGACCAAAAAACCACAAGAAACTAGTAACAACACGAATACCAACAACACAACATGTAAACAAGCTATTACAACATATCTCCAACAAACACAAGCAACAACTAATGGAGAAGTAGTAAACAAATGAAATACCGTAACCGTAGATTATGTAGGAAGATTAGATGAAGAAACTGTCTTTGATACTAGCGTAGAATCTATAGCTCAAGCCTGTGGAAAATATTCATCAGGAAGAAATTATAATGAAGGACTATCTTTCGCTGTAGGTGCAGGACAAATGATTGCAGGATTTGATAAGGGGGTAGAAGGTATGAAGGTCGGAGAAACTAAAACCATAACAATCCCTGCAAAAGAAGCATACGGAGAACGAAGCGAACAAAATATAATAAAAGTTCCTCGTGAACAAATTCCTAATGTAGATGAAATAGAAAAAGGAATGAAATTAATGTCATCCAACGGACAATCATTCACGGTATATGCTATAGACAACAAAGAAGTGACACTTGATGCAAATCATGAACTAGCAGGGAAAACATTGATCTTTGATATCACAGTAAAAAGCGTTCAGAAATAATTTTTTGAATATAAAAAACAAAACAATTAAACAAAAAAAATCTTCTAGATTTAGTTTTTTCAGTAATCAAAAAAAATGATTTCAAAAAACAAACCAGAAAATTTTAGTCCAAAATTTGAAGTAGTAAGCTGCTTTGTGGAATATAACAATAAAATATTACTTTTACTCAGACAAGATCATAAACCACAGCCAAATACCTATGGAGTACCTGCAGGCAAAATTGATCCAGGAGAAAATGCTCTACAAGCTATACAAAGAGAAGGAAAAGAAGAGACGCAAATAGATCTGGAAGGGGCAATACATTTTGATAAACTTTTTGTAAGATATCCTGAATATGACTTCACGTATCATATATTTCACAAAAAATTTGATATACAACCAACCGTTATAATCAACCCCAACGAACATAAACAATACATCCGAGAAACACCAAAACAAGCGCTTGATATGGATTTGATACAAGATCTCGACGAATGTATCAAGGTATTTTACAAAATCAACTAGTCAAATAAAAAATCCACAAATATATACAAACAAAACACTAACATAATACAAAAACAAATGGAACAAAAACTAAAAGACTATCTAGAAAAAAATTTTCCTGACATAATTGTACAGGAAATCAAAAAAGAAGATGCTGAGAAACTTGCAATTTCTTTCAGGTACTATCCAGCTTCTTCAGAGGTAGAGGCTTTAATACTTTCCAAACAAATATCAAAAGAGGATATTGAAGCAATAATAATAAAAGTCTTTGATGATTGGAAATGTATATATGATGTGCGGTATGAAAATGGAAGATTTACTCTACATTTCGAAAGAAGGCAGAGAAAATACATGGAAAGGATGGATATAACAACAACTGTTCATCAATCAGTAAATGGGATAATAATGAAAATAAAACAAAAACCTAAAAAATAAAAAAACGTATGACAACACAATCAGATTACTCAAGAAGGGGTGTATCTTCAGACAAGGAAGATGTCCACGCAGCCATCGAAAAGATAGACAAAGGAATCTTTCCAAGAGCATTTTGTAAAATCATGCCAGACATGTTCGGTGGTGATGAAGCATTCTGCAATATTATGCATGCTGACGGCGCAGGGACTAAAACGTCATTAGCATACATGTATTGGAAAGAAACCGGTGATCTTTGGGTATGGAAAGGTGTTGCACAAGATAGTATTGTTATGAATCTCGATGATCTCATCTGTGCAGGAGCGGTTAACGTTCCACTATTACTTTCATCAAGTATCGGAAGAAATAAACACCTCATACCTGCTGAAGTGATTGCAACCATTATCAATGGTACCGAAGAATTTCTGGCAGAGATGAGAGAACTTGGAATACCAATCTACAGTACCGGGGGAGAAACTGCCGATGTGGGAGACATAGTACGAACTATCGTAATCGACCACACCTTAAGTTGTCGCATGCACAAAAAAGATGTAATCAATGCCAAGATCCACCCGGGTGATTTCATCGTAGGACTCGCATCATTTGGACAAGCAAGTTATGAAAGCGAATACAATGGTGGTATGGGAAGCAATGGATTGACGTCTGCACGACATGATGTGTTTGGTAAAAAATACATCAAGAAATATCCGGAGAGTTTCAATCCTATATTACTTACAGAATGTCCTGAATTGGTATATCGTGGAAGTAACGAACTCGATTACAAAATCCCAAATGCAGTATGGGATCTAAGCAAGGGCTTTTACAAACCCATCAATGTGGGAAAATTGGTCCTTTCACCGACAAGAACATATGCACCAATCATCAAAAAGATACTAAACACTATTGATAAAAAGACACTGAATGGAATCATCCATTGCTCGGGTGGAGGACAAACTAAGGTTATGAATTATGTCTTTGATCCTGTACATATTATCAAGGATATGCTTTTTGATCTTCCTCCCCTCTTCAAACTGATTCACGAGGAATCAAAAACATCCTGGCAAGAGATGTACAAAAGTTTCAATATGGGTCACCGGATGGAACTGTATGTATCATCAGAAGAGACAGCCAATCAGATTATTGAAATCGCTGCTCAATTCAAAGTAGAAGCGAAAATTATCGGCCATGTAGAAGCCAGCGAAACAAAAAAGCTCACCATAAAAAGTGAATACGGTGAGTTTATCTATTAACAGCATAAGGTGTCTGGTTTCCCAGACCCTTTTTTTATATATGAGTAAATTCAAGTATTCCAGCTAATCCAATCATAGCAGCATTATCCATAGAATAGACCTTTTTCATCGGCCTAAGACAAATCATATTTTTTTGTTGCTGTCATTTTATCTCTAATTTATCATCTATCATTTCCAATTGTTTATTTAGATATTCCCATAATCTATCATTGCACGAAACTCCTCCAGCCAATCACAAGGTTTTTGCACCAAAAGCGATACCAGCTCTCACAAGCTTTTTAACCATAACTTCAACAACCGCTTCTTGAAATTCATAGGCAATATCACAGATTAATTCTTCAGAAAGTTGATGCATGGAACTTGGGACTAGCTCCTCGTCCCTTTCTCCTTGTCCCTCATCCCTTAATTTTTTAAGTAAAGAGGAAACTTGAGATTTCATTCACGAAAAACTAAATTCAAAATTATCTTTCGATAAAAATATGCGTTTAAATTTTATATCTTCACCACTTCACATATCGTGAACATCTTCATGCAATAATTCGTTGTTTTCATTATCATTATCAGCCATTTCATCATGTAATATATGTGATTCATCGGTAATCTTTTTACTTGTTACTTGATACTTTCTACTTTTCAGAGCTTGCTCTGAAATCCACTGGCCTCCAGGGTAAGGACCACCAAGCATTCTCGCAACCTTATCAAAACATTCTCCTGCTGCATCATCCAAAGTATATCATACTTTAGCTATGTTATATCATCCAAATATTTTTACCTCATCCATTTCTCCTTGTCCCTCAGCCCTGATTCCCGTTCCCTCATCCCTCGTTACCACATAGATGTCATTATGTCATCAACTCGCAGTAAGCACAACAAGCGGAAACTGTATGTCAGAAGGATTCCTTTCAAGAAAAAGAGAGAAAATGTGTCCATAAATATGGTTCACATGGACAAGTGGTTTAGCAAAATAACTGGACAATAAAGAAGCTACAGTTTTACCAACCACCAATGAACCTGGAAGTCCAGGATGAGTAGTGACACTGATAAAATCGACCTCTTTGATAGCATCGAAACCAATAGCTTTGGTAACTTCGATAATTTTATCAAAATGTAATCTAGAAGCTATTTCTGGAACAACTCATCAGAATTTTTGATGATCATCAATCTGAGAATACGCCAATAAAGAGTCAACCACAAAAGTCGTTCAATCAAAGTTTACAATCCCGACTGAAGTATCATCGCAACTCGTCTCTATAGCAAGAGTTTTCATAAATACAAAATTAAGAATATATAAATCATATACACAAATTTACAGCTTCTACTTCTTATATTTTACTTTTTACTAAGTAGAATTTGCTTTTTTTAATAGTTCAGAGTATACTTAATATATACATATCATTTATAATGTAAAGAAAATAATATGACTGATACAACAACAAAGAAAGTAATTCCATCAAAAAGACCAGAAGCATCATCATCAGACAAAAGATTTGCACATCTCGATAATCAAATCCAACAAGGAGGAAATACATTTTCTAGCATTCAAAGGAAAACAAAAGAAGAGCTAGCAAAACAAATGGAAACAAAAAAAGAAAAAACAAACCAACAACAAAAAAATATTGAAACATATTGAAAAGTACTTTTTCTAAATTTGAAAGATACGCTAGATAATTGCAAAGTAGCAAACAATTATCTTTTTGAACTAATAAAAGATAATATTAAAGGAAATAAATCATATCATGGCATGTACAAGATAGATGTAGTCAAAAAGGATGATAAGGGAATTATATGTAGAATGGTTTGAGGAAAAGATGATAAAGACAAAAAAATAATCTCGATAAGTAATGAACAAATAATGAAGCAAAAAAAACAAGAAGATAATTTAGAAGAGGCATATACTAGAAAAAAAACATATTATGATAAGGACGGGAAAAAACAGGAGAAACTAATACCAGGAAAAAAAGAAGATTTTACAGAAGAAATTCAATATGCAGACAGCGTAATTATCGACGTACAAAACGGACATGTAAAAAAAATAAATCCTGATGATATTATTGATAAAATAAGAAAATATATCAAACAAGATGATAACACCTTTGTAAGATCAAAAAAAATACAAACGGCTATGAAATTTTTTAATGAAACACAAGAACAGCTTTCATCAAAATATTTGCAAGAATTTTTTAAACTCATAAGAAACAAAAATAAAAAACGAAATAAAGAACAATGATGAGATAAAAAAACAAACAACAACCTGTATTTTGCAGAGCTATTGAAAAGATATCTGAATACACAAAAACATTATGTACACAGAGAAAATGATATCGATAAATCGTCACTCATGTTCTTACTTGAGAAATTTGGCATAAAATTGGAAAATAAAATCAATGAAATAAATCATAATGATATAGAAAACATCAATAGTTGAATATTTTGGGATGTATGAGAGACAACAAATGGAATAAAAATAATAGAGAAAGTAACATGAAAAAACTCAAAATGACAAGAAATTAGAGAAACAAAAAAAATAATAAGTGAACATACTGATGCTTCGGATGAAGCTATTTTAACGAATAGACCAAGTTCTACGACACAAATGATTTTTAAAATAGCCAAAGAATTATGAATAATAAACAAAGAGCAATTGCCACAAATTGAAAGATTTGTAAATTTTGTAAATACAGTAGATAGTATGGATTATCAGATAAGTAGTATCGATTATAAACATAACTATCAGACATTATTTGGACTTTATCGTAAGATGAGTATACAAAACGTTTTCGATTATTTCAAAGATCCAGAACATAATGGGTTTGAAAAACTGCCCAAATGGTATATGGAAAAAACAAAAACAATCACAAAAGACGGAAAAATAAGTAATAAAAGTTTGCAAGAAATATCAGAAAGTCATAAAGAAAGAATAGAGAAAAATATAGATAATTTTGAAAAAATTAAAAAAGCAGGGAAAGAACTAAGCTATGGAAATACAAAATTTATTGTAGATATAGAAAAGAAACCAGAAGATCAAATTCAAGATGGACCTCAAACAGCAGGATATCATGGATATGGATTTTTCAATATAAAATCAGAAAGAGGAAATATATATATTTATAGTCCAAAGAAATTTCCCGCTATGATAGAGTGATTTCCCACAGATGGACATTTTCTTATTATCAACAATCCGACATCAGAAGATCTAGAAAGACTTTTAGAGAAGTTTAACACCACTGATACTTCATTAAAAACCGATATCATCAACCATCTCAAATCAATACAAAAAAAGAATGAAAAGCCATTAAATAACCAAGACATTAGTTCTCGATGTAAGATACTTCCAAAGTTAACAAAAAAAGAATTAAAAATAGGAAAAACATATACAGGAGTAATCAATAGTGATATCCAAAACAAACTAGCATACGTTACCCTAGATCAAGAAGAAACAATAAAATGAAGAATAAAAGTAGAAGATAAAAATGAATTAAAAAAATATAAGAAATGAGATATTATAAAAGTAAAAATAGAAGAGATAGCACAAGAAGAATGAAAATTACTCACCTTGTCTCTTGTAACTACTAAATAATAGGATCTATAGTATCTTCTACAGTCAAGCCCTTAGCAATTTTTTTGATATTTGGAAGAGAAATATAGAGAACAAAAGCATTGAGCACAAGAGCCACAAGAAAAAATTGTAAGATAGTAATATGTCGAAAATAGGTAATACCATACCCAAAAATAGCCATACCAATCAATATCAAAGTCAATTTTCATCATATTTTTAGAGAAAATATTGGCTGTACTTTTTTTCTTTTTCCTACTCGAATCGCACCGAGCATAAACAAAAGTTCTATACTCATCTGAGTAACAACTCAACCAAACAACCCATACTGAGGAATCATTCGTATTCATAAAGGAATACCAACAAGAACTCATATCAAATTGATAGGTAAGAGCACATTTTGTTTCTCTACCGCAACAAAAAGATAATTATATCATTGTTTGATAAAGCTTCGTAGAAGCACAATACCCAAAAAAGGAAGAAGTTGATTAGATCACCAGCTAGCCAATGAAGCAAAACTTCCCAAGAAGGCTTTTCATGAGACTACAAGGATGATTTGATCAGCGAAAAGCCAGAAATTGACAGCAATCACACCTCCTATCCAAAAGATCAATAAAAGAAGATTTCCCATACTTTTACGTTTGTCGATAAGAGAATATCCTGATACTTTATGAAGTAAACTATTTCCTAATGAAGATGGAATAATAAGCAAAATTTCTATCAAAGTCAAAGATAATGCCCATACACCAGTATAATCATGTCCTGACGATGTTGGATAAAACCATCACAAAAACAAAAGTACAATCAACGTATGAAAACTACTCAGATAATACGATATACCGTATTGTCGATTTTTCACGATAATATCTTTGGTAAATTTCCAATCAAATGTTATCTTGAGTGGCAGAAGTTTTTTGGAACGTACATGAATTTCTATATTTTGACCTATGGAACTTGCTACTACAGAAAACATAATACAACAAAAAGCAATCAACGAAACGGTGCTTCCGTTGAACGTCATATCCTTAAAAATAAAGTAGACCACAGGGACAAGAATAGCAAGCTGAGAAAGTCTAGCAGTAATCAATGACCAACTCAATTGATCCATTCTCCAAAAAATTTGAAGTGGTAGTTGTTGTATTCATGCAAACATAAAACTCGCAGAAAAAATCATACCAAACGGAAGTCATCGAACAAGATAAGGGTTGGATGTATATGCAGGAAGAAGATAAGCGACTATAATAGCAACGAGATAGACTACAGACATTATAATCAATCTCGTACCGACAAATTTTCCATATTCTAATTTGAGTTCAGTATGATTGGGATCTTTATGAGCTTCTTTAATAGCGCCAAGCCTTTTGACTGCCAAAACATACAATCATAGATCAGCCAATGCTGTCCATATTGCAAAATATTTTAAGATAGTAGAATAATCACCATATTGTAAAGGTCACAAATAAGGTGTCATGATTTTGATGGTCAAAAAACCAAACAAAGCACTAATAATCCTACCTATCAGTTGCCATGCTGCATCCTTAATAACTAATCTATGTGAAGAGACCATGATACTAAATAATTGACAATAAATACAATATACTCGCTTTACTCGGGTAATATATCTTCAATGTAATATACTTTGTATAATTCATTAGGTTTAATTTCATTACATCGGAAGGATATATTTTTTTTAAAGTTTCATTTTTCTAGAAAATTTTTCAAGAGATGTCTGATTATACTCTCCAAGCATAGGAAGATATCAATCAAGTTCTACAAGAAATAAACGAATATGTTCGAGTGAATCATCAAAAGTATAAATCATATGTCATTTTGAAGTCAGAAAAACAATATTCTTTATATCTTGAGTTTGGGGATGAATCTCCAGGGCATATCAGACAAATGAATTTCGTGGATAATTTCTTGTTCCTATAATGATTTGGTTTCTCTCTAAAATAATGCTAATAACTTGGTTATTGATGGTAGAATAATAGAAATATCCTCCCAACAAAAAAAAGATCAATATTGCTCAAACAACATTATCACTGAGGATAGAAAGAACAAAAACACTAGCAAAGATTACAGCAAACACCAAATACCATACTTTAGTTCTTTGAAATTTTTCTCCATTATAGACAAGAACACTGCTCATAATAAAATGTTGAATATTTAAAAACATAGAAATGTTTACATATTTTATAGGCAATATATGCTAATTTGCAAGACCTTAAGGCTTTATAGAATTTAAGCTTTATGGGCCAATATAACAGTCAACTCATCCCAAGACAATGATTCCAGTCTTTTAGATAATAAGGCCGAAGGAATTTTAAAAGAAATTTCTGATTTTTTTTGGATCATTTTTTGAATTGCTCACAAGGTTTTCCTACTAAATGGGGCAAACAATTCCAAAAATTCTATAAATTTTTCCCAATTAATTTTTAATTCTTCATCCTTAATTCTTAATTCAATTAAGCAGCTTTTGACCTTAGGAGCTGGCTTAAAACATTTTGCAGGAACTCATTTGAGATAGGTAACCGTACATCAATAATTGAGCAACCATCGAAGATATGATTTCTTTTTCGCATCACTTTTTATTTTCTGACCAACCTCATCTTGCACCATAAATAATCATCATACAAAGTTTTTTCAACCAAAAAATTTTCTCAAAATCGGAGAAGTAATATAATACGGTAAATTACCAACAACCAAGGTTTTTTCCGGATTCAATTTTTTTTCTTTCAACATCATTTCAACATCTAAATCAAGTACATCACTCAAAATAAATTCTCCATATTCAATATTCAATTGTCAATTATCACGAAACGTTGGATCCTTATCAATCATAAAAAAATGGGGTGAAATAGTCTGAATAAGTTTAGTTATAGATCATTTACCAGGTCATATTTCTATCAAAGCTTCACATCAAAGCTCTTTATATAACGCAGAAATCTTATCAGCGATATAACTTCTGATTTTGGTATCGATAAGAAAGTTTTGTCATAAATATGTTCACATAGAGATATGTATACAGATTAAAGAATAACAATCAAATTCAAGATTAATTTGCTTACCTTATAAATCCACCCGGACCTGCCGAAGAAAGTCGGGGTGCAAACAAGTTTTTATTGACATTTAATGGGAAATACCTATTTATAGTGTTCTAAAACAAAACATATGAAAAAAAATAAATCAGAAGCTCAGCTTCGGAAATTATGTACTCCGAAAGGAGTAATTACTAAGTTTCAAAATAACATAAACACAGTACTTAGTAATCACACCGAAGAAAGTGATCAGGTGGAAACATTGCTTAAAATAATAGACATAGCAACTCGTTTCCAGGACAAAGAGCTGAAATTGCTAAGCAAAATCAAAGAAGGATTGAAAATAGAAAATCCCGAATTGTTTTGTAAATTTGGCCGCTTCTATGCTACACTAAAAGTTTGTGGCAGAGACTGTCACAAAGCAGAGAAGCATCATTCTTTTGTTTCAAACAAAGCAAAACTCAGAAGGTTTAAAATCGGAAAAACTATTCATTATTCCGCGACAAAAACAAACATTTTTTTGAGTTCCGAATTCAATAGAGATCTACTGTCTTTATCACATATACAGGATCTCAAAGCAAAAAAATCAATGGGCGAATTCCATAATCTAATGATGGAAGACATCAAACAAGAAATTAATGGTTTCATAAGCAAAAATGGAAAAACACTTGGCGAATCGTTGTTTCAGTAAATAACATAAATCCAGTAGTAGTAACAACTCCTCCCGTATTTGGGATGGAGTTTTTTTTATAAGCAAAAAATATACCACATAGAGAAAAACATATTAGCAACGTAATTTGGAACGTATTGTTGATAAAAACTAAAGGACTCATCTTTTTTGCATCCTCTCTACCACCAGACGAGCACTTATAATAACCATAGGGACACCAATACCAGGATTAGTGTTGTGTCACACATAGAATAGATTATGTAGCTTTTTACTATAATTATTGGGACGAAATGATGCTGTCTGCAGCATGGTATGTGCCAATCACAAAGCAGTACCATTCCAAGCATTATATCTCTCTTTGAAGTCAGAGACATCAAACATTCTTTCATATTCTATATGCGAAACAATTTTTTCTCCTGCCATATTTCCTATAATAGTCCAAATTTTATCACGATACGTAGATTTCTGTTCATCAGATATGATTATTCCGTTGGGAATAGGAACCAAAACAAAAAGATTCTCTTTTCATGCTGGAGCAGATCACAGATCAGTCTTGGATATCATAGAAACATATATCGAAGGATCTTCAGGCAATAATTTACGGTCAAAGATATCACCAAAACTCTTATTCCAATCATCATTGAAATAGAGATTATGATGTTCAAAATTGGGGAGTTTCTTATCTATACCAGCATAAATAATAAATCATGAAGGTGCAAATATTTTTTTATCTCGAAATGATTGAGAATATGTCTGAAACGATGCTGGTAAAAGTGTAGTTTCAAACCATGCCTGATCAGCATTGATAACGAACAAATCAGAAGCAACAACACGTCAATCAGACAATACAAGTTCAGAAACTGTATTATCCAGGATTACAACTTGAGTAACTTCACTATCAAGATAATATTTGACTCCATATTTCAATCCTATATCTCTGAGCACCTGTACTATACTATGCAATCAACCTTTAGGATACCAAACACCCATAGCAAAATCAACATAGGACATAATATTATATAAAGCTGGAGTCTGGCTAGGTGGAGTACCCAAAAAAACGGTAGTATACTGCATAATCTTTTGAAGGATTCTTGTTGTAAAAAATCTAGCAACATACTTGTCTATAGTAGTAAAGATATTAAGCTGTAATCATTTTCGAGCAATATCCAGTCTAAAAAAATCAAAAAGAGAGTCATAATTTCTCTTGGCAAATTCCATACCTATCGTATACTGTCTTCAAGAATTTTTAAGAAATTTTTTGAATCTCTGACCAGATCACACTTCCAGAGACTCAAATTGACCAGCCATACGATCTATATCAGCATAGACATTCATAGAAGATAATGATTCACTAGACAATGCTGACCCAAACTGCTTGGGATAAAATACTTTATAACTAGGACTCAATTTTTCCAAGGTCAATCGATCAGTAATATTTTCCCCAATAGAAGCAAAAAATTCTTCAAACAAATCTGGCATCAAATATCGACTTGGTCACATATCAAAGGTATATCATTTTTCTGAAAAAATACTTGCTCTTCCTCATAGGCATTCATTTTTTTCATAGACAGATACGCTATGTCACTGTTTAGCAAGCAATATAGCAGTCGCTAATCATCATATTCCTCATCATACTATAGTGATTGTTTTTTTCATATGAACGAAAATACAGATAAAAAAGACAGAGAAGTGAGTAGTAGTTACATTTTAATAAGCGATACAGAAACAGTTCTTTTCCATCTCCACCACACCACCAATTTATCCCAAAAGCTAGTTTTTGCACTCAAAGAAAAAACATCGTAATCGTTTTTTTCTATCTTAGCCAATATTTCTTGATACAACAAAGAAGAAAGTGATACCGCTTTTCTCGCTTCCAAAGACAGATAAGGATATCATTTCATTGCTTGTCTATACAAAGTACGACAAAACAGTATCTGTGCTTTCATGTACGATTGAAAAGCAGACCATTTTTTGAGATCTCTACGAGCAAAATCATCAGAAAAAGCAACAATATCTTCATGATCCAATCAATATTTTTTCAAGTCTTGAGCAGGAAGATAAATACGATCCAAATAAACAATATCCTCGTGAATATCTCTCAAAAAATTGGTAAATTGCATAGCATCTCATAATATACGAGCATACTTCAATGCACGATTATTATCTACTCACATAAGAGAACACATCATAAGTCAAATAACAGATGCAGAACCATACATATATTTTTCTACTTCCGCATAGGTTTGATATCTATTTACGATACAATCACTGATCATACTTTGAAAAAATGATGTAGAATACTCATAAGGAATAGCATACGCTTCAAATAATCTAACATATTCACCAAATTGACTATCTTCTCTATCTTTATTGTGAAACGCATGATTCCATTTTTTATAATATTCCCCCAATTGTTTATAGGCAGAGAGATAATGAGTAAGAAGCATTTTTCTACACCTTTGTGTACAGATATTCTTAGTATCTGCAAATCAGCATTCTTTATTTTCGCAATATATAGTAGTTGATTTTATATCAAATCAACCATCAACAACATCAACAATATTATCAGGTACTCTCACAAAAGAATACAAGGTAAAAACGGCCTGACGGATGTCTTTGGGGAAAAAAATCGTAGCTATAAAATAGCTGAAACCATAACGAAACATACGAAAAACGTACCTTATCATAACATACAATTTAACGATAAATGTAAAATATTACATAAAATATATCCGAAAACACAGAAATCAACCTATAAAAAAATTGATATAAGGAAATCGTTTATATATTTTAAACAGATCATAATAAAATCATAAAAATACCATAACGCAGTAGATAAGTCACAAGACATATCATACAGGACCTATAACCTGAGCTGCTAAGATTCATGCAAGAGCATAAAGAGCAATACAATACAGCAAAGATCATTGTTTTCATAGAAATATTGCAGTTGTTTTGAGCCCAGCTTTAGCATCAGAAGCGATATCAGGGATAGCAGAAAAACAATGCATTGCTATACACCAAAGCCATGCCGCCGCAAATCACATCCAAAAAAGAGGAGAAATATCTTGAAATGATGTATATCATTGCATCAATCAAATAAGAATTGTAGGGGTAATAATATACAAGACATTACTGATACCATCGAGAAATATCCTTTTCTTAAATCTTATAGGTTCAAAACTATAGAGCCAAGATAAGAGCAAAAATGGCAACAAGACCAAGACAAAAATTCTCAAAAAGATAAGACTAAAATCTGAAAGATAAGAAAGTATTTCAGTAAAATGTGATATTTTAGCAGAAAGAAGAAACACAAAAAAATAGAGCAATGCCATCAGTAGCCAATACCCTATCTGTACAGCAAAGACGATAAAAAGAAAAGATTTCCTGGTTTGAAGAACCTTTTCATATCATTGTTTTTTAGTATTGAATTTGTCAGTATCATAATCAGCAAAATCATTTACTCAATAGACAAAAAGATTTGCTGGGAAAGTAAAATATACTACAAAAGAAAGAAAAAAGAAAATAAACGCAAAAATCAAAAACCACATAGATCATCATGTTTGAGTAAATACATCACTATTAGAAGAAAAATAATATGCTCACCAGATCATCATAGGACCATAAAGATAATGCCAAAATCTAGGACGAGAATGTTGAAATAAAGTAGAAAGTTTCATAAAAATCCCTAGATAAAAAGTAAAAAAAACAATCTAGTCATAAATAATACCTCTTATAAAGAAAATTCTAAAAAAAACTATGGTATTTGCGAGTGTACTTATAAAAAAAATACAAGTAAAAAACGTCGAGATTTCTCTCAACGTTCTTTTTATAATCAGATAGAATTTTTCCATCACTGGTAGTTATTCACTAGTAGTTATTAGTTATTTTTAAGTGCAGCGTGAGCAGCAGCCAATCTTGCGATAGGTACTCTAAATGGCGAACAACTTACATAGTTCAATCCAACTTTATGACAGAATGCGATAGACATTGGATCTCCACCATGTTCTCCACAGATACCAAGTTTGATATCAGGTCTCGTTTTTCTTCCTTTTTCAATAGCCATTTGTACTAATTGACCAACACCTTCCGTATCTAATGTCTGGAATGGATCTTTTTCAAAAATATTTTTGTTAACGTATTCCTTGATGAATGAACCAGCATCATCTCTCGAGAATCCAAGAGTCATTTGCGTAAGATCGTTTGTTCAGAATGAAAAGAATTCGGCAGTTTCAGCAACCTTGTCTGCAGTCACTGCACCTCTTGGTACTTCTATCATAGTTCCGAGTTTATAATCAATTTGTACACCGTACGTATCCATAGTTGTTTGAGCAACTTTTCTTACGATTTCTGTATTGAAGTCCAATTCTGATTTAAATCCGACTAATGGAATCATAATCTCTGGCTTCACATCTACTCCTAGTTTTTTGAGTTCACATGCTGCAGAAATCACTGCTTCTGTTTGCATTTCTGCTATCTCAGGATAGGTAACGACCAATCTACATCCTCTATGTCCAAGCATAGGATTAAATTCATGAAGCGCTTCGATTCTCTTTTTTAAGACTTCGAGATCAACTCCCATAGTTTGAGAAAGTTCAACAATATCTTTTTCTTCTTGAGGCAAAAACTCATGTAATGGAGGATCTAAGAATCTAATAGTCACTGGTAATCAAGCCATAGCTTTTAATATACCAATGAAATCTTCTTTTTGAAAAGGTAATATTTTTGCTAATGCTTTCTTTCTTCCATCAACATCGTCTGCCAAAATCATTTCTCTGACTGCTCTGATTCTATCTTCAGCGAAGAACATATGTTCTGTTCTACAAAGACCGATCCCCTGCGCACCAAACTTTCTTGCTACTTCAGCATCATGTGGCGTATCAGCATTTGTTCTTACCAAAAGTTTTTTATAGTTATCAGCCCAGGTCATAAGCGTTGCAAAATCACCACTAAGTTCTGGATCAACTACAGCTAATGCGCTGGCAAATACCTCTCCGGTTGATCAATCTAAGGTAATAACATCACCTTCTTTGTATGTTTTTCCTTTGACAATCAAAGTTTTATCTTTTTCACTAACAATAATTTCTCCTGCTCCAGCTACACAACTTTTCCCCATTCCTCTAGCAACAACCGCTGCATGAGAGGTCATACCTCCTCTAGCAGTCAATATTCATTGAGAAGCTACCATACCTACGATATCTTCTGGAGATGTTTCTGTTCTGACAAGAACGACTTTTTTTCCTTCTTCATTTCGATCATGAGCAGCTTGTGCACTAAAGACAATCTGTCCCACTGCAGCTCATGGTGAAGCAGGAAGTCATTTAGTAAGCAACTCTGCAGTAATCTTAGCCGTAGGATCTATTTGTTTGTGAAGTAAACTATCCAATTGTTCTGGTTTTACTCTAAGCACTGCTTCTTTTTCATCAATAAGTCATTCCTTTACCATATCTACTGCCATCTTGATAGCTGCTGCAGCCGTTCTTTTACCATTTCTTGTTTGAAGGATATAGAGTTTTCATTCTTCGATAGTAAATTCCATATCTTGCATATCTCTATAATGTTTTTCTAGTCCATGATAAATATCTACAAGTTCTTTATAACAAGCAGGCATGATTTTATCAAGTTCTGCAATTTCCAAAGGAGTTCTAATACCAGCAACCACATCTTCTCCTTGAGCGTTCATCAAAAATTCTCCATAAAATTTATTTTCTCCTGTTGATGGATTTCTTGTAAAACACACTCCTGTTCATGAAGTCTCTCCCATATTTCCAAACACCATAGCTTGGATATTTACTGCAGTACCAAGCAGTCATTTGATATCATTGAGTTTTCTATAGATGATAGCTCTATCATTATTCCAAGAACCAAAAACCGCATCGATAGACATTTGCAATTGCTCTCTTGGATTTGTTGGGAAGGATTTTCCTGTAGCTTTT
Organism: uncultured bacterium; assembly: GCA_937862935.1. Taxonomy (GTDB): domain Bacteria; phylum Patescibacteriota; class Gracilibacteria; order Absconditabacterales; family Absconditicoccaceae; genus CAJBLF01. Next base: position 1,992 of record CALMEO010000081.1, on the reverse strand, counting down.
TGAATTACTTCTTTATACAAAGCAACAACTTGTTGAAGATCAGCTATATCAAGTTCCGTATCAAGTTTTACTCACTTAGCATCCTTTACCGATTGAAGCGCATGCTCAAAATCATGATGAGGAACCTCCATTACCACATCACCAAACATTTGCAAAAATCTTCTATAACTATCTCGGACAAATCTTGGATTGTTGGTTTTGGTAATCAATCCTTGTACAGATTCGTCATTGAGTCCAAGATTGAGGATAGTATCCATCATTCCCGGCATAGAATCAGCAGCTCCAGATCTTACAGAGACCAATAATGGGTCAACAGGATCTCCAAGTTTTTTCCCCATAACTTTTTCAAGTTTTTGAAGCTTTTCCTCAATTTGATCCAAGACTATTTGTGGATATGTTTTATTACTTTTGTAATACAAATCACATGTTTCTGTTGTGATAGTAAATCCACTAGGAATAGGGAGTCACATTTCCACCATTTCTGACAAATTTTTTCCTTTACCTCCCAAGATATCCTTTCCGAGACCTTTGGTTTCACCAAAAAAGTATACATAATGTTTTTCACTGCTTCCAAATAATCACATAATGCTAAATATTTATATAAATAAAAAAAATTATCAAAAAAATAGAGAAGCATCACAATACAGTATTTATAAAAATTTTCAAGAAGAAATTCTATATATCAAAAAAAACTATTATTTTGTCTCCCTTTTTCAAAGGGAGAGGAAGAGGACAAAAAACAAAAATATTTTTAATTATTTGAATTTACTATCCATATACTTACTATATTTGGCATTTATTCAATAAATTAAACCATGAAACACGCAAAGAAAAAAATTAAACTCTGAAGACGAATATTGGTAGTGATACTTATCATATTCATCTATATATTCACAAAAGATATTGCTCTCGAGTCCAAAATAACTATCGAATCAGGAGAAAGTGTAGCTAAAATTCTGAACGAACTCGACCCTATAGAAAAACTCCGTATGAAACTCTATATCAAAACACATGCTATCGATTTTTCTAAACTTGAAGCAGGAAGTTATACCTTCAGTGGAACCTATAGCAAAGCAGAGTTTGTCCAAAACATCCTCAAAGGATCAGAAAAAGATTATATTCGTGTAACTATTTTGGAAGGACGGTCCATCTACGATATCGACGAAGCATTGACAAGGAAAGGCTATATCACTCCAGGGGAATATCTGACCTACGTCTCCAATCCAACATTTATCAATCAAATAAATCGTGGAAAAGCATCAGGAGGATATGATTTTTTAGATGAAAAAATGTATATAGGCAAAGCACTACAAAGTTTAGAATGATTTCTGTATCCAGACACCTACAATCTAGACAAAAACAAGCCAGTAATTCCGCAATTGGTAAATAAACAATTAGAAACATTCCAAGCTAGAGTACGAAACAAAGTAACGAATCCAATAGATTGGTATAAAACAATCATCCTAGCAAGTGTACTCGAAAAAGAAGAAAGAGATAATGATAATAAAGCGACCGTTGCAGGTATTTTTCTCAAAAGATTAGACATCTGAATGAAAATCGACGCAGATATTACCCTCTGTTATGGACTCAAAACTTCATATGCCTCATGTACCCCAGCAGTCATAGGAAGAAATGTCGGAGATAGTAATAATGTATACAATACAAGAGCAGTTCGCTGATTACCACCGACACCAATTTCCAATCCCACACGAGAAAGTATCAATGCAGTAATGAATCCACAATCCTCTGACTATCTGTACTACTTACATGATATGCAAGGAAATATTCATTATGGAAGAAGTTTAGAAGAACACAATGCGAATAAAGCAAAATATTTATAAAGAAAAAAATCCAGGACAAAAGACGACATCGCACAAAGCACCCATTTTGGTACATTATACACAATCTAGTGCCTGCCCCGCAGGATTGCGGGGTCCCTTTTTGTACTATTACCGCTTCTATGACGACACTCTATGTCGCACAGAAGCTAGT
>CALMEO010000080.1 GCA_937862935.1 uncultured bacterium | reverse complement strand
TTCCCAGTGTTTGAATTTAAATACTCTTTTATTTTATCACTAATTATTTATCATGAAAATAGAAAAATTTGAAGACTTAATCGCTTGGCAGAAGGCCAAAGAATTGACAGCTAAATTGTATGTCGTCTCCAGAAATTGTAAGGAATATGGTCTCAAAGATATCGTGACCAAGACGGGTATTAGTATGATGAATCAAATTGCAGAAGGATTTGAAAAAAGGAACAATAAAGATATCAAGACAGCGTTTCTCAATGCAAAATGATGAACGAGTCAAATAAGATCGATGCTCTATATGTTGCTAGAATTAGGCTGTATAAGCCAAGAAGAATTTAAGGAGTTTTACGATATCACTCGACACATCACCAAAATGCTTATGGCGTTTGTGAAAAGTATCAATGTGGCTGAGAAGAAGAGGGAAGAAAGTAATGAAAAATGAAAAATGAATAATGAAGGAAAAGTAATGAAAAATGAATAATGAATAATGAAGGAAAACTAATGAATAATGAAAAATGAATAATGAAAGATGTTGGAATGTTTTTTCATATAAACTATTGTAGATTACGATAGTTTATGCATAAATCATACATCATTCATTGTTAATCATACATCATTCATTATTAATCGTTAATTGTTAATTATTAATCCTTAATCGTTAATTTATGGAAGGGTATTTGAGAGGGTATTATGGATATAAAAACTTTGGAGATGAACTCTTATTTTTTGGAGTAGTGAAACGATTGTCAGTAAAATATCCTCTCACTAAACTTTTTGTAGAAGTAGGAAATGTATCGTGGATGGAGGATCGAGTCCGAGAAAACTATCAATGATTCCTTACCGAAAAACAACTCAAGAGCATAAAATTCATCAATGCCAAACAACATAAATATAAGATAATCACCCATTTGATTAATCTTCTAGGACGAGGAAAATATAAAAAAGTATTTAAGTTCTTCGGCTGATGAGAGGTACTTTCTGATGAAAGAGATTTTCCTCATGATGGACGAAATATTCCCCTGCTCTTCAATTATAGTGTAAGACATAAACAATTTGTTCTTCTTTGATGAATAGGAAAAATACGCAAATCGTGGACAGAGACATTGTATAGATATCTTCTTCCCAAAGCTGAAATGATAGTAGTAAGGGATAGAGAATCATACGCTATAGCTACTCAGGGACGAAATAGGGACGAGGAGAAAGGGACGAGGGGAAAGGGAATAAGTTGACGATGAGAAAATCAAATAAATAATAATGTAGTATTGTATCAAGATTTTGCGCAGGAAATTATTCTTAAATATCAAGGGACGAGGGAACAGGGAGTAGGAACTAGGGACGAGGGAGAAGGAACAAGTACCACGTCCCAAATCACAAGTCCCTATATCTTGATCAATATCAACAAGCAGTCAATAGACAAGGAAAATATTCAAAAAATTATCGATTTTTGTACTCACTATCCTGACCATAAAAAATTATTTTTTCCTTGTGATATGAATGATGATAAGCACTGTTTTGCTAGTATAAAAAAATATATTTCTGATCTTGAAATCTACGATTGGACTAAATATTCATTGCAAGAATCACTTTCACTATTTTACCATGCTGATGCGGGGATAGGTGCAAGACTTCATTTTCTTCTACCATTAAAATTGTATGAAAAGCCTATGATAGCAATCCCGTATGCAGACAAAATAAATAAACTGATAATCAGTCCCAAAGCTAAAATATAAAGGTTTTCTAGTAAACAACCCCTCTGTCGGCATCGGCCGACATCTCCCCTATCAGGGAGACTTATAGTTTGTTTGTAGGCATCGGCCGACATCTCCCCTATCAGGGAGACTTATAGTTTGTTTGTAGGCATCGGCCGAAGTCTCCTTATCAGGGAGGAGTGTTGTTATAATCACGAATGAAAAGACAAGTGTCATCCTGAATGCTAATGAATGATATAGTAATAATTACGATATTCTTAGCTTCACTCAGAATGACAGGTAAGTAATTGTGTTTATATATGATTTGATTTTTTATAAAAAATGTGTATACTGATTGTATTACATTTATATGTTAATTGTATATCATGTCTTCCACAAAGGTGATTGCTAATTTGAGAGTAGATAGTGTGTTGAAGGAGCAAGCTTGAGACATTGCACAACAAATGTGATTGTCTTTGTCTACTGTTATGTCAATTTTGTTGAGAAAGTTTGTCCGTGAGAGAAAATTAGAAATTGGATTGGATGAAAATGGATTCACTCCAGAAAAAAGAAAAATCATGAAGTCTGCTTTGGAAGAGGTAAGAACTGTAGGAAAAAAAATAAAAACCATTGATGATCTTTTAGATGATTAATGTTATAATGTATGAATTATATATAAGCTCCCAATTTAAAAAAGACATAAAAGCATATAGATATAAATCCAAAATTATTGGCGCATTACAAGATAGTATTAATGATATTAGATGAGAAAAACTACTTTCTAAAAGATATAATGATCATGAACTCAAGTGAACATTTGCCGGAGTAAGAGAATGTCATATTTTTCCTGATGTTTTGTTGGTGTATGAAATAGATAAAATAAAAAAATGTTTACGTTTGATCAGGCTAGGGTCACATAGTGAATTGTTTGGATAGAAACGAGCAATAGAGAATAAAGAATGGATTGCTTGGCTAAAATGCTGACAATGACTTTTGTTATCCTGAATGCTAATGAAGGGTATAGTAATAATTACGATATTCTTCGCTTCACTCAGAATGACAGATATTAATTCAGAATGACAGATATTAATTCAGAATGAAAAATGTGTTTTTAGTTATCTAAACTACATCATGTTCTTACCATGGTTTCTGGTATTTACCTTAATTTTCACTTTGTTTGAAAATATAGTAATCGCGGGTGGCTCTCTTGGTATTATACTTCTTTTGCTTTGTATATATCAGGTGATAATCAAGAAAAAAATACTTTTGTGGAGGTCAATAGTTTTTGTCGTGGTGGCGTTTGTGGTGGCTGGGGTGAGTTTTGGCGTGAAAGAGTGGAGGTATTACCTCACCCCAACCCCTCTCCTAAAAATAGGAGAGGGACTAAAATCCTCCGGTGCTTTGCACCACCCCTCCTTTATCAAGGAGGACAAATCCTCCGCCTCACCTTCGTTCGGTACCTCCTTAAATCCCTTCCCACAAAATGTGGGACCTTTCACTTTGACTACGCAAAGTACAAGCCTTCAATGAAGGGACACAAAAAAGGAGGACAGGGGGTCATTAGTTTGAACAGGAGTTGTGAGTGATGTGAATAGTCAGGGGAAATATGTCTTTGAATATAAAGGTGATGAGTATCTTTTGTATTCCAAGAAAGAATATGCTATCGGAGATGAGTTGCGAATAGTGGGGAATATACAACAAAACACGCATACAGACTGATTTTCCTACTGGAAGATTTCTTCATGAACCTTCGATATTCCTCTATTTTCTGGCTCATTCGACTTTAGCAAATGGATGAAAATGAAGGGGTGGAAGGGGAGTATTTATGAAACAAATTCAATTACAAATTACGAATGACCAATTACGAATTGAATAAATATTAGTGATGGGGACGAAGAGTATGGATTTCCGATCGAGTCGCAAATGACGTGAATGGGGGATGACAAACAAATCCTCCACCCTGAAGGGTACCCCCTCCTTTGACAAGGAGGACAAAAAAGAGAGGGGACAAACCCCTCCGCCTCCGGCACCTCCCCTTGACAGGGGAGGAATATAGATAAAAACACCATTTGATTTATCAAGCACATGAAAAAGGGGATACAAGAAAAAGTCATGGAGGTATATGGGAAGAATAGAATTTCGGGATTGCTATTGGGGATGTTGATAGGAGATAAATCGCAGATTCCAGAATCAGAATATCAGAGTTTTATAGATTCAGGGCTGGTGCATTTGATAGCGGTGAGTGGAGGAAATATCCTCATGATTGTGGTTTTTTTGCAGTTCATATTGTTTTTCTTGCCATTTTATATCAGGCTTGGAGTGATTTTGTGTACGATAGTCGGATATAGTCTGATCTGTGGCTTGGATTCTAGTGTCTTTCGTGCGGTGCTCATGGGAGGTATGAGTATGGTTGCTTTGTTTCGAGGGAGAGAAGTCAATATCTGGAGACTGATGTCGATAAGCGCGATTCTTATGTTGATTATTAATCCGTATTTTCTCGCGTATGATACGGGATTTCTGTTGTCGTATAGTGCGTTGATGGGGATTGTTTATTTCAATACTACAGGGACGAGGGCTGAGGGACAAGGAACAAGGACCGAGGAACTAGGACCTAGTACCGTGTACCAAGTTTCCACATCCCGCGTCCCAGTTCCCCAAGTCCCAAAGCACATTCAGTATGTCTATAAAAATTATATTGCACCGAGTATATGAGCGAGTATAGGGATTTTTCCGATTATTATTTTCTTTATGGGGAAGATCAATATCTTGGGGATAGTAGGCAATTTGTTTGTCTTGCCGATCGTGCCGTATGTTATGATCTATGGTTTTGTGAGTGTTTGGCTCTACCAGTTTTTGGGGCGAGAATGGATACTCTGGATTGAGAAAATCTGTGTGGAATATATCTATAAAATTTCTGAACTTCTTGCTCAATATGGGATCTATTTTATGGTGTCGTGATTGTGGGTCAAGTATGTAGTGCTACTTGCTTTTGGGGTGGGGATTATGGGACGAATAAAGGGCACAGGGACAAGGGACGAGGGCTGTGGGACAAGGAACTAGGAACAAACCCCTCTGCCTCACGTTCGTTCGGCATCTCCCCTTAACAGGGGAGGAACAGGGAACGAGGTAAAAGGAACTAGGAACTAGGGCACAGGGACAAGGGACGAGGAACGAGGACCTAGTACCACTTACCACGTCCCAGTAATCAAGTCCTTGTAGTTTTGAAGTAGACAGAGATAGACGAGTCTAGAAGCGGAGTTATTAACATTTTGTTAGCATTTTTGATAGAAAGATGTTAAAAAGTACTATTAATCCCCCGCCCTACGGGCACCCCCTTTGAAACAAAGGAGGGACAAGAAAGGTGGGGTACATACAAAGGTCATCCTGACTCCATACTTGATATGGAGGAAGGATATAGTAAAGATTACGATATAGAATGACGGGGGTTTACTCAGAATGACAGGAAAACAAACCCCTCTGCCTCACGTTCGTTCGGCATCTCCCCTTAACAGGGGAGTAATAGACATATTATATATATTTTAATGAAAAACGGTAGGGGAAATGGTATCATGTATCAAGTATCAAGATATTAGATATGAA
>CALMEO010000079.1 GCA_937862935.1 uncultured bacterium | reverse complement strand
CAATATCGGGCAGTCTGGAACTGGTGCTAACGGCGATCAATTTATCCTCGCCCTCACTTCTAGCAACAACTACTCTACTACTTTCAATGCTACTATGACTATCGCTTGAGTAGCTGCAACTCGATCTATAATTACTAAAAACAGTTCAAGCATTCCCTCTATAGCATATGTAACATCAGACAGAACTAACAATATATACTGATCCTGAGAAACAATAGACATCAAGCTAAACTTTAATGAATCAGTCAAGATTACTTGATTTCCTAAATTAACACTCAATACTTCTCCTGTTAGAACAGGGGTATATATAGATATGGGATTGTATGATTTGGATTTTAATATCTGAAGTGGGTTTAATGATATAGTAAATATTATAGACATTCAAGATGATGGGAAAATATTAGTTGGTGGTTATTTTACTACATATAATTGAATAAGCAGTCCTTATATTACCAGATTAAATACTGATTGATCTAGAGACAATAGTTTTAATACAGACAACTTTAATATGCCAGTAGATTCTTTAAAAATACAAGAAGATGGCAGAATAATTGTTGGTGGGTTATGAAAATTGATCAGATTAAATACTGATTGATCTATAGATAATGATTTTTGACAAATATTGTTTGCAAATAATGTTCTTGATATAGCAATACAAGAGGATAATAAAATTATTGTTGTATGAAATTTTAATTGACTTTTATGAAATAAATACATCGCTAGAATACATACTGATTGAAGCAAAGATTTGAGTTTTGTTTGATCTTGATTTAATGATACTATTGAAACTATAGACATTCAAGATGATGGGAAAATTATTGTAGGATGACGATTTACTTCTTATAGCTGAGAAACCTATAATAGAATTATTAGACTAAATAATGATTGAAGTAAAGATACAAGTTTCAATATTTGAGGATGATTTAATAATATTGTATTATCAATAACAACGCAAGATGACGGAAAGATTATTGTAGGAGGTGGCTTCTGGACATATAGTTGAGTAGCAGCATATAGGATAGCAAGATTAAATAATAATGGAACAAAGGATACTACTTTTAATACGATCATTTGATCAGATATTTCACATAGTGTTGCATCTATAGGTATACAATCAGGTGATAAAATTATTGTAGGATGATATTTTTGAAATGGAAACATAATAAGATTAAATAACAATGGAACAAAGGATACTACTTTTAACTTGGATAGTTGATTTAATCAACCCATTACTTCGATAATTGTTGATATAGAAAATAGAATAACTTTTTCATCCTTCAACAATACTAATATAGGATATTTGACTAGACTTTCAGACTACTCTCAGAACAAGATCTTTAGATACATAATACAGAGCTGAGATATTTCATCTGACCTTGACTACTTATATAATAATTCTCTCATACTCGATTGATGAAATATAAAAAGCACAAACGATATAGATGCTAATTTAATATTACCAATCCCGTGAAGTGTTTGATCTTTGTGATATAACAAAGACATTATTATATGAAATATTTTATATATCCCTAATACCTTCTCGTTTGTTGATGTAATCTGAGCTGAGGTAAACACAC
>CALMEO010000078.1 GCA_937862935.1 uncultured bacterium | reverse complement strand
CTACCTACTAGTTTCTTTATCCTATGTATTTCTCTCTCTATCAAAAACCACCCAAATAATTGGGTGGTTTTCTCTCTTGTACATATTACTACTATTCATATCTCACTATTTTATATTGTTTTTTCCCTTTCCTGAGTAAATATATACCATTGATAACATCCTTATTGGATACTATCATCTGAGGATCTTCTACTTTCATTTCATTTATAAAGAGTGACCCTGCTGATATCATTTTTTTTGCTTCTCCGTTTGAACTCGTCAATCCTGACTGAGTAAATAGATCTAGTACTTTCGCCTCTGGCTGTTGTAGTATACTACTTCCCGTCTCTTCAGCTAAAGCATCAATATCTTGAATATTAAATCATGCTATGGTTTCTATAATATCTTCTCATCCAAACAATACTTTCGATATTTTCTCTGCTTGTATTACGGCCTCTTTCCCAAATAACACCTCTACAACTCGACGTGCAAGCTCTTTCTGTCCGTGTCTCAAAGCAGGATTTTCCATATGTTTATTAACTATAGCATCTATTTCTTCTACAGACTTCAAGGAGAATACTTTTAATAATTTTCCTATCAAACTATCATCTGCATTCATAAAAAATTGGTAAACAAAATATGGACTATTTTTTGCTCTATCTACTCGAACAGCATTACCTGCCGATTTTCCATATTTCATACCATTTGCATCAGTTATCAAAGGAATTGTCATACAGTATGCATCCTTTCATAATTTTTTTCCTATGAGTTCCATACCTGTCGTCACATTTCCTCGTTGATCAGATCATCCCAACTGGAGATGTACCCCATATTTTTCAAATAAAGTCAGAAAATCGAATCCTTGAATTAACATATAACTAAACTCTGCATACGTAATAGATTGATCTGGATCTTCTATTCTTTTTTTGATGGATTCTTTTGCCATCATATAATTGACCGTGATATATTTTCCTACGTCACGCAAAAAAGTCAGATAATCTACTCACTTCAAGAAATCATAATTATCTACCATCTCATAATCGAAATCTATATCGTAATTCTTTTTTATATTTTCCAAAAAAGTCTCGAGCTGAGCATAAATAGATTGTTCGTTGTGTCTGAGCTGTTCTTCTGACAAGAAATTTCTTTCGTCACTTCTTCCACTCGGATCTCCTATCATACCTGTAGCTCAACCTACGAGAAAATAACATTTGTTTCCATATTTCATCAGATGTACTGCTGCCATTACAGAAAACATATTTCCTATCTGTAGACTATCTGCTGATGGATCAAATCCTATATAAAATTTCTGTCATCACTTAGCATAGAGATCAAATATTTTTTCATCAGAAAATTGGTTTATGAGACCACGACTTTCTCGTTCTTTACGAAGATTCATGAGCATACATTTATAAAATAAATTAATTGATTTTGGTGTTTTTTTACATTCTTTCTAAAAATTTCATTCAGATAAGATTCATTCATTTCTCTAGAGTTTCACGGATTTTCTTTAACAATACTATTCTTGCAATCTTGGTCGCTGAATCATCAACTAATATCTTGGTATGTGCATAATAACTATTTACTCACTGAGCTAGATCAAAACAATATTTGGCGATATAATGAGGAGCTAAATCTTCTTTCGCTTTTTGAACTACCTCATCTAGTGTACTAATTTTTTTGATGAGTGAGAATTCTTCCTCTTGTTGTAATAACGAATAATCGACTTTTGTTGTATCCAAAGATCATGCACTATCGATAATACTTTGTATCCTTGCTCCGGTGTAAAGTATGTACGCTCATGTTTCTCCCTGCATATCCATTGCTTCATCAAGATCAAAGACAATATCTTTGCTTATATCTCACCTGATAAGGAAAAATCTCAAGGCAGAGATAGCCATTGCTTCTGCTACCTTATGTAATCGACTATCATCTTTTTCTGGATTTCTTTCTTTGGTCTCTGTATATGCTTTGGTATGAAGCATATCTAACATATCATCTATAGTAACGGTTCGTCATTTTCTACTTGCAAAGGGCAATCTCTTTTCCAATTTTTCTTCTTCACTAAGCGTAAAATTCATATTAAGTAATGTCTGTGGAGTAAGGAAAACGATTCCATATCCAAGTGGTAAATATTTTTTTTCTCATTGTATATGTCAGAGTAATTTTAGTGCTGAAGCTACAATATTTTGTGGAGGAATCTGTCTATAATCAATAACCGTCACGGCCTCATCATACTGTCCAAACCCCTGTTGTGTTCATTTACTGGTATCAGTGCTTGTTGTATACATCCTTACTCCTCTTGGATCTTCTCGTGATTGTTCGTATCAGAAGTCTTTGTTTATATACCCAAGTTTCCACATTGCAAGTGCTATATCTTTTGCTACATAAGTAGCTAATCCATCAGACTTAATCATAATTTGATATTTTTTTTCTTCTTTTGTATATTCAGGAATTGATGAAAGATCCAGTATTCGACATCATTTTGCATCACCATCATCAGCAAATTTTACATATCATTTTACTTTGAGAATATCCATTGCTTCAGCGAAAAATTTCAAGTGTAAGATATGTGTTTCCCATGCAACGAGATCGAAATATGCGCCCATTCTTCGACAGCTTACCATCTGTTGTTGTGTACAATCCTGAGTATATTTCTGATGAAGTGTATTTATTTTTGGATCAGTAGCTTCTTCTATTTTCAATAAAGTCTCTGATAATCTTTTCATAAAAATATGATCTTCCTCATACCCTCTCATTTTCTCATAAATCTCTCCACAATAATGATCAAATTTTTTATCTGTAGTAACTGGAATATCATAATAGAGATGTCCGACAATATTATATCCGATATTTACTCAGCTATCATCACCATAATCACAAGTTGTTGGTGTATATCCTAGGTATTCATATATCCTTCTTATACTATCACCGACACAAACATTTCTGGCTTGTCCTATATGTAGCGGTTTATTTGGATTGGCGCTCATATACTCTATAAGTACTTTTGTTGTCTTTTTGATATTTGATACTTGAGGATTGACGGTAAAAAATTCTTGAATGAATGTAGTCTTATTGATATGCGCGTTCAGATATCAACCGATAGCTTCAAAACGAGAGAAAAACGGAGATCTGAATTTTTCTACAAACTCTTGTGCTAGCAAGTAAGGATTTTTTTTTGCTTGTTTGGCTAATTGAAAACAAGGAAACGCTAAATCTCCAGAAATATTTTCTGGTGGTATCTCTATCAAGGATAAGATATCTTCCATAGGAAGATCAATATGTTTAACTAACTCCGTAGCAAAATATTGTTTATATATTCATATCATCTTTTGTGGGATATAAGATTCAAAAAAAATCATAGCCTAAAGCTATGAAATATACTATTGAGTTGTCGATAGTTATCAAGGCAAATATGATGTTTTTTTTAAAGAAAATACAAGCTACGAGTCTTTTGTTATTTCAAAAATTTTTCTGATTATCTTTTTCTTTATAGTATCCGTGAAGGTATAATCTTTAAATTCATAATCGATAGTTCGTGGATTTTGTGTCTCATTTTTTTTGAGTTGATCTTCTGATACAGCTCTTCCTATGATATTTCCATAATTGTCTTTTATTAATGATGCCAATTCATGCATAAGTCATTTATCCTTGATAAGTTGAGCATATGTTTCGGGGGTCAACTCTTTAAGTGTGATGTGTGTAGATCCTTTGGACCAAGAATTATTTTTTTCTCAAGCGTATCATGGTACTTTCATTGCTGTTTCATTGACTCCTGCCAGGAGTATCATGTTTCACTTCTGAACAAAACAATTAATGGCCTTGAGTGTATTCTGTATTACTTGATCATCTGAAAATGAAATATTTTTAATTGTTTTGTAGGGTGTCCATTCCAAGACATCTCTCGTTCCGGTAGGAGCAATCAAAAAAATATTTCCTGGTTCGTCTCATTTGCTTATAAAATTTCTTATAAACTCTTTTTTTATCTTTTTGTGCGGATGCTCTGTCAATCTATTGTTTTCTACTGCAAGATCAAATGCAGGTATTTCCGATTGTTTTGTTGTGGGAATTGTTTTCCATAGAGTAGATATTGCCTGGATAACTTTTTTTTGAGATTGGGTAAGTAAGGCAGGACCAAGTACAGTATTGATTTTTTCTCTAACTTGTTTTTTATTATACATTTTTGCATATTTGTGTAATTCACTTATTATAATAGGGATACCAGCAAAAGTAGCATGATTTGTTATAATTATAGCTGATGCATGATCTAGGGTATAAAAAAGTTTTTTTATTAAAGATTCATATATTTCTCTATCATTAGGAAGAATATCAGTGTACGCTTCTATTGTTTCCAATATAAAACTTTGGAACATCTTCATTGTACCAGGATTTCTAGGATATATCATCTGATTTATATCATCACTAATAAGTGAAGATTTTTTATATCAATTTTTTATATGCAGAGCATGTCGATGTTCATTATAGAGACGATTTATTTCTTCAGGACTCATAATTCACTCTATCACTTCTTGATGTTCTCATCAATACAATATTCCCATGGACCCACAGAAAATAAAACGATTACTTATTTCTACATAAGTGTATGTTCCTCTTTTTTAAAAAAATCCTACTACAACAAAAGTAGGCTATTTGTTTATATATTTTATTCTTCTTCTCTTGGATTTTTTCTGAGTTGTTTGGTTTTGCTGGTAAATTTTTTATCCATTATACGTGCTTCACGTTCAGCTCTTGGTATATGAGTAGAGATTCTCTCTTTTGGTTCTCTGCATGCTTGCGTGAGCAATTGGTTAAAATGATGAAGAACTTTTTTTTTGTTCGCATGTTGATAACGTTCTTCTTGGCACGTCATAATTAAAATACCCTCATGATGATGGATCATTTCTCATGCCAAATCAATGAGTCTTTGTTTTTGTTCGGGAGTAAGATATTGAGAATCATGAATATTAAAATATAATTCTGCTTTTGTATTTCTTTTGTTTATATTTTGACCACCATGTCCTCCACTTTTAGAAAAATGAAAATGAATTTCATGATCTATACAATTTTGAATGATATTTTCTGACTCCATTAGACGTCTACCAAATAAAATTATGCTTGTTTTTTGTGTCTCTCTATTTTAGCGGTTTCATATTTATCAAGCTCACTAGAGATTTGATTTTTTGCTAAACTTTCTCATTTTGTACTAGGTTTTTTAGTCCCACTCACAGTACGGGAAAGCTCTTCTACTCCTAACCACAAACCACTTCCTATGGTATTTGCAATATTGGTTTTACGTTTTTCTTCAAACTTTTTTAGGTCGGTAATCATTCGCAAGAGAAAAAATAAAACGATCCTATGTTCCCTGAAAGGGTATGAAAAACAATCAGGAAATCAATATTATCTCTTTATTATTTTTTTATTTTATCTTAGACTCATAATTTTTTATACATTTTTTCTTCTGGGCTCCCTGTAAGTTGCGTATAAGCTGTTGCTGTTTGAATTTTAAGAAAATTTTTATTTTTAGACACTAAAAATATTATATTAGGCAAGATAAATAAATCGACTTGGACCATATGTAATCCATCTAAAAAAGCAATTATTTTTCTTATATTTCCATTTGATATTTTTGGGCTTGTTTGTATAATGATGCTTATATGATATATCATATGTATGTTTAAATACATACTTCAAAATTAAACCTATTTTATTTTCTTAGCCAAATTGATGGCAAAAACAAAAAACATACTCACCCGATGACTTGTAGTAATAATTGGTATGATATGAGCTGTACAATGAGCTAAAGTCAATTTTCAACCACTATATTCTGATATAAGATTTCAGCCTACAGATAAACTCCATGCCGGTTGTAACAGTTCTGCAGATATTCTGTTTTCTCCTCAAGGACAGAAAATAACTAAATTTACTCTCGTACTTTATTATAATCCAGAAAATATCGAAATCCTTCGTATTTTACCAACTGTAAATAATGCGACATCGAGTTCAAAAATAGAATATAACAAAATCATCCTTGAAGTGGAAAATCCTATTTTTTCCTCATCAACCCAGACCGTGTCATTTTTCCAACTCTATTTCAAAAGTGATATGGTAGGTAATGAATCGTTGATACTGGGAACCGGTTCTGAATATATCAGTGCGAACAAGACGTATCCACTTTCTGCAACATTCCCTCTCCAATTTTGACAAGTACCGGAATGTGATCCTGATATCGTTCCTCCAAGCATCAATCTTATCTATCCAAAAGACTCCCAACAAAACATACAATTGGATCAATATTTTATCTTTGATGTCAAAGACATCGGTAAAGGTGTAGACAAAAATAGTGTAGTGATACGTTTTGATGGAGAAAAATATGTCTATGGAACTGATAATCTTAAATGGAATGGGAACTATTTGACCTTTTATCCAAGCAAATGGATTCCTATAGATAGTAATATGGAACTTAAAATTTCTCTTGCCGACAAACAATCCTATGGATGAGCAAACAAAACCGAAAGTACATATAGTTTTCAAACTGCTACATGAATTGTTTTCAATAAGAATGTCACTCCCACCATGTTTAGAAGAATAACACAAGAAGCTGGAAAAATATCAGCATCTGTGGATGAATGTAGTTTATTGTCAGATTTTTATAATACATCTGAAGTAAATTATCAAAGAGAACTCAAATCTATCATCCAGAAAGTTTGATGTGATCTTGCTCCACTAGATACTACTCTTCTGGGAGCAAAAGAAAATATTCTCCCAAAAATGAATACCGAACAGAAACAATATAGGAATATTTCTGTTTTTGCAAGCCTGGGATGGATACTTTTTCTTATTGCGTTTACTCTTAAGATACACTACCTGCTTGGGTATAAAAAACATAAAAACATCAATGAACAATGAAAAAGAGAAAAATAAGGTACTAGGATATATCTATATCAAATATATAATACGAGAACATTATCCTATATTTTTTTCACATCGCTATTTAATTTGCATTATTCATCTTTAATTAATTAGATATAGTATTATGGCATCTGAAATCGAAAGAAAGTTTTTGATAAAAACGATACCTATGGATGTAGAACAATTTCCTCATAAAGAAATCATTCAGTGATATCTTAATGATTCCAGTACAGGCAAAAGCATAAGAATAAGGCATATCTGAGATGAATATAAAATTACCAGAAAAAAATGATATGGACTCATCAGAGAAGAGATGGAAGTAGATATTAGTAAGGAAGAATTTGATCAATTACGATTCCAGGTAGAAAACCATTTTCTCGAAAAAACTCGCTACTATATACCTCATGATGGTTACACAATTGAGCTTGATATATACAAAAATCTTCAATGATTCAAAACTGCTGAAGTAGAATTTACTAGCAAGAGAGAGGCAAAAAAATTTGTAGTGCCTGCTTGGTTCGATGAAGAACTTACAAAAACGAGAGAAGCAACAAACGCCTATATAGCCAATCATGGGCTATCTGATGAGCTTATTAGTATGATAACATAACCCTCTTATTTTCCTTAGCTATGATAGTATGAAAACTACTTTGCATTTTTGAAATGTGGATTGGATACATCTTTTTGAACCACAAAAAGATGAGATTACTGATCTCGTAAAAAAATATGATTTTCATGAACTGATTGAAGAAGATCTTTTTGAGCTTACCAACCAGGAAAAGATTGATGTATATGAAGACTACATGTTTATCGTACTTAATTTTCCAAAATATAATGCAGAAATAAAAAAATATTTTTTGAATGAGTTTAGTATCATCTTGGGCAAAAATATTATTGTCACGATGACCAAGTTTGATACTAATCATATCACGTCTATTATCGAAAAATATTCGGAAGAACTCAAAACGAGAGAATCGGACGAAGAATTTAAAATCTCTCCCTACTATATACTCTATAAAATTTTGGATACTATGTATGATAAAAGCATTAGAATGCTTACCCAGTCTTCCAAAGATGTCGTCAATCTTGAAGAACAACTTTTCACCTCAAACAAACTGGAAAAAAAACTCCTAGAAAATCTTACTATTAAAAAACGTAATATTGTATCACTCAAACATACTTTTGCTCCTCATAACGAGATTTTGGACGAATTACAAAACACACTGCCAAAGTTTTATAAGGAAGATCTAGATGTATATTTTGAAGATCTGGAATACAAATTAGAAAAAATAATGAATACTATTTCTATCAGTTTTGAAAATATAGAATCACTTGCTGATACCTATAATTCTCTCATGAATATCAAAACAAATTCTATGATTGGCGTGCTTACTATTTTTGCTGCAATCACCTGAATACTCACTATGATAAGCGGAATTTATGGGATGAATATAACTTTACCCTGACAAAATCATCAGTATTCTTTCCTTATGATTATAGGGATCATGATTATCGTCTGTAT
>CALMEO010000077.1 GCA_937862935.1 uncultured bacterium | reverse complement strand
ACGTAGCAATTACTTTTTTATCGTCTTCTCTCATGGAGTATGATAATAATATAAATAATTTAGTTTTTTAGTGAGATTATATCGAGGATATTTTGATATACTTGATTATAAACAGACAAAAAAACCTTAAGACGTCGTGCCTCAAAAGTTATCATTGTATTTAATATAAAAAATATAAGCAAAAATAAGCTAAATTCAATGCTTTTTATGTCAAAAGATAACAAAAGAAACAAATAGTTTTACATAATTATTGCTAGGTCAGACATAGTAAGCCCTTCTATTAAAATAAATATAATCATCTAAATTATATAGAATTAAGAATATATTTATAAAGTCAATAATTTATATAATATATATATTAATTTGACAAATAAATATTTTCAAATATACTTAGATGCTAGATAAAAAATTGTTTAGATATTTATAAGAGCATACATTATGACAGAACAGATTTTTACATCACTCAGTATCATTATCGGAGCAGTACTTCTAAGTGTAGGAGTTATGAAAGCTTTTAAACAACCTATGATTATTTGATATATTATTGCAGGGACTGCTATTAGTCTTTTTTTCCCAGGTTTACTTAATACAAATACTGCTTTTCAGGCATTTGGAAATTTAGGTATTGCCTTGCTTCTTTTTATGGTTTGAATGGAACTAAATCCAACAATTATAAAAGACTTATGAAAAGTATCAGTGATTACAGGTATAATTCAAGTACTTGTTACATGAATAATAGGATATTTTGTAGCATTTGTATTATGATTTGATCTTATGACTTCATTATTTTTGGCAATAGGATTCGCGTTTAGTAGCACTATCGTAGTATTAAAATTACTTTCCGATAAAGAAGAAATAGAATCTACATCTGGAAGAATCAGTATAGGTATTTTGATTGTTCAAGATCTTATTGTTATTCTTTTGATGATAGGAATGGCTACGTTCAAAAGTATAAATACAGGAGATATTCAATCATTTAATGTAATCGCAATACTTATAGTTAAACTCATAGGAGTTATAGGTGGACTCTATTTCTTTAGCAAATATTTTATCCCTAGAATAACAAAAAAAATTGCAGAATCTCAAGAATATCTATTTTTGTTTTCTATCGGACGATGTTTTATCTTGGGTGCTATATTTCATCAATTATGATTTGGAGTAGAAATAGGGACCTTGGTTGCATGAATTACTCTAGCAAACTCATCATATAGATTTGAAATAACGAGTAGAATAAAACCACTGAGAGATTTTTTTATCATTATATTCTTTGTACTACTTTGATCACATGTAAGTTTCTGAAATATAACAAGCATCTCACGACCACTATTAATATTCATAGTATTTGTATTGATTATTAAACCAATCGTAATTATGATCACGCTGTGATTTCTAGGACATACAAGAAAAAACAATTTTCTTACATGAATATCTCTAGGACAAATAAGTGAATTTTCATTTCTTTTTATAGGTATGGGGGTTGCGTCATGATACATAAAAGATCCAGCAATACTTTCAATGATTACTTTGATAGGATTAGTTACTATTGGATGATCAAGCTATTTTATAACATACGGTGAGTCCATATATTTGTTTTTTAAACCAATCTTGAGAATACTTCCATGAGTACGAAACAAAGAATATAAAAAAATAAATAAAAAAAACTATGAGATAGTACTTTTTGGATACGGAAGATTTGGAAGTAATCTTTATAAAACGCTATACAAAAATCATAAAAAAATCCTTGTTATTGATGAACATCCAGGAGTTGTTTCTCATCTACAAAAAAACAAAATCCCATGTATATATGGTGATATAAGCGATATTGATTTTCTTCAAGAATTAAATTTAAAAAAAACAAAAATAGGTATCAGTACCATAAAAAATGTTGATGAAAATATGATTCTACTTAAAACTATAAAACAACATCTACCAAACATGATTATCGTACTGGTAGCCAACCATATTTACGAAGCCATAAAACTGTATGAACAAGGTGCAGACTATGTTATCTTGCCACATTATATAGGAGTAGAACACACCTCATTAATGTTAGAAGAATATGGATTTGATATCCAAAGATTTATGGAAAATAAAAAAACTTTAGTTCATGATCTAAAAAGCAGACATAAAGATTTGATGTTGGAAATGTTACAAAAATAATTGTTTACGCTAAATAATAAACAATAATTTCATAAAAAACAAACATAATAAAATATAAACCAAACAGAAACTCATTGAAATGATAGAAGGATTTTATATAAACAAAAAACTTTTTACTTTGTTATAAAATAATGTATTATTCTAAATCCATACTATATCAGACAAAGAAATCGTTTGATATCATTGATATTACCGACGATATAAAAAAATTTATTACAGAGTTTTGATGTAAAAATTGATTATGTAATATATTTACTCGCCACACAACAGCAGTACTCAAAATAAATGAAGCAGAAGATGGATTTCGAAACGACCTTAAAGAACGATGTAATAAGAATATTCCTATAGATGAAATATACAAACACAATGATCTTGAACATAGAGACCCCAAAACGATGTGTGAGAGCAAAGAAGAATGTCTCAATGGACACTCACATATTAGAGCAATGCTTATGGGAAATAGTAGTGAAATTATCCCTGTACAAAAAGGAGAATTATCATTTGGTATATGGCAGAGGGTACTGTTGTTTGAACTTGATCATTCCAGAGAAAGAGAAATTATTTTTTCATATATATGAGATTAGAAGTTAGAATTTAGAAATGAGAACCTTTAGTGTTAAAGTGGAGTTATGAGTAAAATTGTATATTATCTCAGTCCTTCAAGTTTTTGTTTTGGAGTAAAAAGATCTATAGACCAACTTAATGATATAGTAGCCAAACATCCGGGTGAAAAAATTTTCTGTATTCATGCACTCGTACATAATCCCAAAGTTACTCAAGAATTTGAAGATAAAGGAGTATTTTTTGTTGAAGAGATTAATGAAGTAAAAAACACAAACGCAATTATTATCTTGTCTGCTCATGGGACCAATAGAAAAATCATAGATCAAGCAAAAGCAAAATACAAAACAGTATATAATCTCGAGTGTCCTTTTGTCACCAAAATTTATACAGAAGTAGATAATCTCCTAAAAAAAGGAATCAGTAAAATAGTATATATAGGAAAGGAACATCATCAAGAAGGAAAAAATGTAGTAGAGTATATTCGTTATAAGTGAGGAGAGGTCTATGTGTGTGAGAAACAAGAAAATATACAAGATATCCCGTATCTCAAAAAAGACGTTTTTGGGGTGCTTGCTCAGACAACATTAAATTTTGTTCATGTACAAACGATCATTGAAGAAATAAAACAGCAGTACATAAACGCGGAATTACCAATACTTTCAGATGTTTGCAAAGCTACCTATGAAAGACAGACTGTAGTACTTCAAAATCTCGACAAATTTGATAGCTTTATCGTCATTGGAGGGAAAGAAAGTAATAATACTAAAGAGTTATATAGTATTTGAAGAGAGAACAATAAGAAAAGTTTTTATGGAGAATCATTGAAAGACATTATTCAATATCCAGAAACAGAGCTCTTTGCATATGAAAGAGTTGCCATCACCGGAGGAGCATCAACACCTATAGAAGATATCAAGGCAGTCTTTGAGTGGTATAGAAATCATGGTTACGAGGCAAAAATAGTGGAATTATCGTAGCTATTGCAAAATAGTATATATAATTTAATTATCCCAAATATAGCAAAAAATATAATATAAAAAAAATGATGAAATTTTCTTTATAAGCATCATTATTTTTCATTATTAAATATATCTGTCATACTGATTTACCTTTTTTATCTTGAGTGAAATGAAAAACATAAGTAAAATTACTATATCTTTCACTCTCCGTTCAAGATGACCCTTGCGGTATTCTACTTTCTACTTTTTACCTTCTCCTTTCCGCTAATTTCTAATTCATCCCAGGCATTCATCCTCATCCAAGCATATTAGCCATATCAGACGGATCGACTCCTAGAATCTCTTTGGTCTTTTCTCCAACTATCTCTTGAGCTTTAGTCTGTGCTTTCTGAAAACAAGACGTAATAAGACTTTCAAGTTGCGATTTTTTCATAG
>CALMEO010000076.1 GCA_937862935.1 uncultured bacterium | reverse complement strand
TGGCACCATAGGCTTTTGTTCTTCGAGAGATTGAGTAATTTCTCTGCTGAAATATACCCATTTAAACAGTTTATAGACAACAAAAATGAAGAAAAAATTGAGTGGAAGTATGAGTACTACAAGAGGATAATCAAATAATGTAGAAAGATCAGTGTCAATAAGTGAAAACAAGACAACTACCATGATTACTAGAACCACAATGAAGAAGGCTACAAATAAAGAAGGTTTATCCTCCCTCCAAATTTCCTTGAATGAAAAATTCGTACCTTTAAACATAAGAAATAAAGCGAATGTTGTGGTCAATACTCCTGCAAGATGCATTACAGCAAAAGATAGAGGATTCGTATCTACATACAGAGAGATACGTGGAGAAACATAATAGCAGATTAAAAAATATACTGCTACAATTCCCATGGCACAAAGCCAAAAACAGATTTTTTTCATAAGAATATTTTATTTTCGTTATTGTTTGAGGTAATTTTTTTGTTTATACCAACACAATATACATATCAAAGAAAAAGTCAAGATATTAAGAAAAGGTAAGTAACATAGTATATCTTGCAATTCATCCTCCATATCATATTTTAATAAATACAAGAATCTTATACCTTTTACCTTTCATCTTTAAATTGTATGTTTAGCACAGATATCACAAAAATACCAAACAACGCTTGAGTTTACTTATTCAAGGATAAGAAGTGAACTATTTTATATATAGGAAAAGCCAAAAATCTTCAAAAAAGACTTGGACAATATTTTTCGCCCAACTCGCTCCGAAAACAAGAAATGCTAGAAAAGGCAGATAAAGTAGATTTCCTCATCGTCAAAAATGAGAGTGAAGCACTCTATCTAGAAGATAATATGATAAAACAACACCAACCAGAGTATAATAATCTTTTAAAAGCAGATAATAGCTACGTATATATCAAGATAACCAAAGAATCCTTTCCACAAATTTTTCTCACAAGAAAAAGAAACAACGACAATGCAATCTATATTGGTCCCAAAAACGATACCATTCAACTCAAAAAATTTTTGCAATATATAAGACAGATACTAAAATTTAGAGGCTGTAAATCTACGCAATTTAAACAGTGAAAGTTATGTTCAGATTATTATTTCTGACTCTGCGCAGGCCGATGTAAAAAAGAATTACCAATGACCAATTACAAATGAAAAATTACCAAATCCCAAGTCCCAAGTCCCAATACATATGAAAAAGAAAATATTCAAAAATATAAAGAAATACTACAAATAATTACATCTTTTTTTAAGGGGAATACAAAACCGATAGAAAAAGAGATGTATAAGCAAATTGAAGAAGCAATTATTCATGAAAATTTCGAATGGGCCGCACAATTAAGGGATATCTATAGATCAATTCAGTGATTTGTAGAGAGACAAGATGTTGTCTTACAAGAAAAAAAAGATGGCTACCTTTGTCTCATAAAAACCATCGGTACACAGAATATTTATACTGTCCTGGTGTTTATCAAAGGCAAACTCATGGATGTCATTACAAGTAAAGAGCAAACAAATGATATAGAAATAGATAGTTTAGAACTAGCTATTCAAAGAACATTCGGCGAAGGAAAAACACAAAAGAATAAGAGTGAAAGAGAAATAATCAGCAAATCGCTTACTAAACTAAAAACAACAGCAAAAAAAGAACTTTGGAAATTGGCAGAAAATTTTCTAGAATCCTACATCATCACACAATCACTCCAAGAAGAAAGTACGATGATAAATGATATGTTCAAAACACTGAAAGATAGATATAATCTCAAAAAAACTCCCTATAGAATCGAATGCATCGACATCTCTCATCTCAGCGGCTGACGAACAAGCGGCTGACTTTCCTGTATACTCGGATGACTCCCCTACAAAAAATGATACCGTAAATATAAGATACAATGAAAAGTAAAGAGGACAAAGGAACAAGGGACGAGTACCGAGGACCTAGTACCTAGTCCCAAGTCCCTAAGTGATGATTATGCAGCACTTGAAGAGGTTTTGGAACGCAGAATAAAAAGCTGATGAGATCTACCCAATCTTATAATTTTGGATGGAGGGAAAGGTCAGCTTGGCATAGTAAAAAAATTATGTAAAAATCCTGAACGGAAAAAAATAGTAGATCAGATTGATATTGTTTCTTTGGGGAAGGGAGAAGCAAGAAAAAAATCCAACATCTGAAAAAAAAGGCTTCAAGCTTCAAGCTTCAAGCTTCAAGCTAAAGAAGAATGAAGTCTTGTCTCCGAGAAAATATATTACTTCGATAACAAACTGAATATTCATAGTCAAGATATAGTCTATGATCAAGCAGACAAAATACTCCTAAAAGCAAGAGATGAAGCGCATAGATTCGCCAATTCATATAGGAAAAAGCAGATGAGCAAAGAACGAAAGTAAATCCAGACAGAAAAACTAGAAATGGACACAAAAAAGTGCCCATTTTTTTATAGTCCAAATTTTGATTTATCAAATTAGTCGGAATTTGACAAAAAAAAAATTCTGAGTACTATTAGAGTAAGAAATTTATTTTATATTACCCAAAAGAATGACTAATCAAGGGAACAATAACCTTAATAATCAGGTAAATAACGTAAGTTCGGTAAACAACACCGCCGACCAATATGAGCAACTTTTCAAAGCATACGATGATTTTCAAAAAAGCAAAAAACCTCAAGAAGGAGCAACAAGTTTTTGGACATATATACAGAAAGAAGCTTCTTGATTTACTTTTGACGGAATAGTAAACACTTACAATAAACTCTGAGATAGAAACAATCTTGAAGATATAAAAAAAACATTACAAGAAGAAAAAGAAAAAAAAGATACAATAGACAATGAAAAAAGGGAAAAAGATACTGAAAGAAATAAACAAATAGCAACAGAAAAAGCCAATAGATTGGTATGACTTATAGATCTCATAGATGCTTTTGATGACTTTAAATATGATCCAAATTATACAAACAATACATGAGCAAATGCTTTTATAAATTTTTTAAACGAAAGAAAAAAACAGAACAATGATACAAGTATAACATATTTCGGATTTGAAAGTAATGAAATACAATTAAGTGACGATAAGAAAAAAATAATAAAACCAAACAGGAAAAGCATCCAAAACGAAAAAACAGAAAATGAAAAAAAAGGTACAGAATCCAGGATAAACGAAGCTAAAGAAAGACTAAAGAAAACTATCGATAGATATATTGAAAAAATAAAAGATATAAAAGACACCAATACAGAAGAAATCATTAGGTTAAAAGAAGAACTCAAAACAGAAAAAGAAGCATATAAAAATGCACAAAAAGACTTCTTTACAGATATAGGCAAAAACTATACAGATTTTTCAGAAGAAGGATTAAAAAAATTACCTACAAGACTACTACATTACAAACAAAAAGAATGATTATTTAACAAACCAGATGGATTTAATTCAATAAGTGCAATAAGAAGGAGAAGAACAATCAATACATTCATCAAAAAATTTAATAAAATAGGAACAGAGCATAAAGATGGAGTCAGATTTGTAATGAATTTTCATAAGAGCAGATTTCTCCGTTATTCAGACATCAAAGTAGATAGTGCAATAGACAAATTAGGCGGCAATATAGGACTTCAAATGAATCCGCAACAATTTCATGAGAAATTCAATGCATGAAAAAAAGCTATAAAAGATATTTTGAGAAATCCCAACGCAGGAAAGCTTGAAGATAGTGAAGAAAAAATAGTTACAGCAATAGAAAATAGAATAAATTATTACTGAGCAGCCTACGCAAAAGAAAGAGCTAATGCTCGAGTATGACCATTTATAGAAGCAGAAAAGAATGCAGGCAAAGATGCCAAAATAATCCAAATGAATACAGCTCCAAAAGCTGCAGCAGCATAACATCTTTTATCTTTCACTTTATTTTCATGGAAAAAATTACCAACATCAGTCAAGCAACAGACTACGTCTACGCACAACTCAAAGAAATCAATCCTGACATAGAAAAAGACGATGTCTATGATACTATCATGGACGAAATTTTAGAATCAGTAGAATATACACTTACGGATGATGATGTAAGATTTTTGGAAGACAATGAAAAAAATCTGACCGCCATCGATGAATATCTTGCATCAAAAATACCAGACTACAAAGAACTTCTCTCTGACATCGTAGTAGACATGGTCAGTGATGAAATTATGGATGCAGAATAAAAAATAGCTTTATATAGCACTAATTTACAATGAGCAAAAGACAAGCTAAATTAGCAATTAACAAAATAGATACGGATCTTAATTCCACTAATTTGGTATCAACAAGTACCATAGTGAACAATCCAAGAGATACCCTTCTTTTGACATTGAATCCAACAAATGATTTTTTCCTTGATCAAGAAAACAAAGATAAAATAATCAAAATTGCAGAAGACCTTACTATCAAACAAACAAATCTACAACAACAAGAAACAACGTTAACTAGTAGAGATGCCGATCTTGTAAGAGAACTCGCAAGTATAGCAGGAATTGTTACACCTGCAGCAAATGCGAAAAGATTAACAATAGCAGCAGAACAAGCAACCATAGCAGGACAATTATGAACTATAGGAACAATGCTATGAAACATAGTACCAAGACAAGGTGAGTACCAAAATTTAGCTAATATTGTAAATGAATTTGATATTCCAAGACTACTTCCTGACATGAGAGGAAATACTTATAATGTAGGACCAGATTTTATGACACCAGGAGCGACAGCAGATGGGTTTAATTTTTATAATGAAGCTGGAACTATAATCAATTTAGCAAATTATTGGATAGATATTAAATTAGCAGATAATACGATACAAAACGTAAGAATTAATGGATTAGTACCTATGACAGTACCAAATGGAACAATCGATCTTACTTGAATAACATTTACTGATAGAACAGGAAATCCATATGTACCCACACAAGGATATGAGTTTATACTCCACCCAGGAGCAATTAGAAGAACAGTAGGATGAAGAGAATTTATCAACAACAAAGAGCTAAAAGTTATTCGTTGACCAGTTGGAACATTAAATACACAAGCACTTCGTGAAACCGAAGTAGATGCATACAACAATGCATGAACAGGAAACGTAATAGGTAATGCTATGGATAGATTATCAGGAACAAACCTTGCAAAACGAGAAAGAGAAGCAATCTTTCGTGCTATTTCAAACAAAGATGGTCCAAAATTCGATAAACTATCAGCTGAACAAAAAGAAGATATGTATCAAAATGTTCGTAGATTGATAAATCCACCAACAGGAGTAAGTCCATTGATTCCAGGGGCAAATTTTATGTATAATTGATTTAGAACATGGGTTACCGCAGATAGACATCCATGAAATATACCAGAAAATATCATCAACCCGATGGCATTTAGAAATTATATAAACAATAATTTAGAAACCCTAATTCCTCAGTTTTTTGCCAGGCAGATGGATGTGGCATTTATCGATGATATTACCACAAACACTCTTTTAAAATCAGAAGTAACAAGATATTTGTCAGAGATCGAAAACCAAAAACTAGATAACAACGTTCATCAAGATATCATGGGGGATATCGATACTGTAGATATGATGGAAAACAGAAGAAGCCACAATATCATAGGTCGTAGAGATGTAAATTATCTCAGATTTTTTTCTGGACAAGACTCAAAAACAGAAATAAAAGATCAAACAGTAAATATAACCACAAATGATAGGCCAGAAGATCTTAACAATCCAGAACCTGTGAAATATGATATGAATCTAGAAGTTTCAGGAAAACAACAGATTCTCGTAAATATAAAAATAGATAAACAAAAAGAGATTAAACTCAAAGCATGAGATCCCGCAGCTATGGTCAGGACGATTCTCCAATGCGAAGCAATTCAGTATGGAAAAGTCAGAGCACATGTAGTATATAATGTTATGAAATGATTTATTGATTCGGCCAAGAAAAAAGATATATCGCTCACCTACCGTGATCCAGCAACAGGCGATATGATAGTTATTAGAATGGATGAAAAAAATATCGTATTGGAACAACAAGACAATCAAACAAATTTTGGAGGAACACATAGAAGAAATACAACAGTACTTTTTGATCATCAATTATTTGAGAATACCAACACCTTCGATTCAGCTACCGGCAATGCCAACAGAAGACTCAGGATTGGTATCGATAGGATGATGGGGCATTTCAATTTTGCTATGAACGAACTTCACGACCAATATAGACAAGCAAGTGAAAGAAGATGGATGGGACTCAGAAGAGGTGAAACAAGAATGACACTACCTACCTCATTTTGGTTGAGTCCGATAAAAAAAATGATGAATTTCAGAACCACAACCAAGTTTGATTTCTCAACTAATGTACAATCCAACGGCAAAACAATAAGTATCGACTTCAAAAAAAACGTATTTTCGCTCAATGTAGAAGGACTCAAAAAACCGATATCATGAAGAACTCTAGGCAAAATACTCAGGTTTAGACAATGAGGAGTTCGTTTGTTTGATGGTATGGAAAGAGATATTTGCGGAAAAATTTATGAAGAATTGATTAATAAAATGAGAGAAAACACCAAAATAGCCAGAACAAATTTTGGCGTAAGAGACTGTATCACAGGAAGAACATATATTCTCGATTCTGATGGTCAACTCTGATATATCAGCGCAGAGCAAGCTGCAATCAACCCCAACATGATTCGCAGAGGAATTGTAAGTCACAGAGAATATGGTATCGTTGACAATCCACCTGCAGGCAGAACCATGTGTGATGAAAGTGAAACCAGAGAAGTGATGAAAAATCCTTTTCTCATGGGAAGATTGATCAAAACCATGAATAATAGAATGGGCGTAGTCTCCTCTACTAGAGCTTTATTAAATTAAATTTTATTTTTATTATACAATTATCATGACAAGTTCTGAAAAACATCTTTCAAAATCCAATAACTGGAAGACATTCAAAAGCAAACTCAAAACACTAGGATGAGCTGGTGCATTATCCATTCTTATAACACTCAACGCATGTGGTCCAGAAGATACAAGCGTCAAAAAAGCAGCAGAAAGGTATCAAGATGCTACAGAAAGAGTAGAAAAAGCAAAAGA
>CALMEO010000075.1 GCA_937862935.1 uncultured bacterium | reverse complement strand
GATTCAAAGGAAGTCGATTAGCATTGTGGTTGCATAGTATGTGAGCAAAAGTAATCGGCTATGCCTTGGAGGCCCATACACAGCCCAATCTCTTTGCTGCATTTAAATTGAACGATAAGATTACTCAAATAATCGGTGATATTACCGATAGTGAATTATTATCTAAGACAATTGATCAGTACCAACCAGAAATGGTATTTCATTTTGCTGCTCAACCTATCGTAAGAGATAGCTACAAAGATCCCGTATATACAATCAAAACAAATGCATTGGGAACAACAACTGTCTTGGAAATGATCAGAAGTAAGGAGTGTATTAAATGAGCAATACTTATAACAACTGATAAAGTATATCAAAATAAGGAATGGATTCGACCATACAGAGAAAATGATAGATTAGGATGACATGATCCCTATAGTGCTAGTAAAGCTATGGCAGAACTTGCTATCGATTGTTATACCAAATCATTCTTCCTAGAAGGAAACAAAAAAGTGGCAGTAGTAAGAGCAGGAAATGTTATATGAGGAGGAGATTGGTCAAAAGATAGATTGATACCAGATATCGTAAGATCTATCATGCAATGAGAAAAATTAACCCTCAGAAATCCTGATGCGGTAAGACCTCGACAATATATGTTAGAAGCGCTCTTTGGCTATTTGATTATTTGAACAAAACTATTTGAAGATGACAAATATCTATGAGCATATAACTTCGGCCCAGATGTAAGCGATACACTCAAAGTGATAGATATCGTAACTCAAGCCATTGAAATCCTCGGAAAATGAGAATATGAAGTAAAACCTGAAACCAATGAAAAAATGCATGAAGCTGGATTATTACTACTTGATAATACAAAAGCTAAACTATTATTATGATGGACACCAAAATACAAAGTACAGGAAGTATTGAAAAGAACACTCAATTTTTATAGAGCATTTTATGCCAATGAAGATATAGAAAAATTAGCTTTGGAAGAGATTAATCAGTTTATATAATTACCTATCCTACATAATGCCAAGATATATGGTCCTTTGAAGAAGTTATGATTATGTAAAAGACATAGAGGATGTTGATTACCGTCAATTTTCTATAGCTGAAATGAAGAGAACATGACAGTTTATACAAGAATATAGATTCCGATTTTTGGCTGAAGCAAAAGAGAAAAACGATTTTACTACTGAACATTTGATAGTATGGGAAAAAGATACTAATACATCACATGAGAAATATGCCGAATTATATCAACTCATAGAATGATTTTCAAAAGATGATTATATATGTTGGAGAAATTGTATATCACGACAATCTGCACCACTACTTGTTCATTATCATATTGCAAAATTCAAAGATATTGATAAAGAAATAAGTAATTTATTACACAAGTAATTTTAATTTATAAATATAAACAATGATACGTGATGATATGAAATGATTATTAAAAGAAATCATCGATTCAAAAAAAGCAGAATTTGTTTCATGAACATCAATAGTCCCCGTTTCTGGGAAAGTATTTGATGAAAAAGAATTGGAATATATGATGGAAGCAGTTCTAGATTGTCACCGAACAGAAGGTAGACGAAATGATATGTTTGAGAAAAAACTAGCTGAATTTTTGTGAGCAAAATATGTCATTACTACCAATTCGGGAAGTTCAGCAAATCTCCTTGCAGTGACAACACTGACAGCAAAAGAGCTTTGAGAGAGACAATTGAAACCATGAGACGAAGTAATAACGGTTGCCTCATGATTTCCTACTACTATCAATCCTATAGTACAAAACTGATTAGTCCCTGTCTTTGTTGATGTAGATTTATGAACGTATGAAGCAAATATAGATCAAGTTAAACAAGCAATTTCTGAGAAAACCAAAGCAATAATGATTGCGCATACCTTATGAAATGCCTTTAATCTAGACGAGATTACAAAAATTTGTAAAGAGCATAACTTACGACTTATTGAGGACAATTGTGATGCTTTGGGAACCAAATATGATGGTAAATTTACAGGAACTTTCTGAGACATTGGAACCTTATCATTTTATCCAGCTCACCATATTACTATGGGAGAATGATGAGGATTGATAACAAACAATCCCCTATTAGCAAAAATAATAAAATCATATAGAGATCGATGAAGAGATTGTCGATGCAAAACGTGAGAAGACAACACCTGCAACAATAGATTCAAGTGGAAATTATGAGATTTACCACAGTGATTTGATCATAAATACATCTATTCTAGAATTGGATATAATCTCAAAGTAACAGATATGCAAGCAGCCTTATGAGTCGCTCAACTTGAAAAACTAGAAGGATTCATCCAAGCAAGAAAAGATAACTTCAGATATCTCTATGATAAATGCAGGGAAAACTGATTTGATAAATATTTCATACTTCCTCAAGCGACAGAAAAATCTGATCCAAGTCGATTCGGGTTTCTTTTGAGTATAAAAGAATGATCGTGAATAAATCGTGAAGCATTAATGCAATTTCTCAACACAAAAAAAATAGGTACAAGACTCCTCTTTGCATGAAATTATATAAAACAACCAGCGTTTATAGATTATGTGAAAGAATATAGGGTAATAGGAAATCTCAAAAATTCTGATTATATAATGAATAATACGTTTTGGATATGAGTATATCCATGACTTACAGAAAAACATTTGGATTATGTTATTTGAATGATTAGAGAGTATATAGATGAGAAATAAATATAGTG
>CALMEO010000074.1 GCA_937862935.1 uncultured bacterium | reverse complement strand
AATATCCATTTATTGGAATCAGAAAAACCGATACGTTTATATCGATTATACTGATAACTATCTTTGAATGTATAAAAATCCCATCATACAACATGGAATTTCTTAATAGCATACTCTATACCGTAGATAAAAAGTTGTTTCCCTATTCATAGTTTTTGATATTTTGGATCTATAATTACATCACCATCATTTAATATATTTCAAAAAAATAAAGGCTTAACATCAGAAAAGAAAGCTCAAACAATCTGATCATCGTGCATTACCTTTATTTTAATAATTTTTTTATATCGATACATTACTATTTCTTTACTTTTTTTTGTGTTCCAAGATTCTCATTCTTTATTATATGCATTTGCATAAATTTTTGCGAGAAATGGAATATCTTTTTTGTGTACTTGAGAAAATTTTAGCATATATTATTTAATAATCTCTAAAACTTTTTCATCTCTTCCTTGTACCATTGTATCAGTTCCTCATCATTTGATACCAAGTTTAGTAGCAAATTCTTTAGCAGAAACTCATGGTTTAGTAAGCAATATAAATCATCATTCTGAAGTATAGATCAAAACATTCTGATTTTCAAAAATTGATTTCGCTTGAAATGCAAGATTTTTAAAATTTAATGCAAAAGGGACAAAAAATATTTTATCTAAATCTTTTCATGAAGAAAAATCAGATCATGTTAAAATCTTTTTAATCATATTAGTTTCTAAAACTTCTAGATGTATTTTCATGTCATCATATTCTTTCAATGTTTTGTCGAGTTTATCAGATAACTGTGTATGGGTTTTTATTCATAATTTTTCTACTGTAGTATCCAAAATATCTTGTATTTCATGGATTCTCATACCTACTTTTGGTCAAGTCACCGCACTTATTCTTTTTACTCCAGATGCTACTGCCTCCTGTCATATAATAGAAAAGCAACCAATATCCTTAGTATTAGTTACATGTGTTCCTCCACAAAGTTCTATAGAAACGATTTCATCGTTATGAGTAGATATTCTCACAACACGGACAGTATCGCCATATTTATCCTCAAAAAATGCCTTAGCTCATAATTGTATAGCTTCATCATAAGATCTTTCTTTGACCTCTACCTCATACGCATCATAAATCATCTGATTAATATTTTTTTCGATCTCATGAATTTCTTCTGGTGTTAGAAGCCTATCTGTATTAAAATCGAATCTAAGATAATCTTCATCTACCAATGAACCAGCTTGTTTTGTGGTTTTAAAAATTTTTGCAAGCTGAGTATGGAGCAAATGAGTCGCTGTATGTGCCCTCATTTTTGCATATCTTTGAGATTTTTCAACCATCAATTTCATGACAACAAGAGAATTAACAAAATAAAGAACTATTTATTTCCTGTAGTAACAATTATGGGAGCAACAGTTCATAGAGGAACAATTTCTGTATCTATACTTAAGTCTTCTTGTGTTCACGTTTCAATAATCTCTGTATCAATAGTTCATGTTTCTACAATAATATCTCATGATAAAACATCACCAGTTCATGGAGTATTGCCTCCAAGATATAATACAGAAATAAGTCCTGTAGAAAGGAGAAAAATAGCAAGAATAATAATAATAAAAACTTTTAATAATTTCTTTTTTGCTGTCATTGAGAATACAATAATAAATAAATAAAAAGTAAAATATATGGTATAGTTTCAAACGATAGTTTCAAGAATAAACACATTAGACGAGAAACAAAACTGTAAACTGTAAATTATAATTTACAATACATTATTCTATAAACTAAGTTATTTTTGGTCATTTCATTATTGATCAGACTGAAAGGGATAAAACACATTATTCATCCTTAGGTAGATTAAGCATAAGATGCAATTCATCCAATTGTTCTTGATCTACATATCATGGAGCACCCATCATTACATCTTGAGCTCTTCCTGATTTAGGAAATGCATATACTTCTCTAATATTATCTTCATCCTTGAGAATCATTAATAATCTATCAAATCCAATAGCAAATCATCCATGTGGTGGTGGACCAAATTGGAATGCCTCATACATAGCACCAAATTTTTGTTTAATCTCTTCTTCTCATCTACCAACCATTTTAAAGGCTTCTAATAGCAATTCTGGATCATGATTACGAATAGATCCTGAAAGAATTTCATATCCATTACACGAAAGATCATATTGTTCAGAATAAATTTCTAATGTATTGGGATTTTTTAGTGCTTCAGCTCATCATTTTACAATGGAAAATGGATTATGACAAAAATCTAATTTACCACTATCATC
Source organism: uncultured bacterium (assembly GCA_937862935.1). Taxonomy (GTDB): domain Bacteria; phylum Patescibacteriota; class Gracilibacteria; order Absconditabacterales; family Absconditicoccaceae; genus CAJBLF01. The sequence goes on along the minus strand of CALMEO010000074.1, from coordinate 8,745 downwards.
CATTTCAAAAAGAGGAAAATCTTCTATCCAACAGAAGGACAAATCATTTTTATCTAATTGAAGATAGCTATCTCTGATATATATTCTCAATCTTCCAAGTGATTTTGTTACGATATCATAAGTATCTGCAAGAAAAAGAATAGTATCTCCTTCTTTAGCTCAAGTCTTTATTTTGATAAGCTCAACTTCTTCAGGACTAAGAAATTTTGCAATAGATCCCTTTATTCATTCAGGATCAAAAATAAGGTAAGCAAGTCATTTTGCTCCACTCTTTTTGACTTCTTCTGTAAGTGCATCAGCTTCTTTTCTACTGAGTAATTTATCTTCAAACTTCATAGCTTTGATTGTTCATGCAGCAGCTACCGTATCCTTGAAAACAGAAAATCAGGAATGAGCAAAATCTTGCGTCATCTCAATAAGTGGCATAGAAAACCTAAGATCAGGTTTATCACTTCCATATTGATCTACTGCTTGTCTATACGTAAGTCTTTTGAATGCAACCGTAATTTTTTTATGAGGCGATAGTACAGGAAGAAGTTCAGTAAGATATCATTCTACTACTCCATATACATCTTCTTGATTGACAAAAGACATCTCACAATCAATCTGATAAAACTCACAAGAATGTCTATCTGCTCTTGGATCTTCATCACGAAAACAAGGAGCTATCTGAAAATATTTATCAATACCTCCTACCATAAGCAATTGCTTATATTGTTGTGGAGCTTGGGGTAAAGCATAAAATTGTCCTGGATTAATTCTAGAGGGAACTAAATAATCTCTTGCTCATTCTGGAGAAGAGACTGTGAAAATAGGTGTTTGTACATCAATAAATCATTTTTCACTAAACCGATTTCTCGTAAAGGTAAGCATTTTTGATCTAAAAAGAACATTATCCAAGACCTTTCTTCTTCTAAGGTCCAGATATCTATATTTGAATCTATTCTCTTCACTAGTATTTGGTTCTTCAACAATAGGGAATGGCAAAAGCTTAGCTTTGGTAAGAACTTTTACTTCAATAGCACTGATTTCTATCTCACCAGTTGCCATATCTTTATTTATCATATTCTCTGGTCTTGCAATAACCTCTCAAACAATCTGAACAACATATTCAGATTTAATATCAGGAAATTCTACAGAAGAATTTGATGGATTGTGTGTAATTTGAGTAATCCCATATCTATCACGAAGATCGATAAATGTCATTCCTCATAGGTTTCTCACTTTATTGACCCATCAACAAAGCGTCACTTGAGTTCATCTGTGTTTAGCAGTAAGTTCTCAACACGTGTGTGTACGATACATGATATAATAATTTTCAATAATAAAGGAAAAAAATATAAACAAAGAATGTTTATACAATTGACTCATTTTATCAAGAAATTATCATAGAGAAAACAATATTTTTTAATAAATTATTTGAGCATAAAAACGATATTTCATTGCTCATCATCAGAAATACTGATAATATCATCAGGATAATATAAAATCATCTTATGATAAAACACAGAAGAGTTAGTATGTTTCAATGGAGCAAGTTGTAAAGAAGTTATAGCATTTTCATGACACACATCAAAAATCTTAGCAAACATTTGCCTTCAAAGATATTTTATAGGTGACTGTAATACATGAATGTCAGTAGCAGCTGAAGTTCTTGGTTTGAATGACTCATCAATCCCAGCAAGATTTGCTGTATAAAAATTAGAGATAACACACTGATTTCAGTTTATAAGGAGTGAACAATGTCAAAGTTTCACTAAAGTTCAATTATATACATAATACAAAACAAGAGTATTATCTACAAAATCACATCTAATACAATCAAGGATATCATAGAGAGATTCTGCATATTTCATAACAATAGGTGGCACTATTTTTTCAGGATATGTTTGAACGAGTAAAGTATTTTGCATATTGTTGATTTTTAAACCAATAAAGAAGATTTACTACATAGAGGTTTCTATATCGTTTTTGACATAATATTCTCTAGATACGAGATTCATCAAAGAAGGGATATAGAGCAAAGTAATAAAAAATGATACAATAAGTCATCAGATAAATGCTATTGCCATAGATCAGAACAATTCGTCTTTTACAGCAAGAATTAGCAATCAAATGATTGTAGTTACCTTAGTCAAAAATATAGGAATAAATCTCTCAGCAATACTTTGTTGGAAACTATCAATGACAGACATTCATTTTTCTTGATAAAAATATTTAAAATCTTCCAAATGGATCAGTGCTTGATTTACTCAAACACCCATAACTCAAAATATCCCTATCATTGCAGGGAAAGTAAGATCAAATCAGGTCAAAGCAAGGATAACTATTGTTCATCCTATAGACAAAAATACACTAGAAACAATAACAATAGCATATTTAATATTATTAAATTGAATAATAAGCACCAAAATCATCAAAATCAATCAGATTATCATTGCCTTAGATAAATCTGTAGAACTTTGGGTCTGGGAAGCTATATCTCATCAACTTGTTTTTGCTAATCCATCGGGCAAAGGATTATTTTTAATAACTTGATCAATTGCTAAAGTAATATCGCTCAACGCAGAACTATTGGTTTTATCAGCTTGGATAGTAATATTTCTTTTACCATCTTCTCTGGTAATAGCGTTGATTTCAGGAACCAATTGTTTCTGTTGGATAATTTGATCCAAAGGTATTTTGCCTATTTTAGTTTGATCTATCGGTAAATCTGTAGAAAGAAATGCTTTCAATGATAAGACATCACTACCAAAATCAGAAAATTCTTTAATCTGGATACCATTAGATTCATAGTTTGTATTTTTGAGTGCAAGCAGATTGGTAAGAGAAGATAAGCTCGTAACACCAAGCGATTTAGCTTTGTTTTCATCTAGGACATATACTATTTTACCATTAGTATATTCGATAGAGATGCCCACATTAAATACCCCAGGGATAGCTTTAATATCAGGCAATATAGATTGTACATAATCATTAATCTCTTGGTAATCATCACCAACAATACTAAAAGCAATAGGTTTGCCTGAACCTCATCATGCTTGGATCGTAAAGACAGAAACATCTTGAATAAATGCATATTTTTGTTTAAGTGCAGACAAAAGTTCTTTTTGCATCTGTTCAACTATTTCAAAAGATTTCATATTCCTTTGTGTGGTATCTACTAGTCTAATAGTAAAAGAACTAACGTTATTACCAGCACCTCATCATCATTGAAGAGAGTATCATTGTCCAAGGTCGATAGAAATATCTCTTACCATGCCAGACATAACTGTTTGAAAATATTTTAAGGTAGCATTAGCTACTTTGGAAGTATATGTTTGATTATCTGATAAACTTATTCCAGGCGCATAAGTAAGATTCATCCAGACATTATTGGAATCCATATTACCCATAAATGAAAATTTAACTATTCATAGGGGAAGAAGTGATAATGCTCAAACAAAGAATAAAAGAAAAAGAAAAATAATAGATCTGGATCATCTTCTTCTTTGATTTACACGATGATATCGATTTGCAAATCTAACTCACGTTTCTTCTAGAAACGACAAAGAAGAAGTCGAAACATATGTTTGTCATGATTTGAAAAAATATAAAGCCAAAACTGGTAGGATAATCATGGTAACTAAAAGTGAAATTACTAGATTAGAAATAATAGTTACTGGCATCGATCTAATATATTCACCAATAATTCAAGTCAATCCAAAATACAAAGGAACAAAAATAACTATAGTAGTAGTAGTTCAGAAAAAAATAGCTCTCCCATAATTTTTTAGAGAATCTCATATAGCCTCTCGGATATTACCCGAATATTTTTGGAGTCAAACAACAATTCACTGAGTAATAACAATCAAATTATCGATCATAATACCCAGAACTAGAATCAAAGCAAAAGAGACTATATTATTGAAACTATATCCAATAGCCTTAAGATAAATGAAATTCGCAAGATAGACAACAAGAAAAGAAACCATAATCAACCAGGACGATCTAAATCCCAAGAAAAGCAAAATAATAACAAATACCAGCAACGCTGTCTCCCAAAAATTTTCGATAAATAATCCATAAGTTTTCTGAATACTCTCTTTTTGTGACAATGTTTCTACAAATTGAAGATTAGGAGTTGTTTTTGCATATGCAATAATAACATCTTTTACTTCATCCACAAAAGTATCTAAACTATATCCAGGAGATTTTTTTATCTGAAAAGAAAGTGCATTCTGGGTATCAAAACTATTAATATCAGTGATAACGAAAGATTTTTTATCTTGTTGTGTATATCAAATATATACCGTAGCAACATCTCTAAGTTTAACTGTTTTACCAACGATATTGAGTAGATCATAATTTTTAAGCTGTTCAATCAATCAGGTTAGATTAGTTTCATAATTAGTGATTTCAAAGGAATATAATTTGCCAGCTACGTCCTTTTTATCAGCAGGAAATTTGACAAAAGCACTCCTCAATTGATTGACTATCAGAGAAAAATCTAAATCCAATAACGCTAATTTTTGTGTATCAAAGGTAAGTTTAACTTCTTTGATGGGTTTACCAATAATAGCAACATCAGAGACTCATGCTATGGATTTAATTTGATCCTCTAAAGGTTTCAATGCAGAATACATCACTTGAGTAGGCAAAGATCAAGCAACAGAAAAAGAATATACAGGAGAATCAGTGATATTTATTTTTTTAAGTGTTGGATATTTTACATCTGTTGGAAGTGTAGGATATACTTGATCTATAACTGATTTCAAATCATTGGTTGCATCGACATCGCTTTTGGATTTTTCAAATTCCACCATAATTGTACCAAAATTATAATAACACGTCGAAGTAATTTTTTTGACTGCAGTAACTGATTTTACCTTTTGTTCCAATGGAATAACAACTTGCTCCTCTATCGAAGAAGGATCCGCACCCAAATAGGTAAAGCTAATATAATAATAAGGAATATTTACTGATGGTTGTGCCTCCTTGGGAATAGTAAAAATACTTATCACTCCATAGACTCATATAAACATAGTCAAAACAAGTATAGCTACTTTATTATCTTTTAAAAACTTAATCATTACATTAATCTTTTTTAGTAAAATAAAGTTCCGTACAAAAAAGAATTCTTCTGATGAAATGTGGATATGGAGATCATTTTTCTAGATATATAAGAATATTTTCAGAATAAAGTCATTGGAATCTAGTATACCGTTTTTTACTCATAAATGGTAAACAAATAAATGTTATTGGACTATTTCATCTCAAAAATCTAATCAACTGAGAACCTCAACATAACTATCATTGATATTTCCTAAACGTACGTAAATATCTTGAATAGTTTTTCCCGATTTACGTCTAATAAGATTACCTTCAAGTCTCGGACTCACATATTGTAAAGGAATCCAAATTTGATTTATATCAGCACGTTGAGAATATGTAACTAAAATTTTTTGGTTTTCCTTGAGTGGAAGTGTAATAACAGGGATTTCATAGATATAGTTTTGTGTCGCAGGATCTCTATATGGATATTCATAAACAAGTATTCAAGTACCAAGAAACGTTCATTGATCATCAGAAAGAGTAACCTTACTTCACAATGGTAATTGTTGGTAAGAAAATATTTGGAGACTAAGATTTCATGGATTTTGAGGAAGAATTTGACAGAGCAAGGTATTTGGTGTAACCTTATTATCTTCACCGATAGCCCTCATTTTGACTATACCATCAACACCTGCATACAAAACTTCACCATCAAGTGAATTAGAAATTACTGCAATATTTTGCCTAAGGGTAAGTATTTGATTTTTTAAATTAGCAAGTTGAATATCTTTGGTATCATCAGCTGAAGTAATTTGATTCTTTAGTGTTTTTTGAGCAAGTTGCATACTAGCTTTTTGATTTTTTATTTGCAAAGCTGTAGATTCTATGGTAGTATCTTCAAAATTTTGCGTATTGATATCAGCGGTTTTAATTTGATTATTATAGGTATTTTTTACTGAGTCATAAGAACTAGCAACACCGTCAAAAGCAGATTTACTTCCCAAAAGGGTTGTAGCTAAAGTTGTATAAGTTGTATAGAGGCCATCGATAGACAATCATCACAAAGTACCAGCCTGAGGTAATGCAGTAGATGGGGTAGAAGCATTTATACTACTCGCAGCCAAAGTCATAAAATCAGCTACATCAAGAATATACTGAGAAAATTCACTAGCTGACATAGTATCCGACAATTGATCTTTAATCTCACGATAGTTTTGTTCTACCTGGGTTTTCAAATCAGGATCTTTGCTAGAAATATATTGGGCAAATGCCACATTACTAGTAGTATTATCGATACCAAAAACATCATCGACCTTTTTCAAAGCATCTTTGATTACAACAAGATACTGTTTATAGGTAGTAGATACACTTGTTTTCATTTTATTCAAATCGATAGATTTAGCATCCTGAAGATAGGTATATTGTTGTTGTAACAATTGTTGTTGATAGTCGATATTGGAAGTACTATAGTCATCTGATTTTTCAAGATTTGCAAGAAGTTGTACATTATTATCATATTGGTCGAGAAGAATCCTTTTTTGTAAAGCAAAAGTATCATCAGTAAGAGAAAAAATCTTGCTAAGAGTATTTAATTGTGCATTCAAAGCATCAAGTTGTGTTTCATTATTTTGATAACTAGGATCATCAACATTTGGCTGTATTTTAGCAATGATAGTATTTTTGGATACCTCCATACCAGGCTGACAATTGATATATTCCAAAATACCTCCTCTATTACTAAGGATGGTTTTGGTACTATCGGCTACAACAGTTCCATAAGACACTTTTTGAAAATTTGGTGCATTTCACACAAGATACGAAGTAGTAAATCATTGGACAGTACCTGTACTTATTATACCATCATCCACTGTCTTTCCACATCACGACAATACAATAAAAAGAGAAAAAATACATACAAGAAAAATTATTCTTTTCATAGTAATAACGCGATATATGTTCATTTTATAGATACGAGCAGAAGTCATAAATAAGCAAAAAATAGTAAAAACAAAGAGACATTAGTATAATATAAATTCAATAGACAAAGTCAATACTATAATAGAAAAAATATGAGATTAGCCATCTCTTTATATAAACAATAAAAAAACGTAATGAGCAACAAAATCTATATGTTATCGCGTATAGTATCAGCTAGTTTCTGAAGTTCATTCATATCAGCCATAGTGTGACCAGTAAGTCATCAGACAAATGATTTACCTCATCGGAAAGGATATAATTTAATATGAGCGTGAGGTACTTGCAATCATTCTACCACCATACCTATTTTTTCTACTCATAGTCATGCTTTAAGCAAAGCAACTACCTCATGAGTAGCAAGCATAAATGTGGTATAAACATCAGTATTCATCATAAAAATGTCTGAATCATAATGTTTTTTTGGTAAGATTAGGGTTTGTCCATTACACGCAGGGAATGCATCAAAAAGCGCAATAAATTGATCATTTTCCCAAATTTTTATACTAGGTAACTCTTTTGCAATAAGTTTACAAAATATACAGTCCATACTATATCATACTAGAATAAAACATATATCTATTTTTTTAAAATAATAAGTCAAACAAAAAAACCGCAGTAATGCGATTCTATAAAGATCATATAAGGAAAGGAAGAGTGTCAATAAATATCTATAAAACATTTAAGAATTACTATAAAGAGACTCCATAATAAAAGACAAAAATATTTCATTCACAAACAATGTTGACTAGACAAATACACAGGGGTAAACCCATGATTAAAACCTATAAACACATGCACTATAATCGTTATGAATGTTCTAGTTCAATCATAATGACGTTGAAGTACACAGCGGACAGGAATTAGAAGAATGAGAACAATGTACACCGGTAAAGGATAACAAAGTAGATAGACATGACCTTCTTCCTATATAATATAATAGCATACACTATCGTATTGTATGGAAAGAAGAGGAAAGATAGGAAAAGGAAAAAGGAACTAACATATAAAACATTGCAAAAAAGTCAGATCATCACTATTATACTAGTGAAGTGGAGAATTTTCAGTATTTACCAAAGTAAATAAGCAACAAACACGATACAGGCAAGATATACACAGAGGTATAAACCAGTTTTTGACAATACTATACAAGCTAATGAAGGGTATATGCAGTATATAAAAGCTTAATGCTACAAAAGAGAATAAATACTAAACTTTTATTTTTGTTTTGGGTAGCACTTTTAGATAAGATACATATAAGGTAAATCATTAGAATACAGCAAGTATGCTGGTAGTGCATCGCATTATAATTATATGCAAGACCTTCTTCCTAGATAAAGTATACTGAGAATAAAAAATAAAGCAAATTTTAGAGAACTTTACTGTACAAGGATATCTTAATGCTCCATTTATGAATATTTCTAATTGCAAACTCCTCTCTTTTTTTTATATATTTCTTAGTATCTTACCTTTTAGTATGTTAATTTTTCTATTATGTGATTTAGTTTAGACACTATCGTTTCACGAGCCAAAAGAAGATGATTTGCCTACCCATGATCAGATATTTATGGCGGATTAGCCAATGCACGAGACTTGGGACCTTATGGGACAGAAATCAAAAGAAATATAGAAAATAACCGACGAACATACTTCATCCAATCAAGAGAAGATATCATCTGACTTGATTCTCAGATTTTGATGAATCCCAAAGTACGAGAAGCATCTGGTCATGTTTGA
>CALMEO010000073.1 GCA_937862935.1 uncultured bacterium | reverse complement strand
TATACAAAATATTTTTTGTAAAGCCAAAGTTTAATATGATTTAGACAAGGTTTTTGTCTAGTTGTGGCTATTAAAAAATATGAGAATACTAAGTGTACGTATAATTTATTCTTTAAATTTTGTCTATATTGACAAATATATAGATAATGTACATATTCTGTCTATTTTTGATGTCCTTGAAAAGCCATCTAAAATGACCATAAAATTATTGTTTTGACAAGAAATTTTTGATATACTACAATCAAAAAAATCACTCAAAACATCGGACATATGTATAGTGCAGTTTATATCGTTATTTGTGTATGCGAAAGGTTTTTGATAGGCTACATCATCACGGAAAAACAGTGTACAAACATGCTCAGAAACACCACAAAAAATATATTTGGGGTGCCGCATGATTTTTTTGATTATTTAAGTTATTTAGTTTTCTCCTTGTGGGTATCTTTGGGTATACATTAACTCAAGCCAATACTCCATCCATTAGTTTTTTGGAGATTCCTGCTACTACTATAGATGTTCAAGATAATAAAAGTATTGTGCAATTCGATCTGAGGGCTATTGATCCTTCATACTATACCTCTATCAAAAATATTTCGCTCCATCTAGATATCGTTACAGAAAATACATCTATTACTCTCAAAACCTTACGAAATAATAAAATAAACGCTTTATGAGAAAAATTTTTATCGTCACGTATACTTCAGCTTCAAAAAAACGAAGATACTCAGCGAATACTAAATCCTATGAGTATCTCTTGAATTATTCAAGAACTTTTGTCTTGAAATGTTTTCGTCTATCTCTTGCCAGAAGAACCTGTATACCTTAGTGCTTATGATGTTTCTCTTGAGATAGAAATACAAGCAGCTGATAATCAGACAATCAGTTGAATAGAGGATATGCCAATTCAAGAACTAGAAACATATAAAGAAGCAGAAAATATCTCTTTGCAAAATACAGAGTATACTACTAGTATGTCTATTATTTCTTCATTTTTTGCTACAGGAAAAGATGCGGATCCTTATCTTCATCGAGATGCTTCTAGTGATTGTCAGTTTATGAATACTTCACTTATTCCTTTGCAAGCAGGAATAGATACTATTCCTAGATATTTATCTCCAGATACTATTTACGTCCTTGAACCATGAATCTATATATCAAATTATATGACTGAGATAACTGGCTCTTGTACTGCACTTATATGAATCAACTCAGGTGTACATTTGTTTACGAGTAAGACACAGTGAGCACATATAAAAATCTCTGGATGAAGGGATGCTATACTTCACAATCTCAATCTTTATGGAGAAGATGATGGTGTCTGAGGTTCGCATACTCCAAATAATTATTGAATATTTGTAGATGCACAAGATACTACGGTATATGGTATCTGGGCTCACAACTATCTCTGATTTTGAGTGTATATGGAAGATTTTGATACGCTCATTGCAGATGTGTATTCTTATACTCATGAGTCTGTATTTCTCTATCCTTATGCTGATACCTATATAGATGAATCCAAAAAATTTAGAGATTATAATTATTGAAAGTCTGATCAATTAGATCTAGATCATAAATGAACCAAATCTTTACTTCAATTTGATCTTTCTTCTCTTCCTTCTTCTGCGACCGTTTTGAGTGGACAGATGAGATTGACTAGAGTGTGATGAAATGCTAATGATTTTTTTGCAAAAAAAATACTCAATAATAATCGAAAAGAATGATTGGGGAATGGTACTCTTGCAGTATTTTGAGAAGTTAATTATAATTTTCTCTGATATCAAGATAGGTTGTGGTATGGTGATGAAGGTATGCAGGTATGAATGGATTATGCCTATGAAAATGTTTTAGAACAATCTGTTTTTAAGAAAAAAAATACTCCTCAATGGTTTGATTTTACTCAAGAATGAATCTCTGTATTACAGGATTGGGTTCGTTATCCTCAACGAAATCTTTGAGTGGTTCTTACTACAGACGATAAAACTCTTGTAGTATGATCTAGAGAATATGATAATGAACTCTATAGACCTGCTTTACGTGTAGACTATATGTACGAAGATACAAATGCACAAAATGCTCCTGTACTTCTTCCGAGAACTACCGATGTAGATATTGTCAAGGAGATAATGATTGCCAATGGATATGTCGATACTTGAGATAATCTCGTGGGTACCAAACCTATTAGTCTTTCTTTGAGTGAATGAAATCTGCCTGTTGCTACGATAATGGAATCTGTAGATGATCAGATACGTATTGCATTGCCAGAAGATACAAAAATAAAAAAAGAGAATTGATCCAATTATACTGGGATATTTGTATGACCAAAGAATATTTCTCTTTCTACGGTCAGTGAAAAACAGATCAATCAAAAAGCATTTAAAACGTTTAAAATTTGATCAGATAAAGAAAAATTATTTATAAAAGATGATGCATGAAATGTAAGAAAAATCTTCGTTACTGTACCTGTTGTGGGGTATGCTTCTTGAGAACAGATAAGTGTGTATTATTCACATGATAATAAAATATTACATTTTTTGAGGACGGTGAAGGTAGAAAATTCTCAGGGGAAGTCATATATACACTTTGAGACTGATCATTTCACTACCTTTGAGTTGGGGTCTACTATGTGTTCTTTTACTATCAATGGAGATGCGTCTACTACTTCGACGAGAGAAGTTACGCTCATTACTGCAGATTGTAAAGAAGGAGATCCTAAAAATATGATTATTTGAAATGATTTGGCCGCTGTAGAAGCAGCAATAGCTGCTGGGAAACGAGTTTCTTTTTCTAGAGAATCTGTTTGGACTTTGTTGGGTGATAAAGATCCAGGTGATGCTACTGTTTATGCTGCATTTACTGATGGAAAAGATACGATCATAACTTCAGATACTATTTATCTCAGCACGCTAACATCTTCTTGTGGAGATGGTATGGAATGAAAAAGTGAACAATGTGATGATGGTAATACCAACAATGGCGATGGATGTAGTTCTACTTGTCAATGGGAAACGAGATCATCTGCTTGCTCTGCAAAACCATCATATACCAACTGGAATACGGTATCTACTATTACACAAACTTGTGGAGCATCCAATGGTAGTACGTGTAGTTCTTGGACTCCAACACTTACTCCAAGTTATAATATCAGTGCGAGTACAACAACATGTCGTTATATCTGTGCAGCCGGATATTCATGGAATGGAAGTAATTGTACGCTTGCTGTTTCTTGTGGAAATGGAAGTGTTGGTTTAGGAGAACAATGTGATGATGGTAATACCAACAATGGCGATGGATGTAGTTCTACTTGTCAATGGGAAACGAGATCATCTGCTTGCTCTGCAAAACCATCATATACCAACTGGAATACGGTATCTACTATTACACAAACTTGTGGAGCATCCAATGGTAGTACGTGTAGTTCTTGGACTCCAACACTTACTCCAAGTTATAATATCAGTGCGAGTACAACAACATGTCGTTATATCTGCGCAGCAGGATATCTTTGGAGTGGAAGTATTTGTACGAGACCTATCGTTGTCGCTACGGGAAATATTCGTCTTGCGTCTACAACTATTGTACCATGAAGCTCCGTATCAATTCAGACAGGATATATTATCAATACTACAGGAAAAAAACATGATTTGATTCTTTCTTGAGTGACTGCAATATCTGTTTCTTGAGCTACCTGGGATGGGTGGATAGCTCCACCAACCAAAACTACTGATCCAACTCCTGGACAATGATGATTGCCTTCCAATCAACGTGTAACTGCTACTTATGTTTTATGATCTACTAATACCTCAAATACTACTACCTTGAATGCTGTAGGTGCTAATTTTTATGTAAAAATAGAATTGACTTGAGCAGTATCTGGTGAAATAATAAATGTTTATAGATCTTCTAATGGAATTACTCGAGCACCTAACAGTCCAGATACTACATGTATAGTGGATGCTAATTTTCTTTGTACTTTCTCTACCAACCATTTGACTACCTTTACTTTTGCTTGAGTAAGTTCTACATTTTTTATTAATGTCTGAGATCCTGTATATACTAATACAGCTACCGTTTCTCTCAGGAATAGTGTATCTGGAGCTACACGTATGAGATTTTCTAATGCCTGATCTTCTTGACCATGGACTCCATCGACCTATGCTACCTATGCTACGACGTATGCTTGGACGCTCCAACCTTTGGTAACAAACTCATGATCTCAATCTCGTACTGTCTGGGCTGGTTTTGCTACGTGAGCATGAGTATATACTATTACGAGTGATACGATTATCTGAGATACCTTAGCTCCTAGTATAATAGCTTCTGGGTATGTTCGATCTTGAATCATGGCTACAAATGGTACGTATGATTATTATAGAGGAGTTGTTAATGTTAGATGAACATTTACTGAGACTACCAGTGGGGTATCTTGTAGATATTCTACTAATTGAACTACTTGGTCGGCATGAACACTTGCTAATCCGTTTTCTTCAACATATACCTGTACTTCACCTGCTATTAACCCCCAAGCCAATATAAATATAAAAATAGCAGCGACGGATGCAGCAGGCAACACAACTACATGAACCAATTGAACTACTCGATATTATGATATTGATGCACCTAAGGCCGGTATTGATCCAAATGGTGTACTATGTACAGGTACTAATGTGTGAGTAACAGTAGCCTGTACAGAGTGAGCAGGTGTCTGATGTGATCCTACTACTTCTACTCATTATAAAATAGTTAATACAGGAGTGACATGTGATACAAGTAGCCTCACTACATGATCAGCTTCACAATATTTTTCTATCAACTGAATAGCGTGAACCTATACTCAAAAGAAAGTATGTTATCGTGCTTTTGATAGACTGGGTAATGCTAGTACAATTACCGGTAGTGCAAATTATAATATAGATAAAATCTGACCAAATGCACCTACGTTATCTAATCCTACTAATTGATCCACGATTCCTTCTGCTACTTCTCCTGTAACTTTCAGTTGGATTGTACCAACAGATATAGGTTGTAGTACTCCTTATTCTTCACAATTATATGTATATACAGGGAGTACTTGTGATGCACAATATGAATATACTAGTATGTCTAATGCTTCATGAACTACTAGCCAGTATGTTTATTGAATGCCAGATGGTTCTTATTCTTGGAAAGTTCGATATGAAGATGCATTATTAAATCGATGAACTCGATCTGTTTGTAGAACATTTACCATAGGCTCTGCAGATACAACACCTCCTGCAGTATGAACTGCCTATTTGTCATACTGAAATTTTAATGGTACCTACTTCAACTGAGCTATTAGGATAGCAGCTTCTGCTACTGATGCAAACTGAATAAGTAGCTGTCAATATTATAATGGATCTTCTTGGTCTGCAGGTACTTGGGCTTCCAATGTATGTACCTCACCATCATGGAGTCCAGGAGCTAATTTTTATGGTAACATACGTGCTTATGATCCATCCAACAATCTAGGGACATGAACTCAAAGATATTTTACGTATGATGCCACAGCTCCAGGTACACCAAGTACCGTATCGCCAACAAGTTGAGCTACTGTCGGTTCTACGACCGTCAATCTTGTATGGTCAGCGGTTACCGATGCTGGAGTAGGAATGAGTGGCTATTATTATCAACTTAGTACCTGAACAGCATTTACCACTATTATCAGAAGTGGTACGGGATCTATAACAGGGGCAACCGTTTCTTCTTTGTCTACCTGAATAGTCTATTATCGAAGAGTTATAGCTTCTGATAAACTAGGCAATATATCTTCTCGAAGTAATATCCCAAACTTTATCATAAGTCTGGGAGATACAACACCACCTGTAGTAGAACTTCTCTTTCCGGGAGATGGTGATACTTATACGCTTTCTAATAATGTCCCTTTTGTCTGGAGTGGTTCCGATAATGTAGGGATAACGTATTATACTCTTTTTGTCGATTCTGGTGGGTGGATATCTTATGGTCCTATCTATACTACCTGATATACCCTGAATTTGCCTGATGGAGATTATCGTCGGTATGTAGAAGGATATGATGCCGCTGGGAATACCTGAGTTTCTGACTGAAGGAGGCTTACTGTCGCTGGGAATATTCCCCCTACGGTGTGAATTTGATATATCAGTGTAGGAATGACATGAGATAATGGACAATGAGATAACTACTACAAAGGAACGATTACTATTAGTGGGGCAGTCAGTGATGACTTATGACTCAACACCTGAACCTGTATGTATACGCTCAATGGAAGTGCTCGGTCTGCAGCAAATTATTCGTGAACGAGTACTGCAGGATATTGTTATACTGGAGGATTGACACCAGGAGTAAATATCAATATACAATTTAAGATTCAAGATGCTGCAGCTAATCTCACTACCTGAGCTACCTGAAGCTATATCTATGATGCTACAGCACCAGGAACAGGAACATTTACGATAAACTGATGAGCAGAATATACGAATACAGGAATAGTCAACCTAACTATTCAAACTTGTCCAAGTGATGGAGTGTGAATATGATTGTCATGAGTATATATTGGTAATAGTAGCAATCCTACGACAAACCAGACTTGATGTGTAGATGGTAAGATCATTACGGGACGAATACTATCAGTAGGAGATGGCCTTAGATATGCATATATGAGATGAGTAGATAAACTCTGGAATACCTGAGCAAACTTTAGTGATACTATTACCGTCGATACTTCCAGACCAGTTTTGGGTACGCCTTTTGTCTATAGCTGAACGACGGGATATAATAATCCATACAATTATTTTTATGGAACATTGACGGTGTG
>CALMEO010000072.1 GCA_937862935.1 uncultured bacterium | reverse complement strand
TAACAATATTTGACTTTTTATTTTAATATGATATGTATAGAAAGTGGTAAGACGAAATCAAGTCTATTCTTCTGATATCAAAAAAACCTACAATTTCTGTAGGTTTTTTTTCAATATTATTGAGCATTATTTATTTGGATTGTTGGTAATGATGTAGTTCTGAAGCTGAGCAAGTGTTGTATAATATCTTACACTCATGAGTTTGTATGACATATATCATCTGTCAGTTTTATATATCTTATATGTTTTACCATTTGGTGCTACATAAAGTATTGGTGTAAATGAAGTATCTATATCGTGATTCCATATAGTTTTTGCAGGATTTCTAATATCTATATATCTGACAATACTATCTAGCGAATCAAAGTATTTTGAACTAGCAAATTCGTTTGCAGAGAAACCACCATATTGTTCTATAAGATTATAGATTTTCCCATTTGGAGCAATATGTCTCATAGGGTCGTCAGAAGAATCAGGTATTCGGAAATTATTTTCATAAGTATTGATGTGACAATCACCTGGATTATAGTAATCGAGATGTCTGATGATTGATTCACGATTTATGAAGTAATATCTGTTGAGCATTTCTGGTGCATAATATGCTCATTGATCATTATCATATCCTATAGTATATTCTTTACAGTTTGGTGTTATATGATCACTGGTATCTATACCTCATTCGAATCAAAGATCTTCTTCAATCAATCAAAGAAGGTATTCCAAATTACAACTATTACCGAGTGCTGATTCATCTTCTACCATACTTTGGAAGATAGTTAAGAAGTCGGCGAGTTTAGACAAATCATTATCATATTGATCTTTGAGATCCGAATAAATATTTTGTATAACGATTTTTTCTGCTGCACTCAAAACACAATTACTTTTTTTGGTAGTGAGAGAGAATGTTCAAGTAAGTCCAAGAACACTGAGATATGAATTTACGGTTGTATCATAGCTAGTACTAGAAATCATTTCTATATATATAGTATCATTGGATGTTACTATACCAGTAGTTCATCATGCTCCCGTAGCATTGTTGATAAAGAGGGTTCATCTAGAGATACTAATCGGTGTAGCTCACGAAAGTCCAAAAATAACAATAGGATCAGATCTATAAACCGTATCAAGATCTACATTTCTCAACCAGATATTTGGAGTAGCAATGACGATTCATGTTCATCGGTTGTTTCTACAATATTGTGTAGCAAGTGTAAAGCTAATAGTATTGGAAGCAGTCATATCTCCCAGAGTGTTTATTGCTCGTACTCTCATATAATAAATTCCCAAAGGAAGTGATGAGACAATGATTGATGCTCATGTGGTGATTGTAGTTCCACTCAAAACCATACCAGTAACCATTCCACTATTACTATAGACTTCATATCTATACCCAGAGAGTTGTGAACCACCAGTTATAGAACTGATATTAGTAGAACCACTTCGTGCAATAGCAAAGGGAAGAGATGGACAAATATCAGTTCCACTTAGTGCAAAAAGATTTGGTGCTGTAGGTAGACTAGTATCTACAATAAAAGTATTTACGGCTAAGATATTACTCTGGTTTCCAGCGCTATCAGTGACGACGATAGTACAATTACTATATGTTCACGCAGGGAGAGTATTGAAAGTGATAGTGGTATTACCGATAGAGGCAGTAGTAGTAGCAGAAGTACAACTTCCCCCGTAGGTGATAGTTCCTGCTTCTGTAGAACTAAAGGTATAATTAGGTGTAGTATCATTTGTTGGACTAGGAACAGCAGTGATTTGTGCAAGAACAGGAGCAGTTTTGTCTATCCAAGTAACGGTAGCTGTAGCACTTCCTGTATTACCTGCAAGATCAGTAAAATTAAAGACATATATACCATTTGTAGTAAAGGTATATACACCAGTACCTGAGGGAGATTGATAGGTCACACTTTCACTAGCATTACAAGTCGCAGTTACATTTGTGTTTACAGGTCATGATGCTGGATTATAAGCAAGCGAACATGTTGGTGGCGTAGTATCTATTCATCCAATAATATTTGATAGTGCATATCAAGTATTTCATAGAGTATCTACGACTCTATAACAAACATATTTACCATTATCGGCTTCAGTAGTAAATGTTGTGCTAGCATATGCTCCAAATGTTCTACTAGCGTCACAAGTAGTATTTGTAGATCATACGGTCATTGTTAATGTTCATGTATTCACACTTGCCGTGATTGTTTTAGATTGAGCTGGACTTGTTCATGGATTATTGATAGTGATACTAGGGGTATCGGTATTTACAATAAAAGTATTTACGGCTAAGATATTACTCTGGTTTCCAGCGCTATCAGTG
>CALMEO010000071.1 GCA_937862935.1 uncultured bacterium | reverse complement strand
CCAATGGTACGCTCACTATCAAAAAAACTGCTGATAAAACCTTTACCGTGAGTCTCGATACCACCACCTCTGCTAACCAGTTGAAGATCAAATATATTGATGAAACACTGTCTACGAAAAACAATGAAACAACAAAATCTTATGAAGTTAAAAATCTCTTTGCTTTTGATACGGATATGCTCAATGCACAAAGTGAGCTTACTCAACTAGCATCCTCACTTGAAGAATTGGAGAGTAATGATTCACAAGCATATGCAGATTTTATAAAATCAACTGCTGACGCCGAAGATAATGATGGGAAAATAGATGATGAAGAACTTGCTCAAGCAATAGTTTATTTTGAAACATTGATATCAAAATCTAAAAATCATCAATCATTTGATACGCTCAAATGATTCTTAGATGGAAAAAATCAAGGAGTGAAAGCGTATATGGTAGATAGATTAAAGCAAATACTTGCCAGAGAACCTAGCTACAAAAACATGAACATAGGAGGTATCTTGACTTTACATGGTAGTACATGGGAAAGAGTTGTTTGACCATCAAAATCACCATTTCCTGCTAATCTTCTCAATGAGATCAAGTGACAAAGAGCTACTTTACAAACAAAGTATGAAAAAACGAAATATACCACTGAACCTGTTGTAGATACCAATCTCATAGGATATACTGCTTTCTATAGACCACTTGCAAAAAGATATTCAATCACCGCATTGGGAGAAACATCCTACCAATGAGAAATGATGCCAATTACAGAACATAAAGACCTTGCAAAAACATGGTTTATGGAAAACTTCAAAAAAAACACCTATGAACTAGCATATTTTGCTAAGAGTTTAGAATCAAAATTTGCAGAACAATGACTCAAAGCCAATATACAAAATAATACTACTGCTATTGAATCTCTAATAAATTGAGATAGTATTTCTATTGACTCTTGACAGAAAATCAGTATAGATTTGGAATGGATGTTTTACTTACTCTGAGATTGTTGTAATGAATCTCTTGGGATGAAGATCAAAAACATCAAAATACAAGAATACAAACAGACAAATGAATATGCCGCTGTATGAACGCCAGAAAAAGAACAGACCACAG
>CALMEO010000070.1 GCA_937862935.1 uncultured bacterium | reverse complement strand
CATAATGCGATATTTAATATGTAAAAACTCATCGCAATGTCTGATAGTGCCAACACCATAGAATTTAATTGAATAAGATCTAAGTTATATAAAGAAGCCTTGCAGCAATATCCTAATGCCAGAAAAATGGATAGTGAAATAATGAAAACTTTTCTGAATCCTCAGACTAATGAAATTATTCTTGAAGTGGGAGCTTGAAGCTGATTCTTTTCATGAGAAATTGCAGATAAATGTAAAAAACTCTATGTATCAGATCCATCAAAAGATCAATTACAAGAAATAAAAAACTTGAATAAATCTAATATACGAGCTATCGAAGGATGAGCAGAAGAACTCAATCTTCCAGAAAATTCTATCGATTCAATACGAAGTTTTGGAGCTATGCATCATTGTCTAAACAAAACTCAAGCTTTTCAAAATTTTCAAAAAATTCTGAGACCTTGAGGGAAACTTGTAATTGTAGATGTCTTATCATGATCAGATTTAGCTAAACATTTTGATGATAAGGTTGCTAAATATTGTATCACATGACATGAAGTATCTTTTCTAAGTAAGGAATATTTCGATAGTTTATGTTTTTCTGCATGACTAAAAAATAGATGAACTCAAAACATAGATGTGAAATGGAAATTTAAACAAGAAGAAGAGATTGGAGATTTTATCTATAAGCTCCATGCTATGACCAAAAGCTCTATTGCAGAGTGTTTACAATGAGCAAAGGATATTTTATGAGTTACTAAAGATGATTTACTCTATTGTCTCAATCGACCATTGACTGTTTTTATAGCAGAGAAAGAAGCTACAGAAGATATTCAAGAAAGTCAAAAACCTGAAAGTAAGAATTATAAAAATGGACTTCCTATAAATTGTGAAAAATGCTGAGGGAAAATGACTGGTGTGGGTAATTGTCCTTATGAATCTTCACCTGCAGGGATCACTTATTATCCCCGTTGTACACAATGTAGAAATGAAGTAACTGTAAGAATAAGCTATATTGATGAAGATTAATTTCTCATTAGCATAAATAATTTTTATATTTTTCCTCAAATTACAAATGAACAGCCCAATACAGAAACTTTCTAATTTAGTCAAACGTACTTTTGAATCAGAAGAAATTATTAGAGAAAAATGATTAAGTAAAGACAGAACAAATTTTGATAGTCTTATGTTTTGAATAAAACAAAAGAGTCGAAGGGAGATCCAGAGTCAGTGACAGTGAGAAGAAAATTTTTGGGAAGATATGGAAAAAAATAGTTGAAAAATTTCAAATGAGACAAAGAAGCAATATTTCAGACATATCTTTGAACGTGAACATTACGATGATTTGATAGATCTAAGAAAAGACTTTTCCATCAAGCTTTTTAAAGAGCTGAGTATTGGGTCAAAGTCACTGAGAGTAGATAAAGATGTATCCGAAATATTAGATAAACAAAGAGAGATAATCAAGGATACTGATTGGATTCACTCACGCATTATCATGCGTCCATGAGATCTAGAAATAGTCTTTAAAGAAAGTCTAAAATTATCCGAAAGTGTAAAAAAATTTGAAATACCAAGGAAAACCGTACCGAGAGTAATAATAAAAGGGAAAAATTGCTTTCTCCAAACTAGGACTCCAGATGGATTCTTGGCTGATGATTTATTGACTATCGAATTAGCTACCCAAGAAGATATCAAAAATATTTTTGAACTCATAAATAATATATTGTAGTTTTTAACTTTTAAAAAAATCAACAAATGAACAGCCTTGCAAACAGCATATCTTCTCTTTGTCAGCATATTATCCAGAAACCTACGAATATGCAAACTAGTTATTCTGATGATTTTATGAATGTATTAGAAAATTTTGAGGCATGAAATCCACAATATAAGGAGGTCGTCCGTAGTCAAATAAATTGATATCTTTATCTCAATCTCGAAAATAAAATCAGAATTAAACTCTTTAGAGATCTTAGTATTGAATTGAATTTTAATGATGTAGATAATTCAATTTTGAAAATTTTAGATAAAGAAAAACAATATATAAAAAACTGATCCTGGTATCATGTAGCTATGCAAAAAGGAGATATTGAGATCAAGTTCCCTGATACGTCCCTCTCTCAAAAAATATCAGAAGATACATTAAGTCAGAAGACAGGTGTTATTATCAAAGGAGATAATTGTTTTGTTGAAAGAGTTTCTCCCGGATGAAGGGATGGAGAAAGATATGTCTTGATATCTGCTACACAAGATGATCTCAAGGCAATTTTGAGTGAATTGAATAAATTAGTTTAAGGCGATAAATAAAAAGTCTTACATAAACTTGTCCTCATGCAAATGGGGATTAATAAAAACAAAAATTAAAAGGAGGAAACAAATCATGAAAAAAATGGTAAATGGCACTAATGTCGAGCTAATCAAAAATTGGATTTCCGCTATGGAACAAGACATCAAGGATAATAAATTTTATTGTATCCATGATAGAGATGATCGGCTAGTAACGCCACTCAATAAAGCTCGATTATTTGTGATGTACAATATCTTTCACATAAGTTCCAATAATTATAGTGAAGGGTCTTGGAATGGTACAACAAGTTGGAAAGGATCTGTAAAAGATCATGAGAAAGAAGTGATTGCTTACTTTGAAACCATGAAGGAACTATTGGAAATTAATAAAAAATAAAGGAGATCATTAACATGAAAAAATTAAAAAATCTGAAACTTGTCGTCTTGGTAAGTACTTTTATCTTACTGACGCAAAATTGTTTTGCGGTAGTAATTATTCCTCTACCACATATGGAAGGAACTTACGAGCAAAAAAGAATGGTATACTTAGCTTTGTGGATATCTTTCGACCTTCTGTTTTTAGCATTCTTCGCTTTGCGAGTCTTGGTATGGATTGTTTTTAGACCTCGCTTGAAGCGAAATCGTTGGACCTTTTATGGATACACTATTTATCGTGATGATGAATATGGACGAATGTATTTACAAAATTGGATTACAATGTCATTTGTCGGAGTTAATGGTTTGGGTGTGGCAGTAGTTGTCTTGGTCTATTTAATGGACTGGATTATCGGAACAATTTAAATCTGAATATTATGAACAATCAAAATTTATTCGACAAGTACCGTGATGGGAATCACTGGGAAAATCATCCAACAATCTACGCTCAGGAATTTGAAAAGTTTTTGAGTGATGCATTTGCTAGTAAATCAATGTTTTCATGTTTTGGCATCACTGATCTTGGCTGTGGCAATGGACGAGATGTAAGTTATTTCCAAGATATGAATAGATATGCAAAGGGGCTGGACAATAATCCTCAGATGATAGCTCTTGCAAAAGAGACTCGACCTCTATATGTACGATCTTTTTATCTTTTAGATATTGAACAGTTACCGTTTCTTGACAATAGTGAGGATGCTTACTTCTGCATCAATGTCATGCACTATGTCGATCAACAAAAAGTTCTCAGCGAAATCTACAGAACTTTACGCCCTGGAGGCTATGCCTTTATTCACTTTAATCTGTTGATTTTCGATCAGAATTATTCCATCGATTATCATCAGAAGAAATCTGATGTTTATGAACTGTTGAAAAATTTCGAAATCGTGGAAGAAAAAGTTTTTCTGCGTGAAGATTCGTTACCTATACCTCATACGCACCACATCATGCAGGTTATTTTGAAGAAGAATTAATTAACAACTAGTCATTGCGATGAATGAAATGACGAAGCAATCTTTTAAGATTACCACGTCGCTATGCTCCTCGCGATGACATAAAACAAAAAAATCATGAAAACAAAAAGTAATTTATTTTTTGGCTATACAGCAGTTCTTATACTATTTCTTGCTGTCGTTGTTATCGTTCAAATTCAGAGTCCGATTCAGAGTCTGAAAAAACAAACAGATTCTACAGTCAGCCAAAACCAAGAAGATAATATTTTTATCAGCCAATATGATATGAAAAAAGATTACGGCTGGAAGGATATAATTCTCTGGAACGAATCTAAAGAAAACTTTGAAAAGGCTTATGACACAAAACTTATTTGGCTAAACTATGCTATGGGATTTCAGAGAGATCCTATGTGTACAGATCCAATCGGTGGAGGTGGAGAATGGATTTATGACAAAATATGTTTCGATTTTGTATGGCGACCAAATATGCCAAATATGCTGGATCAAATAGCTACTCAGACAAGAGGTAAAACTTTGGTAGTGATTGGCTCCATCCACGATAATAACCAGAGATTTTCTGGTAATGTATATTGGTGCGAGTAATGTAATCTCGCAAACTCTGCTTGTTTTAGGGCGGAGTTTTTTTTAACGACGAAATATTAAATCATAAGGGGTATGTGCTGTATAAGAGTTCTAATCCAATATTTCACTATTGGATCATTTTTTGTTATTGTCTGTTGAAGATAATCAACAACACATTTTATTAGGTAGGTATTGATATTATTCATATTTTAAATATATACTAAATACAAAAAAACAAAAAAGTCAAACATGAAAAAATTTTTGGTAATTGTCGGTTTGGGAATAATCAGTCTCACTTCATTTGCTCAGACTTCTCCAAGATTGGGTAACTATAGTCTTAGCGAAGCTACAATTACTTCTGGTAAGGGAGCTATTGCAAGTGGCTTGGACACCAGATTTGATTTTGCAAACAGTGCTGATCCCAATATGGTGCTGTTTATG
The DNA here is from genome assembly GCA_937862935.1 of uncultured bacterium. Lineage (GTDB taxonomy): Bacteria > Patescibacteriota > Gracilibacteria > Absconditabacterales > Absconditicoccaceae > CAJBLF01. Next base: position 11,397 of record CALMEO010000070.1, on the reverse strand, counting down.
CAGGCCAATACTGATAGAGTAACTATCAATGTAGGCAAACGTTTCGGAAATCTCAAGCTCATTGAAAGCTTTGGTATCTTCAAAAATATGCCTTGGACCGGTCCAATGATACTGTACAAGCTTGGTCCTTTGGACTTCATAGCTTGGAATGGGATTATGTTTGCAAAAACTGATCAATTACAAGAAGCTGGCTATAATCCACAGTTCTTTATCTCCTACGAAGGAATGGGAGTAACGATAGCAAAATACCATCGAATAGGTGGTGCCGTATTGTGGTTTGGTACTCAGCCAATGAATTGGTTTGTTTCCTACAAAGGAACTCTCCCGATAGGGAAACAATCCAAATTATTTACAGAAATAACCTATAATCATGCATTGGATATTCCAATGTTCGTTGTAGGGTATACTATGAAGCTAAAATAATTTGTAGTTTCGTAGGATAGTAGAATACACTCTGTCTGTTTTCAGATGGAGTTTTTTTAAACGACGAAATATTGAAACGTCCAAACGTTTAAACTTAGTCGTTTCGTCGTTTGAACGCTTATTTGTTTTTTTCGTTCTCTGTTGATGTCTTTCAACAACACATTTTATTAGGTAGGTATTGATATTATTTATATTTTAAATATATACTAAATACAAAAAAACAAAAAAGTCAAACATGAAAAAGTTATTAGTAATTGTCAGTTTGGTAATAATCAGTTTTGCTTCATCAGCCCAGATCACCGGTATAGTAATTACGAAAGATAGCAGCATTGTTATTGATCGTATATATGCAGGTTCATTGAGTGGGACTATGTTCCACACTGACAGTATTTATACTGATGGATTTACCGGGGTTCGCTTCGGTGCAATGGCTACGTACAAACCATTGGACTGGTTAAGTTTTAGCTCTTGGGCAATGGTTCAAATTGATGGAGGAGCTTCTCCATGGTCATTGCAACAGTTCTATACAACCATTAGTCCTAGCAAGAAGTTAACACTTCAGATTGGATCAATGGCTTCTCTCCCCACCGAACAACGACCACATCCGGTTTCTGGAAACGGTCAATTCGAAACCTGGTCTGAAAGTCAGATTCCTGGTGGAGGGCTTGGAGCCAAAGTCAGGTATCAATTCAATACTGATTTCCAGCTTGCTGGTGGTGTAGTAGTATGTAAAGGTTTACCGGAGTATTCAGGTAAAATTACCTACAAGAAGCTACAAGTATCTGGATGGTACAGTGAGTATAATAACAAATTTGGAACTGCTTTGACACTTGATTTACCAAAGGTATACAACACCTTTGTGTGGAAACAAAATCAAGTAGTATCCAACTTGTTAGTTGTACACATTGTCTCTTCAAAGGGTATCTCATTGTATTCAGATAACGGTTACCACCTCACTACCAAGAAATTGGTACGGAGCGAAACTGGAGCAATGAAAACATTCAAGACTAATTGGATCAAAGGTCTATTTAGTATTGGGTACAACTACAAGAAGAGAACCGTAAACGGGTATCTGTTCGTTCACCTCTAAAAATGATAGTATTCTCCCTCGGGTATTCCCGGGGAGTTTTTTTATGAAACAAAAAAATCTTCGAGTAATCGAAGACCTTTTAAACATTCTTACGGTGTTTAGGGATTTATCTTTATGCTTTGAACTTTCATCTAAGTTTTATTGTATAATCTTATCGATGATTCAATATTTCATTGCTTCTTCTGCATTCATCCATTTATTTCTTTCCATATCATTGGCTACCGTTTCTACTTTTTGACCAGTATGTTTAGCCATGAGATCGATAAACATATTTTTTACTTTTAAAATCTCTTCTGCTTGGATAACGATATCACTTGCTTGTCCTTCAGCCCCTCCGAGTGGTTGGTGGATCATGATTTTACTGTGGGGGAGAGCATATCTTTTACCTTTAGTTCCTCCAGCGAGGATGACAGATCCCATAGAAGCTGCTAATCATACACATACGGTTGATACATCGCATTTTACATATTGCATGACATCATAGATAGCCATTCCGCTATATACTTCGCCACCGGGCGTATTTATATACATGATGATATCTTTGTCAGGATCTTTTTTCTCCAGGAAAAGTAATTGAGCTACGATAGAATTTACCATACCTGCTTGTACAGGTTCTCCGACAAAAATAATCCTATCTTCTAAGAGTCTGGAATAGATATCATAAGCTCTTTCTCATCATTTAGTCTTTTCAATCACGCTAGGGATCAAAGTCATTCAAATATATTAAGAATTAAAACATTAAGAATTAGATTAGTTTGATTATATCCGTAAACAAGTGTTTTGCAAAGAAATATCAGCAATTTAGTTATTTTACCAACCAAAATCAACTTGAATTTATATAATAAAAGTGTAAAAAATTGAGTAATCCAGCTTACTATCTTTACTTTTACACAAAAAGTGATATGAAAAACCTCTCAAAATGTATAGGAATATCATTACTCTGTACAGTATTTTTTCTTGGGTATTCCACAAAAGCATCTACAGGTGATGTAGTAACAACAGGAAGTACTACTACGGGTATCATTATACCATATACAGGATCATTACTAAGCTATCTCAATGCACAAGAGAATAGTTTGAGTTCATGATTTACTAATACCTATACCAGACTTTATTCTATATTTAGTAAAACATGACTCAATATCCTCAAAAGTATAGAGTATCAGAGTTTAGTTTGTTTTTGAGCGATAAAAAACGAATCATTATTATCTCAGTTACAAAAAGATAAAATGGACTTGACGATATCGTTCAAAAAAGACTTTATCGAACTAGAAAATCAGGTTTTAGCTTTGGAAGAAAAGAAAAGTCTCCAGGAATCTGATGGGCTAAATGTCTTTGCTTCAGGGACAAACTATGAAAGTGAAAAAGCGAGACTCAAAGAAATTATTGATAGTAAAGCTAAACTACATAGAGGATTCATTACTAACTTTGAAACAAGTTATATCACCAAAAATATCAATTTTCTTACAACATTCCAACAATATAGAGATGCCAACAAGGATTTGATCAAGGGTATACAGGATAAAATGACGAGAGTACAGGGTATACTTACAGCATTTAGTGGGGTAACGAGTACGGTCGACAAGATTAATGCAAAAGTGACGGGATTGGATGATTTGATAAAAAAAATGGAGGATACCAAAATCAAAGGGTTGGAAAATTTAGACAAAACATTACAACAAACCATAGATATCAATAGCAAAAAATATAAAAAACTGCAGAATCTTCCAAACGAATTGACTACACAAAAAGCGTACGTATTAAATCAATACCAGATAGATTTTGACGAATACTTTAGCAACAATTTTCAAAATCGATATAATCGTACCCAATATCTTGCGCTTAAAAAACAAGTAGATACTTTTAGGTCTAAGTTTTATACTAATACCAATCAGCTCAATTGTTTAAATGTGCTTGCTTCAAGCGATGAAGGTACTGCATTGTTTAATAAAATATATGCTATGCAAGCCACAGTAAATTCATGATTGCTCAAGATAGAGACAGAAGGAATAAGCACGACATTCAAAGATCAGTTATTTAGTGGATTTCAATCATTATATATTCAAAAATTTAAACAAAGATATACAGAATATGGCAATTTTACAAAAGAATATATCAAGCTAGCATTGAAAAATATAGTATCGTCAATTACCCCTACCGTCACGAGCAATACCTCTACCGTTTCTTTACCAACACCTATGACAAAATATGTATTCACCAAACCATTCAAAAGTAATGAATACCACGAAGGTATCAAAGCATTGCAAAATCTATTTACAACATTAGACTTGTATACATGAGCTATTGATGGTATCTATAATGCAGCAACCAAAAAGGCTGTATATACATTCCAACTCAGTAAATGATTGCTCAAATGATACGAAAACAAACCAGAAGTCCGATGATGGATGGGCCCTGCAACAAGAAATGCACTCAATACCCTAACAAAATAGATAATAGATATATGATGTATGACATATATGAACTAAAGCGTTCTTATATCTTGCGTCTTGTATCCATTTATTCCTTAAATAAGCTAGTATGTCAATAAATAAAAAAAAGAGTCCTGGGAGACCGAAAAAAGAATTTATCTCCAAAAAGCCAAAAACCGCACCAAAATCATGACCAGGAAGACCAAGAAAGGAGGAAAAATTATATAGTAGTAATAACCAAGTTTCGCCAGCTATCAAATTAGCAGTAGCAAAATCTGTCGATGATTCTAAGAAAAAAGATATAATCATTCTAGCATTATTTCTTTTGTCATTTGTACTTTTCGTGGTCTCTGTATATTTTACGTTTATGAAAGATAAAAAATGAGAAGTAGTTAATGATTCAGATATTGCGGAGATAGTAAACATAGAAACAGGAAATATTGACTATACAACTGAAGAAACAGAGGATATAAAAGATCAAGAACCATCTATACCATCGATAGAAATCAACGATATTGTCCAACAAACTACACAAAATCTTAATGAGTACCAACAGATAATTGTGGATTTCTATCAGGCAATAAATACTATAGATACGGTTACATTGTATAGATTGACCGATGCTCGTTTGGAAGAATCAAATGTATTCAAAACATATTACACCAAAGGTCGATTATCCAAATTTTCTGCAATACTCCTAGAGCCAAAGGTAGTTGTAACTAATATCCAGGAAGAGCCAACAAATTCCATAAATCCTGATATCAAAAATTTCTCTTACACGCTCGAATATATGATTGCAAATGATCAACAAAAATTTACCGAAGAACGATCAAGTGTACTGATAAAAAAAGGTAATGTATGGAGAATAGGGAAACTGATGTGTGAAACAAAATGATGTTCTACTATGCCATTTTTTAATCCAGACAAATATAAAAACTAATGAAAAGTTAATAGTGAAAAATGAAAAATGTAGGAATTGTGTTCTTATATACTATAGTCGATATAAAAACAAATCATTCGTTTTTCATTATTATATTCTCCTTCAAAAATATATTTCCTATTTTTGATTGAAGAATATATAGTTACTACTACAATAATTTTTTACTGCATTTTAAAATTATTTGGGTAGTAAACTATAGTTTTTAGTTATTCATTAGTCTCAAAGTATGGAAGTCGAAGATATTGTTCAGGAAGCAAAGCAAGAAATAGAGGTGTTCCGTAGTAAACATCCCGATGGAGTTGTTGTCATCCGAGGAGCGACCGCTACGGGCAAAAGTAAATTATCTGTTTTATTATCCCAGTATTTCGATACGGAAATTATCTCGGCAGATAGCAGACAGATTTTTCGTTATATGGATATTTGAACAGATAAAATTTCTCAGGATATCATGCAGTGCATTCCTCATCATCAGATAAATATCGTAAATCCTGATGAAACCTATACCTCAGGACAACGAAAAAACGACGTCTACAAAATCATTCCAGACATTCTTGCACGCAAGAGACTACCGATGATTGTGGGAGGTACCTGACTCTATATCGATACGGTCTACAAAAATTTTTCGATGCCAGACATTCCACCTGATATGCAACTCAGAGAAGAACTTTTTGCTAAAGAAGAAGCAATGCCTGGGATTCTTCACCAAGAACTGACAAAAGTAGATCCCGAAGAAGCGAGTAAATTACATCCTAAGTCTACGAGATATATTGTGAGAGCCTTAGAGATTTATTACAAAAGTGGAAAAAAGAAAACGGACACCTTTATTTCACAGCCACCAGCTTGGCCATTACTTATGCTCGGTTTACGAAGAGAAAAGGAAGATACGAACAAAAAGATAAATGCCAGAGTGAGGCAAATGCTAAAGCGTGGTTTGCTAGAAGAAGTCCAATGATTGCTCGAAAAATGATATACAAAAGATTTGCAATCAATGCAAGGAATAGGATATAAGGAAGTTGTTGAATATCTCGAAGCAAAATGTTTGTATAATGACATGGAAGATCGTATCATTACCACAACGCATCAGCTTGCAAAGAAGCAGAGGAGTCGGTTTCGTAGATACATCGCTGAAGGAATCCAGACCCCGAGAGAAAATGTGACCTATAAAGTATGGAAGCTATCATAAATAAACCAATGAATAATGAAAGATGAATGATGAAAAATGTAGGAATTTATAATTTTTATTTACTATTGTAATTTACAATAGTTAGTAGTTATAAAGTTCATTCATTATTCATTATTAATTATTAATTTTTCATCGTCTTCATATGTTTCAATTGTATACCAATAAATCCAAATATTTGTTTTTTATCATTTCTTGTTGTGATGTCACTGATAACCCGTGCCATCGTTTTTTTTAATAGCGTTCAAACGATAGGTCATGGGATTAGTTTAAATTGTTTGATGATATCCGAACCATCGATAGCGAGATCTTTCATGGTAAATTGTCCTTCTTTTTTGTGAAGTTTTTTCAAAATATCTTTGAGCATATAGACATCAGAGATATCAGCACTATTTTGTAAAGGATTATATTGTCATAATCTATCAGCTATAGTGATATCTAAAACGTTATTTGCTTCTTCATACCCAGCTTCGCTAAAAAATGTTCTCACTTTTTTTTCGATATTTTCTTTTTTGGTAGCCAGCATCTCTTCAGGTTTATGATGATTGGCGATATATCGTGCGATAGTAGTTATTTCTTTACTCGAGAATCCGAGCGCTTTAAAATCTTTTTTGGCATATTCCGGTGAGCTTCTTCTATGGTTGAGTGGACCAGAAATGATAGCTCTTATTTCTTCTTTAGTCAGGTGTTCCCCATAAGCCCCAAATTGATCTACCTTACCGACATCGTGATAGAGCATTGCAAATCTTACCAATGGATCAGTACTGATCTTTTGTAATTCAAACAACGTTAATAAAGTGTGCGTATAGATATCAAAAGGATGGTATCTAATAGGTTGCTCGATATATTTAGTTGCATATAATGCAGGGAAAAGATGCTCCAAAAGCTGAGCCTCATCAAGCAATCCTATAAATCCAAAAGGATTCCCAACAGTAAACGCCTTCATGATTTCTTCTTTGATTCTTTCTTTGGCTACATTTTCTATCAAAGCATGATTTCTCTTGAGACTATTTCGGGTCAATTTATCAAAATCAAAAAGACTGATTTTATCTTTTTTACTAGTCCCTTTCCCCTGGTTCCCTTTTTCATTCTTCAATTTTTCATTTATCACATTAACGAATCTAATCGCTCTGATGATTCTCAAAGCATCTTCAGTAAATCTAACATCAGGATCACCAACTGTTTTTAATCTTCTATTGATACTATCATGAATACCTTTGTGTGGATCAACTAAAATCCTCAATTGTTTGCTTGTTTCATTTTTTTTTCCTACAGAAAAAACCGTCGCTATTTTGAGTAATTTTGTAAGATAGTTTGATTGTAGCTTTCCATCAGCAAAAAGTTTTGCAATATGTTTATGTTCTTGGACGATGAGAAGATGCGAATTGGTGATATAGATACATTCATGGGCATCGAGGTCTTTGAGAAAATGTTCATCGTCAGTATATTTATGAATGTTTTTTTTATCAATCAATCATGTATATTCAGTTTTGTAGGGTATATTCGTATAGTACATACAGTTGATAGTAAAATCCCTTCTATTGGAGTCCAAAAGTACATCATTACTCCAGACAATCTCGCCCGGGTGCCTAAAATCATCATAATTGCTCTCTGTTCTCAGTGGCGTTAATTCATATTTTATAACTCAGGAAGATGGGACTTGGGATATAGAAACTGTTCCTTGTTCCTTGTTTCTCGTCTCTTTTCCTTTGTTTATGAGTGTTATAGTTCCAAACTTTTCGGTCATAAAGTAAGACATCCCTTTTTTATCGATAGCAGCATAAATTGCTGTTGGTTCGCCTGCCATAGTAAAATCTATATCTGTAGGTTTTTTGTCTATACCCAAAAGCGGATCTCTGACACATCCACCTACTAAGAAGAGCGTATGTTTGCCTGTGATTTTTTTTTGTAAAAAACTAATATGGGTATCAAGATTTTTGAGATAGTCAAAAAAAAGCATGAATATGATTAAGAATGAATGATTAAAAATGAATATAGCCAAAGTGGCTCACTTTTCAAGCAAAGAAAAAATTTCAATTGCGGTTTTTTAGGCGAACGAGGAATTGAAGTCTGAATATTGTCCTTGTTTCTTGATTTTAAAAAAATCTCCTCTCTTGAGGGATTCTTAGTAAATTCATTTAGGCGAACGGGGAATCGAACCCCGAACCTTGTCCTTAAGAGGGACCTGCTCTAGCCAATTGAGCTATTCACCCATATGTACATGTGGCATTGCTTATATGGATACCAAGAAAAAAATCAACCGTATTTTCTATAATATACTTATTCCCAATTCCGACCTATAGCATTACCAAAACAAATATTTGATAAACAATGATGTTGTTTTTTTATTTATTATATGTATGGTATTTATAATAAACAAAAAAAAGTAAAAACCAAACTAAAAATAACCGATATGACAAACAAAGATCCAAATCAAAAAAAGGGCTACGTATTGGATACAAATGTGCTCGCACATGACCCTAGATCAATTTATAGTTTTAAAGAACATGATGTTATTATTCTAACAACAGTTCTGGGAGAACTTGACAATTTGAAGAATGGAAATGATGCGAAAGCATACACTGCTCGTGAAATTCACCGCGAATTAGATGTTTTTGGAGAGGAACTTATCTCTGTTCCAACATCCAAAGGGAATAAAAACAATACAAATACAACAACAAAAAAAGTATCTGCATTATTTCATGGTGGAGTTTCTCTTGGTGAGGGACTAGGAAAAATCGAGATAAAAAATGCTCCTCGAAAAATACATAAAACTATCCAGTCCTTATACTTTGATGAGAAGCAGGAAAATGATAATCGTATTCTGAGTACGGTATTCGAGATGCAGGTTGAACCCAAAGAAAAGAGGCGTATCATTCTGGTATGTAAAGACATTAACATGAGACTCAAGGCAAAATCCATGGGTATCGAGGTGCAAGACTACGAGAGTGATAAAATACCCGACATAGAAAAACTCTATCTCGGGAGAGAGGAACTTGTTGATGATCGTCTCTATGAGGCTATTGATGTCTTACACAAGACAAAACAAATACCAATTTTCGGTCAATCGTACTCTGAGGTATTCAAAGCAGGAAGTATTATCCCCAACAAATTTTTTGTCCTCAAAGCAAACGGAAATAAAAGTGTCCTTGCTGTCGTAGACAAAAATATGGTACATCTTCGCTTGGTAGAAAAAAAATCGATTGCGGGTATTGTACCAAGAAACTCTGAACAAGCCTTTTCTATTGATGCTTTGCTTAATGATGATGTTAAATTGGTCACACTTCTTGGTAAGGCGGGAACAGGTAAAACCTTATTGGCTATGGCTGCAGGGATTCATCTTCTGTCTACACCCAGAGAAAAACCTTATGAAAGGCTAATCATTGCCACAGCGATGATGACTTTGAGTAATAAGGATATGGGAGCATTGCCTGGCGATGCAAAACAGAAGGTTCTTCCGTATATGCAAGGCTTATATGATAATTTATCATTTATCAAAAGCCAAAATAAAGGGAAAGAAAAATTGATCAAAGAACCAAAAGAACCAGTACCACAAAAACAAAAAAAATCCGGAAATAAGCAAAAGCAAAAAGCAATACTTCCTGAATTACAATTGGATTATATTTCCGAATTACAAGAATACGCAAAGATTGAAGTACAGCCAATTGCTTACATTCGTGGACGGTCATTAAATAATGTCATTTTTATTGTGGACGAATCACAAAACCTAACTCCACATGAAGTAAAAACAATTGTTACTCGTGCAGGGGAAAATTGTAAGATTGTGTTTTCTGGAGACATACAACAAATTGACACACCATACCTTGATGCTCGTTCGAGTGGTCTGAGCCATATCGTGCATACGATGGGTGGCAAAAAAATAGTAGCGCATGTAACATTGGTAAAAGGTGAGCGAAGCGAATTAGCCGAACTTGCTGCTGACCTAATGTAATTATATTATTTGTCTGCTAGCTTGTCCTGTATTTCAGGACAAGTTTTTTTATCTTTAAAATATGGAGATGAGATAGCATATATCTGGGTGCATTATTTGTTATCATCTCCATAATATTTTCTCTTTTCTTTATTATCTACTTTAGTAAAGTAGGAATAAGCTTTTATATTTAGTCTAAAATTATGCGTTTTTATGATGAAGTAACGATAAATGTTCAATCCGGAAAGTGAGGTGATGGAACAGTAACCTGAAGAAGAGAGGCAGGAGTCGCTTTTTGATGACCATCATGAGGAAATGGTGGTAAATGATGATCAGTGATTTTTCAGGCACGCAAAGACGAAAACACCCTCCAAGGATATAGATACAAATCAGCTTTCAAAGCATCTCCAGGCGAAGCAGGAAAATCTAGAGATCAATATGGATCAAATGCAGAAGATTTGATTCTCTATGTTCCGGTTGGTACGCTTATTAGAGACAAAGAAACGGATGAAATACTCTATACATTTACCAAAGACGAAGAACAGTATACTGCTGTCGAAGGAGGAGAAGGAGGCGTAGGAAATATTCATTTCAAGGATGCTGTCCATCAGTATCCGACATTTTGTCTGCTCTGAGAACCAGGCAACAAAAAAGAGCTCGTGCTCGAACTCCAATTACTCGCTGATGTCGCATTGATTGGGACACCGAGTGTCGGGAAGACAAGTCTGATAAACAGTATCTCAAATACCAAAGCTAAGGTTGCGGACTATCCGTTTACGACTTTGATACCAAATCTTTGATCAGTGACGGTACAAAAGACGCATTTCAACGTCATCGATATTCCAGGTCTTATCAAAGGAGCTGCTGAAGGTAGAGGATTGTGAAACGCATTTTTACGTCACATTCTCAAGGCAAGAGTCTTCTGTATGATCGGAGATATCTCAAGGTACGATCAATGAATCAGTGAAATACCAGAATTGTTTGATGAAATCTGTACCTATACGCGTACCAAATTTAGTAAAGATCCCAATGCTGTAGAGATACAAATCAAAGAAGATAAGGGAATGATAACGTTATTTATTTATGAAGAAGGGAAATTAGTCATAGAAAAAAGAATACTCATTCTGATTAATAAATATGATCTTGTCAACGATCCTGATATCCTCAGAGAATATACAACACAACTTCGAAAAGAAATTCTTACATTTTTTAAGAAGGAAAAAATCTGAACCAAAATCACGAAAAAACTTTTAGAAGAACATACCTTTACGATATCTGCGGCAACCCACTTCGGTGTCGATGAACGATTGAAAAAAGTTGTTGAAGTACTTAAAAAGACAGACGTACAGGAAGTATATCACATCGAAAATATTCCACATCACGAAATCAAACATAAAGAAA
>CALMEO010000069.1 GCA_937862935.1 uncultured bacterium | reverse complement strand
GATGTATTTTATCTTTCACTACCATATATTATGAAAAAAACAATATACTGATTATTTTTACTCATTACACTATTTGCTTTTTCTACTACAACCACACAGGCAGCAAACGCAACAGTAAGTTTTACTATCCTAGCAGCAACGTGAACAGAAACATCATGAAACAATATTCATGCCAATTGATTTTCACAAGAATTTGTAGATGCATACAATTTTGCATTTGAAAGATGAATCACAACACAAAAAACAATACAAGATGCAGATATAGGAGGGAAACTTACAAGAGCTCATATGGCAAAAATGATGGTCACCTATGCTATGGAAAGTATGAGTGGTAATAAAGATACTACACATCAATGCAAATTTGATGACATAAAAGACCAAACACAAGAAATCAAGTCATATATAAAAACAGCATGTCAACTTGGTATCATGTGAGTCGGAATTACAAAATTTAATCCCAATGGAATAGTCACGAGAGCAGAATTTGGGACAGTATTATCAAGAATAGTATACGGAAACACATATAATAACTGAGAATTTTATTATTCCAACCACCTACAAGCATTAAAAGAAAATTGAATCATACAGGATGATACTCCAGATCTAGAAGAGATTAGATGATATGTAATGCTGATGATTATGAGAATTGGATGATAAATTATTATTTTCTAGTTTTTTCAAAAGAAATGATAAGTTATTTTTTTGTTTTAAAAAAAATAGGCTGAAAACAGCCTAGATTGATTTTAATATCACTAAATTTTTGAAATCATAGCGATAAATTTTTCCAAAAATTCAGGGTAATTATCTTTTGAAAAATGGTGGATAACTAATCCCCTATCAATTGCCCATTGGATATAGGTGGTGTTTCTATAATCATCATCAGCAACAACAATCAATCTATCAGAAGGCATCCAACTCCAGACACCATTAGTGATTTTAGCCCAAGGAAATCGATCAGGTACAGAATCATTACTATGCATAGCAACATTTATGATATAGAAGTCATATGCACCGATACGTCCTTCCATATTTTCATAGTTACTAAATTCAATAAAATCAATCCGTTTACCAAGCAATTGAGGGAGATGAGAAACATCTTTTTTGAATAACTCGGTAATTTGAGTATCTCCCAAAGAGGTCAATAAAATTTTAAATGATGACATAACTTTATATATTTGTTTTGAACATAATATATAAGTATTTTAAAATAAATGTCAACTATAAAAAATATAATAAAAAAACCTGAAATAAATCAGATCTTATGTACTCATTGATAATGATAATGGAGCGGGTGACGGGACTCGAACCCGCAACAGTCTGCTTGGAAGGCAGGCACTCTAGCCAATTGAGTTACACCCGCATAAATTAACGTGAATTAATAATGCGATATTATTAACATATAGTATATTCATAATTCTAATTTGGGCCTAGCTGGACTCGAACCAGCGACCAATCGGTTATGAGCCGATTGCTCTAACCAACTGAGCTATAGACCCAGCACTGGATGGATGCAATAATTTATGGTGGGTGATATAGGACTCGAACCTATGACCCCCTGCTTGTAAGGCAGATGCTCTAGCCAACTGAGCTAATCACCCATAACATTTTTGGCTTTATTTTACTGAATTTTTTTAATCGGTCCCACGGGGAATCGAACCCCGATTGGAGGATTGAAAGTCCTCTGTCCTAACCGTTAGACGATGAGACCATGTTACCAATCTGACGGATAGAATTGGTGAATTTAATGGCGGAATGGAAGGGACTCGAACCCTCGACCTCCTGCGTGACAGGCAGGCGTTCTAACCAGCTGAACTACCACTCCAAAACAATTAATTTATTACATTAACTCGAACCAGCGACCTGGCCGGTGTTTACCGCGCCCGTTCTAACCAGCTGAACTACCACTCCAAAACCAATGAATAATGAACAATGAATAATGATGGTATGTATATATATTTTTCCATCGTTATTAGTTATTAGTTATTATTTTTTCATTATGTTATATGGAGCCGACTATCGGAATCGAACCGATAACCTATTGCTTACAAGGCAATTGCTCTGCCAATTGAGCTAAGTCGGCATATAAATAAGATTATTATGGATAAGAATAGAATAGCTCCGATAAGCTCCCCGATATTTAGCGGGGTGCTCTATGCTAAGCTAATAAGAATAATAGGGAGTTAAACAGTTTGTTTAGCAAACGCTTTTGCAACCCTTGATTTTTTTCTCGATGCAGTATTTTTCTTGATAACACCAACTTTTGTACATTTATCAATAAATTTATAAACTTTATCAAGTTCTTCTTGTCAAACCTTTTCAGCTTTATTTATGCTTTTCAAGAATTTTTTGATAGCCATTTTCATTCTAAGTTTAAATTCATTATTCCTTTTTTGAAGCACAAGAGATCTTTTAGCGGCTTTCTTTGCTGATTTTGTAATTGGCATACTAATAGTGTATAAGGGTATAAAGCATAATTATATAGTATATAAACTCCGAGGGAGGGACTCGAACCCACGACCCAGTGATTAACAGTCACTTGCTCTACCAACTGAGCTACCTCGGAACATCTATTTTTTTTCAATGACCTAAGCTATAAGAATCCAGATAGCATTTTCAACTTAAAATTACTATTATATTTACCGGAGATAAAAATTAATATTAAATATATCTCACGGCATCCCAATTTTAATCGGGACATGTCTACGCATTCTTTATCTACCGGGGACAGGGATCGAACCTGCACACCTCACGGCACTTGGTTCTAAGCCAAGCATGTCTACCATTCCATCACCCCGGCATGGGTGCAACTTACTAATTATTTACTATTACCATTCTATTTTATCTGCATTTGACGGACACCCCGGCAAGAGTGTATTCTCGGGAGCTAGGATTCGAACCTAGGACCTCCTGATTCAGAGTCAGACGCTCTACCAGCTAAGCTACTCCCGATCAGTAAGTAGTATTGTGTCGAACCTAAATTTTTTTGGTTGCGGGAGATGGAGTGAACTCCGCAGAATTGCGGAGCGGGCCACCTCTATCTTCGGATGGGTATCCAAAATAGCCCCAAATAGTTTTTATTGATATTTTTTGGTTGCGGGAGATGGAGTCGAACCACCTATCTTCGGGTTATGAGCCCAACGAGATACCGTTTCTCTATCCCGCAATGACAAATGAATGAATAATGTCGGTATATTTTATTATAAACTATTATAATACTACAATAGATCATGGAAAACAATACATTCTTTTTTCATTTTTAATCATTAATTTTTCATTATATTCTTTGGGGAACTAGGATTCGAACCTAGACTGACGGAGTCAAAGTCCGCTGTCCTACCGTTAGACGATTCCCCAACATATTTTAACAGTATAAAGACAAAATATCCTGCGCAAACAGGAGTGTGATGTATATATATATTTACTGATACATTTCAAGCGAAAATTTACAATTATGCATTGAATTAATTCACGAAAACGGTACAGTCAGAAATACCCAAATTTTACTTACATATACAATAACTATGAGGATATTAACTGGACTCCAAGCAACAGATTATCAGATTCATATCTGAAATTATTTCGGCGCAGTAAAACCAATGATAGATCTTGCTAACAAATTTCCTGATGCAGAGATATTTTTATTTTTGGCTATTATGCACTCATTCAACAACATTCAAGAAGCTACAATATTAAGAAGAAATTCAATCAATATACTCAAACTTTATGCAGCATGTGGAGCAGATTTATCAAGATTTATGATTTATAATCCCGCTGAGATACCAGGTCATGCACAGCTAAATCGGATTCTTACCTGTATAACAAATATGGGATTTATGGAAAGAATGCATTCATACAAAGAAGCGTTGGATAAATGAAAGGCAAAGGAAATTAATGTAGGAGTATTTTGTTATCCTATTTTGATGGCTGCTGACATCTTATTATACGACACTGATCTTGTCCCCGTTGGTAAAGATCAAAAACAACACGTAGAATACGCTAGAGATATAGCGATGAAATTTAATAATACATTTGGAGAGACATTCAAAATTCCTGAACCATATATTAAGTCTGAAGTATGACTTATCATGGGAATTGATGGACGTAAAATGAGTAAATCATATAACAATTATATCTGACTTCTCGATGACGAAAAAACTATTCTCAAAAGAGTTAAACAGATTCCGACGAGCACTCAGACGATCGAGGAATCCAAAAATCCTGATGAATGCAATGTTTATGCAATCTGTAAATTATTTTTGACATCAGAAGAAGATGAAATGTTAAGAAAAAGATATCTAGCATGATGACTCAGTTACAAAGAAGCTAAAGACTATCTATATGAAAAAATTATAGCATTTGTACAGCCTATACAAAAAAGATATTCAGAGATATCTGACCAAGAGATAATAGATATAGTAGAAAAAAATACCAAAAAAGTAAATGAGTTAGCACAAAGAAAAATAAAAGAAATTTACAAAAAAGTAGGATTTAGTTTGTAATATTTTATCCTATATATTCTCATGACAACCCTAGTACTTTTATGAGGGAATAGTAGTAAAAACAAAGCACGGATACAAGAAGTAAAGAAAGAATTATTCCCCTTTTATGATACTACATATATCCATTACTATCGTCATTGGAATGAAAATAAATGAAATATGGATATAGAATATGAATGCGAACAATTAACTAATTATCTCAAAACTATTTCGGGAAGCATCATTCTTTTTTGCAAATCATTATGATGTATACTTGGACTCAAGACTATGGTAGAACAAGAAATATTTATCAAACAATGTATTTTCGTCTGATTTCCTTTATGACGGACACATCTTCACACATTTGATATAGAAAAATATTTCAAGGACATCACATGTCCTATAGTATTGATACAGAAGACCAATGATCCAGCATGATGATATATAACTATAGCAGAAAGATTATGAGTACTATCTCCATGATATACCTGTAAAGAAATTCCTGGTGATGACCATGATTACCAAGAAATAGCTACATTAAAAAAAATTATTTTAGATACTAATGCAAGATAAATGAATACAGAAGAACCAATAGATTTGAGTATATTAGATGAAGAGGATATAAAAAAAATCCAAGAAAAGCAAAAAAAAATTCAACGAGTAATGCAAGTGATTCGCGAAAATGAACTTGATAAAGATAAAGAATTTATGGATCAAATCGATGAGCTTATGGACGCATTAATAGAAGAAAAAAATTAAATCTTAGTGTTGTTTACGATTAAATATATCTTGAATATAGAATTCTTCTTCAGACAACTCTAAAATTTCTTTTAAAACTTCCACTATGTCGGGAGCAATTATTGATGTATGTAATTGTAATAATTTATACAGTTGTTCTTTGGGATGGCTATTACCAAAAAAAACATGCAAAGCATCATGTTCTTTCCTATCTATGGGTAGCTTATTCTCTTTGATATGAACATTATAAATATCACGTTCATCTTTAGGAAATATATGATGAGTACTTTCTTCCATACAATAAGATAATAAGGTAAATATACCTAATTTAGTAAACATTTTTTATAATAAAACAATAAAATATAATATATAAAAAACTGAACCAGAACGATTCAGTTTTTTATATATGGGATGAAATTTTTTATTTAGACTATTAAATCGTTGGAGGAGTAACAGGAGGTACTGGCGATTCCTGAACTGGAGTTTGTGGTGCAGTAGGAGGAGGAATAATTTGTTGTACTTGTTGTGCAGCTTGAGTTGCAACATTTGTTGCAGTATCTACTGCTTTACCAGCAACATCTCCAGCTTTTTCAACAACTTGATTTGCTGCACCTCGTACTTTCCCTACAATATTTTCTCATTTTTGAAGAGCTTGTGAAGCAACATTTGGAGCTCCAGTAATAGGATCAGGTTGTCCGGTAATTTTAGCAATAAATTTTGCAAGTCATCTGAAAATCCTATCCAAAGGACCTTCAACTATCTGTGGTGTAGTTGTTTCTGGAGAATTATTTGTCGTTACAGGTGTTTGTACAGGTACTTGATTATTTGGAACAAAGACTCCGGTGGGAATACCTTGAGGAATTCCTTGATTTTCTGGAGATGGATTGGATTGATTAGGTTCCATCGAAATAACTTATAATATAAAACTACGCTTAAGTATATTCTTTTTTTGAATTTTTGCAAATTTTAACTTATGTTTGTATAAGCAAAAACAGGAAATACCCTTGTTTTTTCAAAAAAAAATTATACAGTATAGCAATATTTACCAATAAATACGCTAATATATAATGATATATGAAAAAATAGAAGAGGTTCCTGTAAAAAAAACAGGAAGAATAGATATACGACTGAGTCAACAATTTTCTTATTCCAGAAGTTTTTTTCACCATATCATTGCAAGATGATGAGTCAAAGTAAACAATAAAATAGTAAAAAAGTCATATCAATTAAAACCTAATGATCAAATAGATATTGATGATGTAAGTAGATATTTGTCCCCCGTGATATTGGACGAAGCACCATATACAGACATTCCTATCATTTTAGAAAAAGAAGATTACCTCATAATAAACAAACCCAAAGGAGTACTTTCCCATCCCAAAAACGTTCGAGAAGTACATGAGCCATCAGTTGTAGGATTTCTCTATCATACCTACAAAAATCTACCAACTATCTGAAATTTCATCAGAGCAGGACTCCTTCACAGATTAGATAAAAATACAGACGGACTCATGATTATCGCCAAAACAGAAAGATGATTGGAACATTTCAAAAAACTTTTTCAATCTAAATCAGAAAGCAAAAAAAGAGAAGATAAAGAAGCAACAGAACTTAAAAAGTTTTATAGAGCAACAACATACTTCACGCCAGAAGGAAAAAAATTTATCGATACTATCAAAGAATTTCCTTATATTATTGAAGAACCAGTAGTAGCAAAATTACCGCATACTGTAGCAAAGATATGAATCACCAAAATACGTGAAATAACTAATACAACAGACACAACAATAACATTCAATCTTGAAATCCTCACCGGTCGCACACATCAGATCAGATACCACTTATCACATCATGGACTGCCTATCGTAGGTGATTATCTCTATGGTAGTTCCGATGAAACAACACCCATGCAATTGACAGCATATAAACTAATCTTTAGAGATCCAGACGATGAACTTATAACCGTTGAAATATAATCAAAGCCCGTTTTTGTACAAAAAAAACTACCGGAAAACCCGGTAGTCAAGAGTATTAATAATGTACTTCTTTATCTTTAAAGTATTCGATGTAATAGTCTACTATCCGTTTATGGATTGATGCTATTTTTGTTTTATCTATCAAGATAGGAAATTCCCATGCTTTAGTGGTATAGGTTGCATTGATTACAGAGGAAGCAAGACAAATCATACCCTTCTCTTCAGTAAGAACCGAATAGAATTTGAACATGGGAGGTAATGCCCCACCATAATAGAGAAGCAACTTCTCGGTGATTTTACGTTTCTGCTGAGCTGATAAGGCAACATGATATTGAAGCTCAGGGTATAAGCCATGTACTTCAGTATTATATTGATTGACAATATCCACAAATGGACGTAAATCAGGAATTACAACATCCTCAACCGGCGAAAGAAGTGACTGGACAGAAGGATTAAATGCTGAATTTTTTGATGGATCAAATGCATCATACGCAAAGGCAGAAATAATTTCTTTACTTACATCAGGGATCCTTCCTTCAATAGTCGGTTTTCCACACAAATAACGCGCATCTTTGTGGATAACAACAAGTGATGCCAAAATACTAAAGAGATATTGTCCACCCAGATTCCCTGCATCAGGAAGGATAAAAGTCTGACCAATTTCTAATGTTTCTGGCAAAAAGTTTCCAACAAAAACATCATTTGCATAGAATAAGGTATTCATCGCACTCATATGAAAAGGAATGCCGATATACAAGGGGAGAAATCTAAGTCCTGCTACAAAAGCTTTTTTTTGGGGATCATATACTCCAGCTTGAACATAGGGATTATCTTCCCGAATATCATATGAAGAAATTTCATCTTCTTTGTAGGGAGATCCTCCCTTCGCAAAAGTGAATAACTTAGTGTAGTGGAAAACCTTACCTAAGTTAGGATATTCTGAACTTTTAAAGAAGTACATAGGCTTTGGTTCTGTACCTACAGTGTAAGTAATAGGCAATAGATGAGCCAATTCTTCTTCTGCAGCATCTTGATTGACACCGCTCAGTTTAAGAAAGAGATCCAAGGTAAGCTGATCTTCAATGATCATTCTTACCAATTCTAAATAATCTGGTTTCATAGGTATGTTTTTTTATTTTATTTTTGTTTAATTGACATTTTAATAATATGGGGTAAAAAATCAATGTTAAAAAAAATACCGTAGTCATGAGAACATACGGCATTTTTTGTCAGAAAAGTAATTTATTTCTTAGAGACTTTTTTTGTTGGTTTCTCTTCTTTAGCAGCTTTTTTAGCAACTGATTTTTCTTTTTCTATAACCTTGTCTTTTTTATCAGGATTATTTTCAAGTTTATCAGTAATTCTTTTTGCTTTATCTTCGAGTTTTTCTTCAGAAAGCTTCTTTACTACTCCAGCTAATCATTTACCTTCAAATTTTTTCTCAACTTTTGCTGGTGCTTCATCCTGTATAAGTGGTTTTTCTATCGCTTTTGGTGCAGCAGCAACAGTTTTTTTAGGAGCATCGTCTACTTTATCATCACCAATCCCCTTCATACTCAATCAAATTTTTCTATTTTTTGGATCAAGCAAGATAAGTTTTGTCTTAACGATTTGTCCAAGTTTTACGACTTCATTTGGATTTTGAATAGATTTCTGAGAAAGTTCACTCAAATGCACCAATCCATTGATATCTTGGAACACTCTCACGAACACTCCATAAGGAACAAATCTCACAACTTCTCCTTCGAGAATATCACCAACCTTGTATTGTTTTGGTAATGCTGTCCATGGATCATCCTTCAATTTTTTACTAGAAAGCGAGATCTTTCCATTTTCTAATCCAATAACTTTTACACTAATTTTATCACCGATAGATCAAAGTTTTTCGATATTATTGACGTGTCCATACGTAATTTCTGAAATATGTACCAATCATTCAACAGTTCATCCGATAGTAACGAACAATCCATATGAAGAAAGTCCACTCACAACTCAATCATATACTTTTCCAACTTCAAGATCCTTGAGTATATTTTCTCTTTCTTCTTTGAGTGCTTCTCTTTCAGAAAGCACAATTCTCTTTTCATCTTCATCAATATTGATAATTCTTACTTTAAGTTCCTTTCCAATAAGATCTAATAATTTTTCAAAAATAATTTCTTGATCACCATCCTCTACTCTTGGATAATGAATAGGAGCTAACTGAGACAATGGAACAAATCATTTGATTCCATGCATATCTACAAGAAGTCCTCCAAGATTTGCTTCAGTAGGGATAACAGTAATCACATCATCAGCCTCAAATTTCTTCATAATAGATTTCCACACATCGTATTGGAGTAGTTTAGTTATAGATACAATATAATGTCCATCTTCATGTCTGATATTTGTATTAACGATTTCAAGTTCTATTTCTCTTCCTGGATCCAATTCATATCCAGATCTTTCAAGTTCTTTAACTTCTTTAGACAAGATAACTCAAGTAAAAACATTATTATCACAATCTATTAATATACCATTTTCTATTTTTTTAAGAACAATTCCTTTTACTTTTTGTCATTCTTTGATAATTGGCATAGCTATTTGACCAGAGCGCAATTGCTCTATTAAAGTTGCATTAGTCATTATAATATAAAACGTTAAAAAATAAAAAATAAGACACTAGAAGTAAGCTTCAAAAGACAAAAACCGTTGATTATATAGTTTATGCATCATGAGTCTTGTATCTAGTTTTATACCTTAACACTTACTGATTTTGATATAGTATTATACGTAGATAATTTTTTGGATTTGAGATACTTAAGAAATGCTCTTCTTCTCGCAACTTTTTTGAGTAATGATCTTTTAGCATCAAAATCTTTTTTGTGTAAAGCAAGATGTGTCTGTAATTCAGAGATTTCTTGTGTTAAAAGTCAGATTTGAACTTCTACAGATCCAGTATCATTGTCATGAAGTTTGAATGATTCTGGTGTGGTGTCCTTTGTTGTTTTTTTAACCATAATAAAAATGATAATTATAAAAATAAAAGGTCGTACAAAACAAAGCCAACAGTAATACAACCGTATTTGGCAATGCTCTGGAATATAATCACTACTATACAACGACTAATGACCAATATTGTTTTTTGGATTGTTTTTTTATATTGGTTATTGGTAATTGATAATTCGTAATTGATGTATTACCCCCGACAGGAGTCGAACCTGTGTTTACTCCTTAGGAGAGAGTCGTTCTATCCAACTGAACTACGGGAGCTGAAAGAAGAATACAATCCCCAAAGATTATATATACATACCATAGATATGAAATACTGCTCACCCAGAATAAAGTGTCTTTAGTAGAGCTGAACAATAAGAGCAAACAAGTCGTCACCTAGCTAATTTTATCTACGAATCGGGCAGAAAAAAATAGTCCTTACTAGGGCTTGGATAAACTTATAATATTTTAGGCAAGAAAAGCAAGGAAAATTAATATATTAAGCAAATTCATTGAATATTTGATATACAATCAGAAGAAACAGGAATATTACAAGTGCAATGATAAATATATTGATAATGATTCATTTAGCTTTTTTGAAAGCTTCTTCTTTTCAAGAAGAACTAATCATAAGATATCAGGCATAAAAGAGAGCAAGAACAAAAAGCGAACCAAGAATTCGTCCAAGAACGACAGCAACATTGACAATCATATCCGCTGCTTTAGTTCAAAATGCTGGTGTTTGAGCGATATAGAAAACATAATCTATGATTTTAATAAATACCAAGGCAATAACAACATTGATAGCTCATTTCTGAGCTATTTTCACCTTATCAGATTTATCCATAGCAGCCATCATTCTAAATCATGATACTGCCAACATGATAATAGCAGCAAAAAAAGCAAGTACTTTAAAGAAGGATAGTATCTGAAGAAATAATCAATTCTGGACACTATCTATGAGTTGTCCACTTCCTTGTATTCCACCGATATTCAGAACGCTTCCCAATATCCATGTCACTCAAAAAACCAAAAACGCACCATAGAGGATATAGATAAGACTAGAAAATGCTTTTTTGGAAGCATCTGACTCTTTAGCACTCATAATAAAGTTTATTCAAGCAACCACCAAAAAAATAAAAAGTATAATAAATCCAAGAGATCTAATCAATGTCCACAAACTACCCCCAGGAGGGACAACAACAATATTTCATTCAGCATCCGTGATAGTAGTACTACTTGGATAAAACAATCTTTTTATATTATCCATGAGACTAAGCTCTCTATCAATACCAATATCAAAAACTGTTTCTACCCTTCCATATCTATCAGGAGTATCGTCCGTAAGATAATTACCAAAACTATCATTAAAGGAAGGAACCGCAGCAAACGTGATACCACCACTTATCACCAACAATACAAGTACCAATAATGCCTTTTTAATATTACTCATGTTTTTTAATTTTAAATTTTAAATTTTGAATTTTAAATGAAGGAAACATGTTATCATAGACTATCGTAAATCACTAAACAACAATAGTCCATAAAAGAATACTTACAATCATTCAATATTCAACATTTATCATGTATCATTCAACATTGTTTATTAAAAACCCGTATTACCACCATATCATCAGAAGATAGAATTAATAAGAGATACAGCTAATTTGATAATAAAGTAAAATCACGTCAAAACAATAACTCCTATAGCAATATTGATTATGTTCTTTTTAATTTTAGCGGTTTCGCCTTCTTTGTGGATACTATTGGTAACCATAAGGAAACCATTATAAATCAATAGAATAACTGCTATGGAAAGTCCTATATATACTGCCCATTGAAGATAAGGATTGATATTATTTCTAAGCCAATCCAATGTATTTGCTATCTTATAAGTACTAGCATATGCTCACTGTTTATCTGTTGCACTATCCAATGCTGTTTGTTGTATCTTATATTCATCATTAGCTTCACTGACCACATTATCCAAAATTTGAATAGGATTTTCACCATATTTTCATCGATTCTCATTCTGAGCAAAACTAAAAACAGGAACAACAGAAAGAAATAGAATAAACATTAAAAGGAAACGTTTCATATGAACAAGAATGATAGGTAAAAGAACATATAACAATCATACCAGATTATATCATGATATATTTGTAT
>CALMEO010000068.1 GCA_937862935.1 uncultured bacterium | reverse complement strand
TGTGCTTTCTGAAAACAAGACGTAATAAGACTTTCAAGTTGCGATTTTTTCATAGGATCCAACAAAGAATCATCATTGATATGTAATTCTCTCAATTTCATTTCTCCACTAATATCTACGACAATAGCATCTTGTTCAACACCATCTGATCAGATAAATTTACCTTCCTTCCCTCTGATGACTAAGTTTTTCAATGCCTTTTGTAAAGTTTTGTACTTATCATACATTTTTTTCATTTCTCATAATTTCCCAAACATACTGATTATATAACAAAAATAAAATGCACTACGATAAATGTAAGAAATCCTACATAATTTTCAACTACAATTCTCTTTTTAAAAATATTTCTTAATACCTCGTTCCATTCTCCTCATCTCTACAATTATTTCTCTATCAAAGCATAATTGATAATAAAATTTGCCATTTCTCAAAATATCTTCCCTGCAGTTGCAGATCACCAGATATTCTGTCTTGGTCTACGTACTTGGACAACAATAATATATTTTGGATCATCTTTGGTAATGACACCAACAAAAGATGCATTAGTCCATCATACACCATTCATATATTTTCATTTATACGAAATCTGTGAAGTTCAACTTTTCCCTCAGAGCTGATATCATTCAACTTTAGCATATCTCAGTTCTGGATTCTGATCAAGGACACTAAATAATCATACTTTAAGTGCTTCTGCAGTCTCAGGTCTAAATATCTGTTTAGTAATTTTTGTTGTATTTGGATAATAAATATCTGCTTTTCTATCAAATATTCCTTTAATGATAGTGGGTTTAACATAATATCAGCCATTAACAATAGATCAGTATCCAGCAGCTAACTGAATAGGAGTGACGAGAAGTCACTGTCCAAATGTATTATTAAAAAATCTAGCATCAGAAACTGATGTTACTCATTCAACGAATCAGGCATCTTCATTTGCTACTTCGATTCAAGTAATTTTACCAAATGCAAGTTTGTCTAAATAGTTATAAAAAATCTCTTTACCCATTTTCTGAGCTATTCTTACCATTCCGACATTACATGACCAAACAAACGCATGTAAAAAATTCCAATCTCCCATACACACCGTTTCAGCATTTTTTATGGTAAACTGTCAGACTTTTACTTTCCCTGGATCATTATAAGGATCATAAAATCTGATTTCATCAGTATCAAGTCCTATAGCAACGGTAAATGCTTTAAAAACACTTCAAGGTTCATATGCCATGGCGGTGTTTTTATCTACCAATACTTGTGGACCAAACATATTTTTAGCAATATACTTTTCAAGAGTTGTATCTATTCTTTCATAACTTGTAGCAATCCTATATTCTCATCCAGTTTGAATGTATACGGGATTCTCTATATATGTTAGGTCATCTACAAGAAATCAATATTCTGGTCCAAGTGCTTTCAAACTAAAGGCATCATTATAATTGTTGGGATTGTAAGAAGGATAATTTGCTGAAGCTTTGACTTGCCCATTAAAAGGATCATATACCAACACACTAATAGAATCATCTTGAAGTGTATCATGATATTTCTTTATAATACTTTCTGCCTCCTTTTGTATCCCAATATCTATAGTAAGATAGATATCATTTCCATCTTGTACTTGTTCTATTTCAAATTCATTAGCTCAAACTGGACCAATCCATGCAGAAGCACGTCAGACAATTTTTCCGTCTTTCCCACGAAGTTGTGTATCAAAATATTGTTCTACCCCATAATATGCATTATTGCTTTTATCTACAAATCACATAACATTCGCAAGAAAAGATCCATATTGATAATATCTCTTAGTATATGATTCCATTCCTAGTCAATGAAGAAGAGGAATCCTATCTTTGGAGCGAGTCTGATAATAAGTATTTTTTAAACTTTTTATTTGTTGAGCAATAAGGGGATTGGCATCAGAAATAATTTTTACATACCTATTTTCTTGTTTGGAAAATATTTTTTCTAAGTTAGGAAAGTTGTTGAGATATCAATATTTATCTAAAATCTTTTTGAGAGGAATAATATCTTTATTGATTGTTCATACCTTATCAGGTATGATATAGATATAATTTTTACTCTGAATATCAACATAGTCCAGATTGAGTTGTGCTATTTCAGCTAGAAAATTTGTATTAGCAAAAAATCAAAGATAATTTTTTGGTTTGATACCAATATAAATCATTTGATTGAGCCTTGTTTTGATCAAACTAGTAGCAATATCTGGAGTAAAACCACTAAGAATCTGTTGGAGTTGATTATTATATCCCGTATGATCATAGAGTAAAAATCATGAGGAAATTATTCCACTTCCATAATAAAAGAATTGTGGTTTAGGAGGAATGATTTGCGTCTGAGTAAATTGTTCTATATTATGGATACACTCAAGTTGGGTAACTTCTTTCATGCCATAGAGTTCACAAAAATGTTGATATACTACAGGAGTAATAAGCGCAATAAATCTTTCTTTGTCCCAAATAAATTTTGGATCTACAAAAATATTATACATACTAATATTGTCGGTAAGCTGAATATGTTTTTCTGCTTTATCATCAGCAAAAATATTTCCTCTTTTGGCTTTGAGTGAGGTTTCACTTACATGTTGTTGATTAAGAAGAGTATCATAATGATTATGTTGAAGTATTTGAAGATAGAATAATCTTAATAGTAATATAAAAAATAAAAATCAAAAAAGACAGAGTAAATAAAATTCTTTACTTACTTTGATATGTTTTAAAAATGTTTTGGTTTGTATCCAATGCTCCAACTTTTGATCAAAATTTTTATGGTGTGAATATGATTTTAACATTATATATACTTAGATTAAAGATATATTTTTTGAAGATATATACTATATAAGTAGTTATTTAGTGTTTTTTTTCAATACAAGTATTTTGACAATTCCTAGGCGGATAAAGTAAAATATATTCAATAAAAAAATCAATAAATATAAAGGGAGATGAGAACAGAAAATATATGTTGCAAAAGGGATAAAAATTTATAGTATCATAGAAAATATGATTTGTAGAAAAACTTGATTTTATATTCTATAAATCTATTATGGTTATAAATTAAATAGTTCCCAATACTATAATTAAGGAATTATTATAGTATATAACTATGTATTCTTTAATCAAAAATAGAATGTATTTTTGAAAAAGGGTATATACAAGCAATTTAATCTTTTTAATTTGTTTAAAAAAACGGAAAAAATGAGAAAATTAGCATTAAGAGTTTTGTCTTTTATGACATTTGGAATACTTATTGCATGAAGTTGAATAGCACTTGCACAAAACACACCATCAGGATTTGGTGATGTAACTTCTACTTCTAACGTAGGTGTATCAGGAACAGGAACAGCTCAAGGAGGAAAACTTATCGATGTTATAAAAAGTTTCATCAACTGGATGTTAGGGATATTAGCATTAATTGCTTTGGTTATACTCCTTTGGGGAGGATTTCAAATGGTTACTGCAGCTGGAGACGATGGTAAATATAAGAAAGGTTTCAAAATATTACAACAAGCAGCTATCGGATTGGTATTTATCGGAGTATCTTGGTTGATAGTAAGTGTTATTTTCTGGCTGTTAGGAGTTATCGGTGTATAATACAAAATAAATATTTCAAAACAGAAAACTCTGCATAAACGCAGGGTTTTTCTTTAGGTAAAAAATCGGATTTCAGTTTGAAAAAATATAGTAAATACCTATATATATCACGTGACTAATTTTTCTAAATCCTTAATTCTAAATTTGAAAACATGCATATCCATGAATTTGAAATACGTTATCGTGCATACAAATGATTAAACTATAAATTTGACCTTTGATGGGAGCAGGAAACTATTTTGGAGATGACGAAAATCTCAGACAGAGGAATGCTTACTAAACCAGTACAGGAAATCAAACCAGAAGAACTCCATGAAATAACTTTGGAAACCTATACTACGTTCAAAAAAAAATTTATAGAAGAAAATAAAGAGGTATCATTGTGATTCTGAACGCTAGGAGAATATATTGATCGTTTGGAATATGAACTCAAAGTAGTCAAAGAAATGGGATTTAATTCATACTTTCTTATCGTAGCAGATTTTGTACGTCGAGCAAAAAAGAACACTATTATTGTAGGACCAGGAAGATGATCAGGAGCATGATCAATATTAGCTTGGTTGACAAGAATAACAGATATTGACCCATTACAGTTTGGATTGCTATTTGAAAGATTTCTAAATCCTGCTCGTATATCTATGCCAGATTTTGATATCGATTTTGAAGATGTACAAAGAGAAAAAGTTATTCAATATGTGACAGAGAAATATGGAAAAGAACAAGTAAGTTCTATCTGAACATATATGCAAATGGCAAGTAAAGCAGCATTCAAAGATGTAGCAAGAGTGCTTGGAGTACCATTTGAAAAATCTAATCAAATTTCAGGATTAATGCCAGATAAATTATCATTGCTTCAAACAATAGAATCGCCAGACGTGACAGAAGAACTTAAGGCTGTATATGAGTCAGATGCTAAGGTAAAACAAGCAGCGGAACTATCAGAAAAACTACAAGGAAATATGAGGCAACTTGGTATGCATGCATGTGGTATTATTATTGCACCAGACAAGATAACTAAATATTCTCCGGTACAATATGTCAATGGAAGTACTATGGTAAGTCAGTATGACGGACCAACACTAGAAACAATATGATTATTGAAAATGGATTTCTTAGGTCTTAGGAATCTTTCTGTTATCAAAAACTGTATAAAAATTATCCAAAAAAGACATCAAAAAGAAAACATGACACTTCCAGAGATGTTTACAAATTTTTTTGAAGATACTTCATTTCAACCACCGTTAGAAGATCCATTTACATTTCAAAAGGTATTTCAAGTAGGGGATACTACGGGAATATTTCAGTTTGAATCAAGTGGAATGAGGAAATTTTTGATTAAGCTAAAAGCAGACTCTATTAATGATCTTGTCGCAATGAATGCACTCTATCGTCCAGGGCCTATGGAATTTATTCCCAATTATATTGCAAGAAAAAACGGTGAAGAACCAATCAGTTATATGAGTACAGAACTTAGAGAGATGTTAGTCAACAAATATGGAGAAGAAGAAACAGATCAAGAAAATATAAAACTTGTGGAAGATCTTGCACCGATTATGAATCTCACTTATGGAATCGCTGTATATCAAGAACAATTAATGTTTTTAGTGCAATCTATGGCATGATTTTCTCTTGCAGAAGCAGATCTTCTCAGAAGATGAGTAGGTAAGAAAAAGAAAGAAATCATTGAACAACTCAAAAAAGAATTCACTAAAAGATCTAAAGAATATAGGGGATATAAAAAAGAGACTGCAATCTATGTCTATGAAAAAATGATTGAACCTGCAGCAGCATATTCATTCAATAAATCACATTCAGTATGTTATGCAATGATAGCATATCAGACAGCATATCTCAAAGCGTATTATCCAGTAGAATTTTATGCATCATTAATCAGATCTGTAGAAGAAGATACAGATGAGTTAAGTACATATGTTTATGAAGCACAGAATCAAGGAATTACGGTATGAGCACCAGACATTAATCGTTCTTTTAATCATGTAGCAGCACTAGGAAATGAAATCAGATTATGATTTTTTTGTATCAAGGGATTGTGATTAGAAATAGGAGAGGTAATTCAAAAAGAAAGAGAAACAAATGGTCAATATACAACTTTGGAGGATTTTATAAAAAGATGTGCTCCCATAATCAACAAAAAATCAACAGAATGACTAATCAAATCATGAGCATTCGATGCATTTGGCGATCGTGGAATATTGTTAGCTAATAGCGAAACTATTTTAGAATGGGCAAAAAAATCAAAAAATGACGGAGGGGGATTGTTTGGTATGATGGAAATGAGTACTAAAATAACCTTCAAACCATGACCAACAACAAGTATGATGGAAAGATTGATGTTGGAATATGAAGTATTCAAGGTGTTTGTATCAGGCAATCCATTAGATTGACTTTATACATACATCAAAAGATACAATTTCATTTCACAATTTAAAGAGAAAGAAAATTTTTGAAGTCTGGTAATCATAGGATATATAAAAAATATCCAGAGAGCAAAGAAAAAATGATTTTTTATACAGATAGAGGACATATCAGGGACTACAGAGATTTTTGTAAGAGAGTTATTAGATTTCAAAAAGTTTGATATTTTGATGATTATATGATTTAAAGGAAGATCAATAAGCATAGAGAAGATAGTTAAAGTATCTCGTGATCAACTAATCAGGCAAGCATGAAGTAAATATGATCCGGAGATGACGGTAGTAAAAGCAAAATCATTAAGAGGACAACCATCGACGAGAGAAAATACAACAGATATAGAAGCACAAAAAGAAGAGGTTATGGCAGAGGAAGTATCACCAACATCGCCATATCAACAAACGACATTTACTTTGCCTGATAGTACGCAGAAAATAAATGAAATCATCATAATAATACAAACACATAAGGGTGATCAAGAAATAAGAATAGGAAACAAAGATTTTCTACTAAATGAGGAATGAATACAAAAAATACATGATTTACTTAGCAAATAATAACGATGCATAAAAATAGTGGTATAGCAAAACATATAATAGAAAATGCTAAGAGAATAGCTATTTTTGGACATATGAATCCAGATGGAGATTGTATAGGTGCTATGCTTGGTTTGGGAAAATTGCTAGAGAAACAGAAAAAAGATATAAGCTATTTTGTACCCAACAAACCAAGTAAGATATTTAATTTTGTTAAAAATATAAAAAGACTCAAAAGCAGATTTGATTATAAAAACTATGATCTCTTGATTTTTGTTGATTTTACATGAATCAATCGTATGGGTATTTTAAGTCAGGTAAAACCGGAATATTTCCAAAATAAGCCTTTGATAATATTTGATCATCATGCTGATAATTGAATAAATCATGGAGTTATTATCAAAGATATAAAAAGTATAAGTGCTTGCGAAATACTTTTTGAACATACATACAAATGGCGACCAAAGCAATATGATAAAGATATTGCAACTTACTTCTACTTGGGCATTACGTCTGATTCAGGAAACTTCCTTTTTGGGGAGAATCATATAAGAACATTTACTAATGTAGTAAAATTGTTGAAACTTGGTGCCGAAAAAGATTTCGTAGTAGATAATCTTATTCGCAAAAAATCATTAAATTCAATAAAATTTCTTCAGTTATTGCTCAACAGAATGCAACATAAAGATAAATTATTATACGTGTATTATGATGAAGAAGAATTAAAAGAATATGATGTGGATCAGGAGGAAGCAGCATATGCATTACATATTATCCAGAATATTGATGGACCAGAGATAGTCCTTCTTATAAGAAAAGCATGAGAATATATCAGATGATCACTTAGAGCAAAAAAAATAGAAGATAAAAAAACGGGGAAATTGAAAATAGATTGCAATAAAATAGCACAAGAGCTTTGAGGTGGATGACATAAGCTAGCAGCAGGATTTGGGATGCCAGCACAAGGAATGTTTGAAAATCAAATCCAAGAAATAGTAAAACAAATAAATAAAATGATAAAAAAAACAGACTACTAGTTTTTTTACATTTCATAGCTCACATCATGAAACAAAAGTACAATACCGTACTTCGTTTACTTAGACCAGTGCTTCACATAGGGATAATTGTGATAGTATTCTATATAATGTATAGAATTCGTTTATTTACTGATTTGATACCTGGAGTCCAACTCAAGATACCAGTTATTAACTATCAAGA
Organism: uncultured bacterium; assembly: GCA_937862935.1. Lineage (GTDB taxonomy): Bacteria > Patescibacteriota > Gracilibacteria > Absconditabacterales > Absconditicoccaceae > CAJBLF01. The sequence goes on along the minus strand of CALMEO010000068.1, from coordinate 1,415 downwards.
GAATATAGCATTTGGTATTATTGCTGCATTTGCATTTATACTCATAGGTATTATAGAAGATCTCTATGAACTCCATAAACCCATACAGAGATATTTTCAGACATTTACCAGAACATGGATATATCGGGTTATTATCATTACATTTATCTGATATTTTGGACAGGGATTTGTCTTCTTTTTCTGAATTTCAAGGTTCATTATAGTTGTAGGTGCTTGTGTAAGTTTTATCGCACTCTTTCTTTTTGATCAAATCCGAAACTATATGGAATCCAAAAGACACAGAGAAGGAGATAATAAGATACTTATTGTTTGAAGCGATACTTTGGAAAGTTATAAAGCGATAGAAAAGATAAAAAATGGTTTTTCCTTTAAAACAGAATTTGCCACATATAAGGAAATAAAAGAGATACAAATTACCAAATATTTTATAGTAGTAGCAGTAGGAAGTTTCGAAAAAGATATTTTACAAAACATTTTTGAGAAAGTGAGATTTAGTGAAAACACAAGATTCTATCATATCAGCGAATGATTTTTTATGGAGGATGTTGTATATTCACCAGAAAATATCGATAACATTATCGCATTAGAATATAAACATTCTAAACTTGATGGCTGGGCTATTGTACTCAAAAAATTAGTCGATATTTTTATTTCACTATTTCTCATTATTATAAGTTTACCATTTATGGTACTTATAGGCGTTATTATTAAGATAGATTCTCGTGGGCCAATATTCTATAAATCCAAGAGAGTAGGTAAATATGGAAAGCTTTTTAGTTTTCTTAAATTTCGTAGTATGTATACTCATATGAGTGTAGGATATGGAGGCAAAAAAGCCGATGAATTATATCAAAAACTTATTGAGTCAGATGCTAATATTAGACAATGAGTTTTACCAAAAATAGCGAATGATCCAAGAGTGACAAGAGTAGGAAGATTTTTGAGAAAAACATCCCTCGACGAACTTCCTCAACTATTTTGTGTCCTTCGATGAACGATGTCACTTGTAGGACCAAGACCACATCTTCTGAATGAAGTGAAAAAATATGAATCACGACAAAAAAGATTATTATCGATTAAACCAGGTATTACATGATATGCTCAAGTATTTGGAAGAGATAATCTAGATTTCGAAGAAGAAGCAAAACTTGATCTTTATTATATCCAAAATCGATCACTCTTCCTTGATGTATATGTTATTTTAGCTACCTTCGGCGTAGTATTTAAAGGAAAATAGATAATGTTTTTTTAATGGTAATAGAAAATATATTGATGAGAATACATGAAGAAACAAAGATTATTCAAGAGTTCATACACAAAAATCCAAATCCATGAAAAATTTCCGAAAAAGATATTCATAATTTTTATAGAGAAATAATTGATTGTTTGATTGATCACAATCATCAATACTATAT
>CALMEO010000067.1 GCA_937862935.1 uncultured bacterium | reverse complement strand
AATGCCTGTTTCAAATCTCTAAAATCAATAGAATACATACAGAAGGTTTTAATCTCTTCATTTTAATTTTTTCAATTCCTTTTTAGTGATTATAAGTACAGCTTCCCTTCCTGATTGTCATGCAAGTAACTTTTGTGATAAAAATTATATACATTAACTCTTATTTATATTATCAATGAAAAAAGCACTAATAACATGAATAACCTGACAAGATTGAGCATATCTTGCAGAATTTCTTTTAGAAAAATGATATGAAGTACATGGAATAAGAAGAAGAACATCTATTTTTAATACGGAAAGAATAGATCATTTACTACAGGATAATGTCGAATTTAAGAAAAAATTTTTCCTTCATTATGGAGATATGACAGATAGTGCTAATCTCATAAAATTAGTATCTGAAATACAACCAGATGAAATATATAATTTAGCAGCACAATCACATGTACATATTAGTTTTCAACTTCCAGAATATACAGCAAATAGTGATGGGATATGAACATTGAGATTATTAGAAGCAATGAGAATTGCTTGACTAGAAAAAACATGTAAATTATATCAAGCATCTACAAGCGAGCTTTTTGGATGAATGAACTATAATAGACCAGAAAAGTGATATAATGAAAATTCACCTATGCATCCAAGAAGTCCTTATGGATGTGCAAAACTTTATGCGATGTGGATAGTTAGAAATTATAAAGAAAGTTATAATTTATTTGCATGTAATGGAATATTATTTAACCATGAATCACCTATCAGAGGAGAGACATTTGTAACCAGAAAGATTACTATGGCAGTAGCCAAGATAAGTCTAGGATTACAAGATAAATTATATCTCGGAAATCTTGATGCAAAAAGAGATTGGTGACACGCAAAAGACTATGTAGAAGCTATGCGATTAATTTTACAACAAGACCAACCCGACGATTTTGTTATAGCTACAGGAGTATCAAACACCGTAAAAGATTTTGTTAATTGGTCATTTGAAGAAGTAGGAATAGAATTAGAATGGAAAGGAGAATGAATAGATGAGAAGGGATATAATAAAAAAAATGGAAAATGTTTAGTAGAAATAGACCCAAAATATTTTCGTCCTGCTGAAGTAGATTTTCTTTTGGGAGACAATTCAAAGGCTAAGAAAGAATTATGATGGGTCCCTAAATATACTGTAAGAGAAATATGTAAAGAAATGGTAAAATCTGATATAGAAAAATTCAAAAAACAAGAAATACTCAAAAAGCATTGATATGAAATTTTACATCAATATGAATAAAAAAACTATGTTTATAGAAAATGAAATATATAAAATAATAATTGAAAACACAATTATTGAAGCTATTGATTTAATGATTATTAATCAAAAATGACAACTATTGTTATGATTAAGAAATAATGAGCCATTAAAATGAATATATTATATAACATGATGAAGAAGATATAAAAACGAAAAAATTATTGATGCGATAAAAAGAAAAGCCTATGAAGAACTATGAATAAAAATAGATGAAAACAAAATAATATTTATATGAATCTATGATGATATATACGATAATTCCATTTTTGGAAATATTCCATCTCATTATTCATCCATAACATACATATATAAATTAGATAAAGACGAAGAAAAAAAAATAAGAAAAGACGACCAGCACGAAGAATTGAAATTCTTTGATATAAATAATCCAAATATACATAAAGCAATAAAAATAAGGATTAAAGATATAAAGGATAAAAAAATAATATAATATTTTTATTTTATTATAATACCCAATGCTTTACAAAGAGATTACTGAATGTAGAATTTGTGGAAACAAAAATTTAGAAACAATTCTAGACCTTTGAGTGCAAGCACTTACATGAATTTTCCCAAAACCATATGAAGAATTGGAATCATGACCATTAGCGTTGGTTAAATGTAGCTGAGAAGATTGTTGTGGCTTACTTCAATTAAAGCATAACTATGACTTAGAAAAATTATATGGAGATGATTATGGATATAGATCTGGATTAAATAAATGAATGGTAAGACATTTAGAAGGTATTGTAGAAAAATTAAAATGATTAAAATTCCTAAAAACCTGAGACCTTGTTATAGATATAGCTAGTAATGATTGAGTTCTATTAAAAGCATATTGAGATGAATGATTTGAATTACTATGAATAGATCCTACAGCAAAAAAATTTGCCGAATATTATCCATCATATGTAGAATTTATACCGGAATTTTTTTCTGCTGAAGCTATAAAGAATAAAACAACAAAAAAAGCTAAAATAGTAACATCTATATCTATGTTTTATGATCTTCCACAACCTATGGAATTTGTAAGACAAGTCAAAGAAATATTAGACGACGATGGAATACGATTTTTAGAACAAAGTTATATGCCATCTATGATAGACATAGTATCTTACGATACAGTTTGTCATGAACATTTAGAATATTATGCACTTAAACAAATACAACGAATGATAGATAAAGTAGGAATGAAAATCATAGACGTAGTGTTAAATGATGTCAATGGATGAAGTTTTCAAGTGTTTGTGAGTAAGAACATCAATGTACCTGCAAATCAAGAAAATATCAACAAGTTATTAGAACACGAAGAAAAAGGT
>CALMEO010000066.1 GCA_937862935.1 uncultured bacterium | reverse complement strand
AAAGTATAATAAGTAAATTATAGCTCAGACTGTAGAAGCGAGCATTGAGATTGATTTTCCAAAAGTTTTCCATAAGAAAGATTTCACAACAATAGTGAGTAATAAAACATTTCCATCATTTTTCACTTGTACTTTGTGCAAGTCAAAGTATTATTAATTTTTCATTATTAATTAATTTCTTATGAATATAGGTTTAGTAGGTTCGACCAATGTCGGAAAATCAACACTCTTCAACAGACTTATCGGACAATTTAGAGCAATAGTGACCGACATCCCAGGAACCACCAGGGATATTATCGAACACGAAACCCTGATAGACGATATCGGTAAGGTAACCTTTCTCGATAGCCCAGGATTATTGGACTTCAAAGAAGAAGAAGTACTTATCAAACAAATTATAGATCATTCTGACCTTATCCTCTTTATGATCGACGACAGCGTTGGGATTACTGCCAAAGAACAACACATTTTTTCCTATATCGTAGAAAAACATCAAAAAAACAATACTATATTAGTAGTAAACAAAATCGACATCAAACATAAAGAAAAAGAATATGACTTAGCAGTCAATGAATATTATCATCTAGGATTTGATCACGTGATAGGTATCAGCGCAAAAAAGCAGAAAAATCTTGTAGAGATCAAAGATCTTATCACCAAAATCATAAATTCCAAACTATTGAAAAACACAACGAAAGAAGTTGAAGCATTAGTTACCAAGGAAACACAGACACAAGATAGTAGAATTCATATGGCTATCATTGGAAAACCAAATTCAGGAAAATCAACCTTACTCAATACTTTTATGAAAAAAGTTGTCTCTAAAGTAGAAAATATACCAGGAACTACGCGTGATTATATCATAGGAGAATTTAAGGTAGAAAAGAAAAAATACGTAGTCTATGATACTGCAGGGATAAGAAAAAAAGGAGATATCCATGGAATAGAAAAGATAGCTTTCGATAAAACTGTAGAGATGTTAAAATACAAAAGACCGATTATTCTCTTTATGGTAGATGGAACAGAAGGACTTTCTCACAGAGATATGACTTTGATACAAGAAATAAATAATCTTGCACTACCCATGATCCTTTGTGTCAACAAAATAGATCTATTAGACACAAAACACCAAAAGCTTTTGGTAGCAAAAACTAAAGCAATGATGGATTTTGCTAAATATATACAAGTATTTCCTATCTCAGCCAAGACCAAAAAAGGGGTGCAAGAGATTTTTGGCGTATTAGCAAATATAAAGAAAGAAGCAGAAAAAAGAATAGATACCAGCGAACTCAATGATACTATAGGAAAGGAATTTATTAGTAGACCACCAAGATTTCCAAAAAACAAAGTATGCAAAATATTATATATTACACAGATAGATATCAATGCACCAACATTTATTGCCTTTGTAAACCACAAATCAAGAGCAAATTTTGCCTTCAAAAGACGATTAGAAAATACGATAAGAATTCATTTTGGGTTTATGGGAACACCACTCGTGATAAGATTCAAAGAAAGACAAGATTCTAGAGGAGAAAAAAAAGATGAAGAGGAATCAGAGGAGAAATATGAAAGCTACGGAAATAGAACAAAAAAGAAGGACATATGATGAGAAACAAAAGATACTCCAGAGTGAGTAAAGACAAGAAAATCCTGAACAATCAAAAAAACATCATGATGAAAAAGATAAAGAATAGTTTACCTAAAAAATAGTATAAAAATGAAACAGATAAAACTTCGAATAGGAGTAGGAATATTAGTAGGAATAGACATGATATCCAAATATATTTTTTATAATTTGAAATATCTGAACGAGACAGCATTGATTCGACCAGTGTTAAATAAAGGGATTTCTCGATCATTGCCTGTTCCTATGATTATTATTATAGCAATAAGTATACTGGGAATAGGTACCTTTGTTTGGTTATATACATCCAAAGAACTTAAACGAGGAATAAGTACAATACTAATTGCAGGTACCGTAGGAAATCTTATCGACAGATTTATCTATTGAGGAGTAAGAGATTTTATCAATATAGGACTATTTAATTTTCCTATTTTCAACTTAGCAGACATTATGCTAAGTATCTGAATAATAATACGAATTGCAAGAGTTATGCTTGAAAAAAAGAAATAAAAAATTACACTCCTCATTACAAAGTAAAAAATCTAGAAGTAGGAAAAAGACCTTATACCTTTCACCCGATACCAAGGTTGTTTTATTAATTATCTATATATCATGCAGTACACAGGAACCGTAAAATTTATTTGACCCAAAGAAACCATTGGAGCAAACGCGTTAGAAAAACAAACTATCGTATTAGAAGAAGAAACTGATAGAGAATTTAAAGGTGGATTAGCAGTTGATTTTTTCAAAGAAAAAACAGAATTGGTCAATAATATAAAAATTGGAGACCTCATCACTGTTCATATCAACACAAGAGTAAATGAATCCAAAACACAACCAGGAAGATACTTCAATAGTATTACAGGATGGAGATTGGAAGCAGGAGCTGAAAGCGAAAATAAAGGAAGCACTAAAAAAGATGACAATGATGATCTACCATTCTAAACATAGATATATACAATTTTTTTTAGCAGAAGAAGAAATGAAAAAGTTAAAAAAACAGCTAATATAAAAAATGGCCATATGGCCATTTTTTAAAATCTATAGATAATAGTTAATTAACATACATTACATTATTTGTCACAAACAGAGTATTTCAAAACTGACGCAATATAATAACGTTTAATGCTTTATTGCTTTTCCATTTACAAAGACATTGATTCTAGATTTCAACTTAGAAATAGTAGTATACCGAGGCGGTCTAATACGTATTTCAAAAGATGATATCTCTGGATAAGAAAAGAGTATTTCTCTAGCTTTTTCTTCGGTAAGTCCAACAATACGTTCCTTCATATCCGGTAAAATACTATTAATATCTTTGGCAAAATCATAATATTGTTTTATATCGACTTTAGTGGGAATGATAAAGATATGTCAACTTTCTTGTTTCATATCTTTAAAGAAGACTATAGATGAACTATCTACACTAAAAACCTTCATTTTATCATATAATCTCTGTTTGACATATTTATCCACAACAGCCAGTAAATCAGCTTTTTTTATATAATTGAAATTGAAACGAGCGATAATTGATCATTTAAGAAGTGGTGTTTTCTCACCAGGAACATTTTTGATCTGAATATCTTTAATTTCGGTAGAAATCAATGAATCAAAATTGAGAATAATGGTTTCTGGTGATTTGAAGTTATTAAAAACGATATTTCTTTTTTGCTTATAGAGTGCATCTACAAGTTTTCCAGAAAGAATACCAATATCTTTGACGGACACTATTCATTGGGAGTGTAGAGTTCATCAGGTAAAATCTTCGATAGCCTGTCCATAAATATTTTGTGCATAATAACTATTTTTCATGTTTTTGATAAACACCTTAGTTCATTGGAGGATATTTCCTCTAGATCCCATAAGCACTCACTGAATATCCTGCTCGGCAGCCTTGATAAGAACCAAAGTTTTGCCAGGATTTTTTTCCGTTCATTGAAGTACAGTAAAACTCTTTACAGAAACAAATTGGCGTCCATCATCAGTAACGAATCTTGTATTCTCCAAAAAGGAATAATCATTTGGGACCTTGTTGATAAGTTCAATAGTTCCCTGAGATGGTTCTTGAATATATTTGATATTAGCAGTACTGATAGACATATCATATTTATAATCTATATATCATGTATGATAGGGTATATTAAGATATCTAGAATCTTTTTGAAATGTTTCATCAAAAAATGGATAGTAACGAAAATTATAGATTACACTTTCTATCTGACTTGTAGGAACAAGATTTATACGCGTACTTGGAAGAATCAAAGAATAGAGAAGAAACAAAATAATCAAAACAAAAAACACTTCAAACCCAAATACCACATAAAATATATAATTTTTTTTGGTGTATACCTGAAGATGAAATTTTTTAATATTAAAGAAAAAATCATAAAACAATCTCAAATACTTGATGATTTTATGTTTTTCTTCATGAAGTACAGTAAGACCTAGACTAGAAAAAAAATATTTAGATCTATCTGTTTTAGTAACGAACAATGCACTAATATTTTTCTTTTGGAGAAGTTCTTTGATCTCCTTTCATCGCCATTCATTATCAAAAAATGAGTGTTCAGGATCAATATAAATATAGATAGTTCTACCGCTAGGCACTTTCTCTATGGTTTTAAATATCTTATATAAACTATGTTCTTTAAGAAAAAATAACTTCATATATAAGAACCGAAAAACTATAAAACATCATTAACCCAATTTTTACGATGTTGATTACAAAGTATTATTGTAAAGTACTGTATTTTTGTCGTCCTCTATATGCAAAATAAGAAACAAGAGCAAAAATAAAGGCAGAATATTGTTTCAGATCAAACATAAGTGTTCCCAAAGAAAACACCATATGTCTAGAATATTGTTGTAAGAGTAAAATCAAACTTATCATGATCAACATAATAGCAAAACCAAGCATTCCATACCCAAATTTTTTCTTCTTAAGAATTTTGATAAATAATACCACAAAGAGCGATCATAACGAAAGAAAAAGTCCTATAGGATAAACCAGGTTGAATTTATTTCGTTGACTATCCGAATGAAGTGATTTGATACCCATCCAAGAGGTCGTAGTAGTTCCTATAAAATTATCTCCCATCAAAAGAAACAATCATAGAGGAACCAACGACAATGCAAAAGAAAAAAATAATATATCTGACCAAACTTTTTTATTTTCAACTCTCGTGATTTTCTTGAGAAAGATGTATATAGAGATAAATATTCCTATCAATAGTCATGTAAAATGGAATGTATATCCATAAGGAGATATGAGAGCTATAAGTTCAGATCAATTAGTAGGAAAGAGCCCAATATTGAAGATAAAATTAATATATGAACCAAGAAAATAGGTTAATACGATCAATAAAGGCAGCCAGTAAAAAAATTTCCAAAAATTTTGATGATATTTTTTTGTAAGATATAGAGCAATAGCTATAAAAACAAGGAATGAAAATACAATACCTATTCCCGTCATATAAAATTTAGATCACCATAAGATGAGATAGGGATACATACAAACAATTAATAATTAAAAATTTAAGAATGAATAATGTATGAACTACCTTATTATAAACTATTATGAATTACCATAGTCTATTATCAAACAAATCATTCATCTTTCATCTTTCATCTTTCATCTTTAATTTTTATCTAAGAAATTCTATAATCTTTGTTTCTCTAATACCAGTCACTCTAATAATACCAGGATAATCAAGTTTTTCTTCAATCTTTTCGCCGATAGTTTTGAGTAATTTTTCTAATTGAATATCAGAGATTTCTTTTGGATTAACATAAACCATGATTTCTCTACCCGCTTGCATAATATGTACCTTATCGATACCAGGTATTTCATAAATAAGTTTTTCAAGTTCTCACATTTTCTCGATAAAGAGATCTTTGGTATTGAATCTAGCACCAGGTCTAGATGCTGATATAGCGTCAGCCGCAGCAACAATCCAAGCAATAGGATTATTGATAGGTACATCATAATGATGTGCTTCAGCAGCATTTATGATCACAGGATCCATACCAAGTTTTTTCAATACTTCAGCTCCAATAGAAGCATGAGATTGTCCAGTCGTTGCTATAATTTTTCCAATATCATGAAAAAGTCCAGCTTTTTTAGCAAGAATTGGATCGAGCCCAAGTTCGGTTGCAATAGCTTCAGAAATTTTAGCTACTTCGATACTATGAGTCCAAAGATTTTGTCCATAACTATATCTCAGAGAATATTGTCCAATCATTTTTACTAATTCAGGTTTCATCATAGGGATATTGAGCATAGCAAGTGCTTCTTTACCTTTTTCTGTAAGAAGATTCTGAAGATCAGCAACTACTTCATTATAGGTTTTTTCGATATAAAATGGATTAATTCTTCCATCTTTAATAAGCTTTTGGAGCATGGTTCCAGCAATATATCTTTTTTCACTATCAAATGAAGATACCCTTACGGTCAACGGTGTATCATCTACAATAAGTTCTACTCAGGTCATTTTTTCAAAATATCAGATATTTCTTCCTTCTCTTCAGATAAGTTTTCCTTTAATATCTTCATTGGGAAGATCAATACTTCTTGTTGTAAATTCATCTACACTATTTACGGCAACTCTTGGCAAAGCCTGAGCGACAATAATAGCAGCTTCTTTGTCTGCTTCCTCTTTTTTGATAGTTTTAAGTTTATCAATAAAGAGAACTAAATCTTTTTGATATTCCTTTTCTACATTAGAGAAAAGTTGATCCTTAGCTTCTTCTTTGGTCAATTTAGCAATATCAGAAATTTTATGAAGTTGTTCTTGAATGATAGCATCCATTTCTTTTTGTTTGTCACTAAGTTTTACCTTTTCTTGTTCCAATTTTTCAAGTTTTTCATCCATCTTTTCTTCTCTTGCAAGAAGTCTATTTTGGATAACTTCCATTTTTTCTAATCTTTGTGCTTCGATTTTTTGAGCCTTTTCTTCAGCTAGTTCCAATGATTTGTCAGCCTTCTTTTTGGCTGCGTCCAATAACTCTTCTTCAATCTCTTTTACATGTTCCATTCTTTTTTTGAAATCCAATGCTTTTTGGGTCAGTGTTCTTTTGTATCCATAAAATCCACCCAATCATCAAGCCCCCAGGGCCACAATAATCAATACAATACTAAGTATATTCATAGTAATAAAATAATTAATAGTATAAAAAAGAGATGCAAAAATTCATAAAAAAACAGTAACGTCGATTTTTATCCTGGTGTAAAAGATACTAAAGACAAAAAAACCGTAAAAATAGTTTTCATATCAAGCTTATGCTGTTTTTTATAGGATAAGAAAATTACGTACACTATTGAGTATAATATTTGTTAGATAAGTTTCAACGGAAACTTGATACAGAAAATTGCCAAAAATATAAAAAACACATACAATAGACAAGAAGACAAAGAAAATAAGAAAACGCCTTGAAAAAAAAAGTATTTTAGATATTGTGCATGAACAGAACAGAATAAAGTCTGTTTTGATACAATATAAATCTTACCAAACAACCAGTTGGATCATAGACTTCCAGTATCATGGTAGACCCTATGAAAAAAATCGCCCTTCACGCGCTTAGTGAAAAATTCGTGGTTTCCATCTGTTAACCTCGGCTGTAATAGCCGAGTTTTTTTATACATTAAACCATTTATTCTACAAATAATATTGTAAAAATACATAATATATATATAGTAAAGAAAAAACACACAAAACTAAAAATATGGCAAATCTCATATTTTATTACTCGACCATGAATGCAGGTAAGACAATAGATCTTATCAAAACAGCATTCAATTTTGAGTCAGAAAAAATACACGTTGTTATTTTTACTTCCTATATGGATACTAGAAGTGGAGATAATAAAATAAGATCACGAATGGGCATGGAAAAAGAGGCAATATCTATCAAACAAGAGGATGATTTGTTCAAAAAAATAGAAAGCCTCAAAATCACTCCAGGATGTGTTTTAATTGATGAAGTACAGTTTTTTACCGTGGAACAAATCTGGCAACTATTCCATGTCACTCATAAACTCCATATACCAGTAGTTTGCTATGGATTGAGAGGAGATTTTATGGGCAAACCATTCCCTGCTTCGGCACAGCTCATGGCTATCGCCAACAAAGTGGAAGAGATAAGAACCATTTGTTGGTGTGGGAGAAAGGCAATCATGAATGCCAGGATTATAGACGAAAAAATGGTACGTGAAGGCGAACAATTTATGGTTGGTGGTAACGAAAGTTACAAAGTATTGTGTGGAATTCATTGGCTTAGTGGTCAATACAAAAAGAAATAAATACAAAAAAAAATACAGACATTCTGGCCTTTCCAGGATGTTTTTTTTATTTATTCTAAACTATGTATTGAGAAAATATATTTCTTTACTATACTTTCAAGACATCATTTAGCTCTATAAATAAAATATGGAAGAAAATAAACAAGCATTAAGAGTATTTCTGGTAGATATTGTAAACAAAGATATCACACCAGAATTGCTCGAAGATAGGATGAATGAATTAGAGAGTTTACTAACTACCTATGGTGGATTGGTCGTTTTAAAAAAATTCCAAAAAAAAGACCAACCAGATTATCATACCTATATTGGTAAAGGTAAACTAGAAGAAATAATGGCAGATATGATGAGATTAGACTCAAATTTACTTATCATAGGAAATGTACTCAAACCATCACAGATTTATCATATCAACGAATTACTTCGCCCCATTGGAGCAACTGTTCGAGATAGGGTGGATTTGATTTTGAAAATTTTCGATAAACATGCGACAAGTATGGAATCAAGGTTACAGGTAGAACTAGCAGCTATCAGACACATGGGACCGAGAATATTTGGTATGGGAATGGAGCTTTCCAAACAGGGAGGTAACGCAGGAGGAGGAAAATGAGCTATGAGAGGAATCGGAGAAACCAATACAGAAATCATGAAAAGACATTTAAAATACAAAGTTTTGAAAATAGAAAAAGAACTCAAAGAATATGAACAAATGAGAAAACTCCACAGAGAATCAAGGATTAGAAAAGGGATGCCTACAGTAGGAATAGTGGGATACACCAATACGGGAAAATCTTCATTGTTGAACGCTATGACAAAAAAAGGCATACTTGCAGAAAACAAATTATTTGCAACCTTATGAACACATGTAGGAAAAGTCTATATTATGAAAAATCCAGAGACGGGAGAAGGAAAAGAAATTTTACTCAACGACACCATCGGGTTTATCCGCGATTTGCCACCCAAACTTATCAAATCATTTTCCTCTACGCTTGAAGATAGTATTGAATCTGACCTACTTTTACATGTTATCGACGCATCAGATCCATTTGTAGACGAAAGAATAAGTATTGTAAATCATATTTTGGATGAAATAGGAGCAAAACAAAAGAGAATTATGCTCTTCAATAAAATAGATCTTTTGAATAAGAACCAATTAACAGAGATAAAAAAACACTTCCCAGATAAAAAAAACATCCGAATTTCTGTCAAAGACGCTATCGGGTTCGAAGAGATCAAAAAAAGTATAATCAATAATCTATAAATTTATTTTTTTAATGAAGCAATATAGCGATCAAGTTCCTCAAAATTTTGATCAAAAGTTTTTCCTGTAGTATCTATGATTTTAGTATAATGAGAAGTATCGGTAAAATCAACATGATAGACATGCAAAAGTCTCTCTTTGAGTCTAGACATCCTATTTTGATTGGCCACTAATGCCTCTTCAACATTTGCATATGGTTGTTCTTGGTTTCCTCTATCAGCTGCCAAAAAAACTCTTTGTGCTCATTCCTGAGGAGAAACATCCAATCGAATAGATATAATATTGGGTAATATATGAAATCACATCCTTCGGGAAACGATAATATCTGAAGAACAATGTTCAATAAATTGTTTAGTTTCTTCTTCTATTTCTCTATCTTCTTGGGGATTATTTTCGACTATTTTATCATATTCAGCTATAGTAAATCATCTTGCGACAGCCCTCTTTCTAAAAATTTGCCCCACATCAATAGTTTCCATTCAATATTTCTTTACTATTGCAGCAATAAGTGATGATTTTCATGATCAAGCTGGTCAAGAAACAGATATTTTTAGAGACATATATATATACTAGTAAATAAACAAAAAAATAATTAGTAATTGGTCATTGGGTTTACACAAGCAAATTAAGTATCATATTTACACTTTCTTCAAAAACAGGTTGATTGAGTGAATAAAAGATAAACTGACCTCTTCTTTCATCCAAAACAAGATTAGATCTTTTAAGAATGTCTAAATGGTGAGATAATGAAGCTTGAGTAATATCAAAATGGGTCAATAATTCAGAGACAGTCATTTCTTTTTGTTTCAAAAGTTGGATTATTCTTCTGCGATTCTTGTCTGACAAGGTCTTGAAGATCATATCCATCATTTCGAGGAATTGATTAATAGATAAATATCTATTTGTAGACGCAATACATGTTTGAGACAATGAAACAAAAGACTTTGTATAAAGTAATATAATATATAATAGAAACACTATGATTTAAGAAGCAAAAAACAAGAGAAAACAATCGAAAAAATAAATGAGAAAGAAGGGATCTGGAAAAAGAAATAAGGAGTAAATAGCATATTTCAAAAAAACAAAACATATTTTATATAAAATGTCAACTAAAAATAATTTAGACAACATACTTTGTTGTCACAAATTGTCTACTTATTCGTATATACTGGTGTAATAACAATATATTTCACAATTTTATACACCTATGAAACTCCAACAATTCTTTGACACACAAAAAAACACAACATATACAGATATAGATAAACTAAATCTCTATCAGAATATTTTGTATAAAAAAACAAAGAAAATATCAATAAAAAGGGCATCTTTTGTACATGCTAAATATTTTATCTATACCATGGTTTTTGTTGTATTGATACTTGGAATGTATGGAGTATACTTTATAAATGACGGTATATTAGAAGAAGGAAATTGGTTTGCTATCAAGCCAAACACCAACAATATTGCACAAGCAGATTATATAGCACAAGTAATAGACGCAAAAGGAAATTTTTTTATTGAACACAATGGTGTTTTAACCACCACAAACAATATAGGAAATGGTGATACTATTTTACTCAAAGAAGACACACAATTAGTATTTGAAATCAATAGTGGAACTCAATCCAAAATCATTGGACCAGCAAAATTAGTGATTCAAAAAACAAATATAGACAACTATAAACTCAATCTAATATATGGAAATTTCATTCAAATGGAGGGGAAGGAAGAAAAGACACAAACCATAGAACTCGCAATAAATGATATTGTAATCAAACAACAAGACAAAACACAACCACTCAACTTCAAATTTGTAAAAAACGGAGCAAATAAAATATTTCAAAACAATGGAGCAAATATAGTAGTCACAAAAAATAATGGAGAAGAAAAAGCAACTACGATAAGCAAACAACAAGTTGTAGCCATTCAGGATAATGATATAAAAGTATTCGCAAATATAGATAAATTTACAAAAGCAGTTCAAGAAAAAAACGTATCTCAAACGTTTTCATTGGTAGAAGAAAAAGTAAATTCTGGAGCAGTAGAAAAAGAAGAAACACTACTACTTAGTTTATTAAATTCTACAGAAATCATAGACAATACAGACAAAGAAGAAATAACAAGAACCATTTCTTCAGTAGTTTTGAGTGGTGAAAAAGGAGTTTTGGATTCAAATCAATATGAAAAAATAACGTCTAGTCTCTACGAATGAGCATATAGCATAGAACTCAAAGAACTCGAAAAAACATTCATTGAGGGCAATGAAGACGGTTTCAACAATGCCTATAGAAAAATAGAAACAAGAATACAAACAATATATCAAATATTCAATAACTCATACACAAGACAATCATGAAGTCCTCTTCAAAGGATTGAATGACTACAATCAGCAACAAAAAACATCCAAGAAACAATAATAAACAAATGGAACATTCCACCAAAATATATTGAAAACATCGAATTTATAATAAAAACGCTCAACAATATAGGTAATCAATGATATGGAAGCGATATTACTCATAATGCAGCAACAACAGAAGAAACAGTAATTCAACAATAGAAAATTGTGTTTTTTATATATATCAAGACAGTATGCTTATTTTTTTTTATAAAAACGATGGAAGAAAACTCAAACAAATAATTATCTGATTACTCAAATCATGAGCAGCTACAAAAATTAGGAGAATCAATTATGTCCAATCCTATACACTTCATGAAAATAAAATACAGAAAAACGAAGAAAAAGCGGTTATCATAGAATATACTCCAGAAAATATAGGAAAACTAGAATCATTATTAAAAAAATCAGATATAAAAGAATATCAAATAATAAATAATCTTTAATTCCGATACTATTTTTATCTAGCATAACTATAGTGTCTTATAATATTCTTTGCTTATAAAACCCTTTGCAAAGGGTATTTTTTTATATATATTCTTATAAATAATAATCACGAAGACAGTATTAATTTATATTTTCTAATAAAATATGCTCAAAAAACTATTGATAGGAATTTTTTTAGGGATATTTTGATTTTGATTATTATATCTCTATTTTTTATATACAGGCGACACAAGCATAATACGAGATCGGATACAAACACACCAACTTTATACAGTGATTTTTTTTGTTTCTTTAGTATTATTGTATATACTCAAAGGAGATAATAAACTATTCAAATTTTTGATCTTTGTGATTATAATAACCAACCTATATATTATATGAGATATGTTTTTTAGAAATAATATAGGACTCAATAGCGAACAATTTTTTACGTTATTTGGACTAATACTAGGAGCATTGGCAGTAAGTTATATACAGCATCGAATACGTTATTTACTTATGATAATTATAGGAATTAGTATTGTTTTTGTATTATTGACATGAATTCTTCCTCTCTATGAAAATATACCAAATATCACAGAATTTATACAATGACAAAAAACAAAAATTATCAAACAATGAACAGATAATGAAGGATTTTTACTTATCAAAGATGTATTAGGCACAAAAAATTTGGTCGTAAATGATATAAATAACAATAACATAGACCTTTCAAACAAAACACAAATAAGTTTTGTTTCCAAAACAAAAACGTGATTAGAAAAAATATTTATTGATCTAGGAAATGGTTCATTTATCAATATTAATCCACAATCAGCAATTACTTTACAAAAATCGTGAGATCAAACTATAATGGAGATTTTACAAGGAAATATACAATATTATACACCATCAGAACTTTCATGAGTACTTCAAATTATAGGAAAATATACAGGTGAAAAGATTCAAAATATAGAAAATACCGTTCGATGAACCATAACACACCAATTCGAACAAAATAAACAAAGTTTTTTCATTAATGAATTGTGAGGAGAAATGCTTCTCAATCCAGTTATAAACAATATTATTAAATTTTTTATAACAACACTTTCTACTATATATCCAAAAAAATACCAAGAAAACCTAGAAAACTATACCACTATCCAACAATATTTTGGGGAATCTATACCAGAGACAAAAACTACAACAACTACAGGAGAAAGTATAAAAGATATACTCAACGATATTATGTCTCAGGTAAAAAAATGATCTGAAGAAACGACTATAATAAAAAAACGATTACCATAAAAAAATCCGAACGGGAAAGACCAACGCTCGGATACAATCGAAAATATTTTGAATAAGATTCATATTATTGCCTCCTCTTTTTTTCTAATTTTTTTAATCTAGATTTTTGTTTTTTTTGTCTATTTTTAATAGATTTTCTTGCTCTTCTTTGAGCATTACATTTTCTCATAATAACCTCCTTTCTCTATTTTTAGTTTATGTTATATATTATATGTAATAATTAACAAAGGAGTAACAAGACTTTATTTTTTTATGCAAGACCAAGTATTCACTCTATTTTTTCACCTCATTGAGCGATTAAAGTATTATCATTTTGTGTTCTAAAAGCTATAACATCTGCCAATAAATCATCTGTATTCGTTATTCATAAATCTACTTTAGAATTTATAACATCTGCCATTTTTTGAAATCGTCAAGCTCAATTCCAAGCTCAGTAAATAAAATTAAATAGAAGTCTTCAATCCGTTTTTATAATATCCAATGATTTTTTAGATAAGTAAGTTTCTGATAATTTTTCATAATGAGGTTGAATTATTTTTCATACCAACTCTCTAAGTTTTGGTTCCAAATTACCTCATCTATAATTATGTATCCATAGAGTTGGATGTGTTTTTCTATCTTCATCTATTATTTTCCAAAATTCAACTCAAACATCACTAGTATTCAAATTTCATCAATGTTTTCTATCTATACCCATCATTGTTTCTCATGAAACACCCATTCATGACAAATTCATATCTGGATGATAGTATCATCATTCAATCTTATCAATTATAACATCAACAATAGTAGTATAATTAGTAATTTCTTTTGTTATTTTTGAGGTAAGATTTGTGTTTTCTATCGATGGTGGTGATACTGTTGGTGAAGATGGTAAAACAGGTGAAGATAAAGTGAATTCAGTAGGAGAAAGTAAACCAATATTCACTCATTCTATAAAATATTTATCACCCACCAAACCTCACATTATTGCCAAAGCAAATGAGTTTTGATCTATATTTTTTGAAGTAATAAAATCATCACTAGGATCAGCAAGCAATGGAATAATATACTTGAGATAAGTATCCACAAAAACATCTTTATCACCAATCTTTGTTATATCTACAATAGAGATATCATTTTGAGTAATTAAGGTTTCAGGAGCAAATTTAGCTACCATGATAGGATCCAATATTACTCTATAGTTTCAATAAGATAGATTATCTACGATAGATTTTTTGAGTCCCATATAATCAGCTGGTATTTTAGCCTTCATAGTCGTTTCTGTAATAGAATCAGGAGCAGTTAAAGCACATGTTTTCCAGGTTCCTGTACCAGAATCATTATTTATTGTAGAATTAACATTTTTTCAAAAAGCCGTATATGTAGAAGCAACAAATTCATTATCTATATCCAATTCATCTAATTTTTCTTTAATATATTCTTTATGTAATCATTTGATTCACCCACGAAACCCAAGGACACCAAGGACAAAATTAAGTACTCATCAGTCTTTTTTTTCTCATAAAATATCAGTAGGAAATTCCATACCCAAAGTTTCACCTAGATTTCCCAAAAAAGGAATATCAATATCTAAAAAACTAGCAATTGTAGTAACCAATCAAGAAGCTTTATCTTGAAATATATCTCTAGTATCAAGAAGCTTATCTGCTGTTGTAAGAGATTTTTGAATACTAGAAATTGTTTCTTTAGTAATAACACTAGATATACTATCATTATTTACAATTTTTTTGAGTTCATCTTCTCAAGCATGAATATCAATAGGAGTAGTAGAATGTAATGTTAATAATGTTGAAATATCTATTTTATCTATCTGAGTCTGATTAGACCAAACTGGATTAGTTAAAAGTATTCTAAATTGGTTTGGATCAATAAGTTCTGGTATATTTTCTGATTGAATAATACTATTTTTTTTATCTGAAAGATACCATGTTAAATTTTGTACTTTATTTGCAAGAATATAAAAATCATTAGTTGATCATAATGTACCAAAAGCCTTATAAAGTCATTCAAATGCTTTAGTAGCCGATTTTGACTTAACACGAGAAAATGCTTCAAAAAATTGAGTTGATCATTGTGCTCATTGTTTAATAAGTGTTTCCATCATAGTAAATTGTATACCTACACTTATACTATTTTTGATACTATTAGAAAATCAATCTAATTCTTGATCTAAGTATTTCCTCACTACAGTATCTATATCCAAAGCAAATTTTTCCACTTTATCCTCGGATCATAAAATACTCAATAATTTATCATACATTTTACTTCATTGTATAATTTCATATGACCAATCACTATCAGGTTCTATAGTTTCTTTAAGAGCTTGACTTTCTTTTTGAGATTGATCAGTTGTTGTATTTGTTTCTAATTTTTTAAGATCATCTAATTGTTTTTCTAAAATATCTAATTCTTCTTCTATTTTTTCTTTGTGTATTTTTTCTTGTTCAGTCAAATTTTTGGAAGTAAAATTATCCAATTCTTTTTTTTTGGTATCTATATCTTGTTGTAATTTTTCTTTATCCATAAGAAGAAGATAAGAAAGGAATATAAACCTATATTAAGTATATATATTTATTCAAAAAAAGCAAAAAATCTGATAAAATCAGACCTTTTATATATATAATAATCAAACTAATTGAGAATATCTTTTTAATCCTATAAACGCATTATCTATAGTATATACTATAAATATATTCCTTAGTAAGTAATAGAATTTGTCCTCGAGCTTATAAGTTAATATATTTTAAATATTTTTTTACCAGTTAGCAAGCGACGGGATTTATCCCAGAGCAAAATCATTCTTATTAGCAAGCGACGGGACTCGAACCCGCAACCTCTTCCTTGGCAAGGAAATGTTCTAGCCAATTGAACTACGCCTGCAAATAAAACAATAAATAATTTATACTTCTATAATTTGTACATTTTTTTCTTGTTTTTTTTTGCTTATTTTATCAGTAATAAGTACATTTGTCCAAGCTAATAATGTCAAAACTACTCATAAAACTTTAAAAATATCACCAACATAGACATATGTTGATATATCATTTAAAAGAACAGTATCTCAAATAATAATCAATACAAGACCAAGAACAAATAATGTAGCTTTAGTAAGCCTAAAATATACAGGATAAATTCCAAAAAGAACAAATAAAAACAAACAAATCAATACTAATATAAGATAATATAAAGTATTGTAATCAAGATAAGCGGATTGTACTATAATCATATTTTGGAAAAAAAGATATGCTATATATCCGATAAATAATCAAGAAATTATACTAATAATAATTCTTTTAATAATATCTTTCATATATTCAAAAAAAAGGATAAACAAGAAATATATATATATCCCAAAAACATATTCAATCAATAATTTAAATCAAAATAATATATTATTATATATTTATTTATAAATTAATTAAAAAAAAATTAATAATATATAATAAAGAATATATATTAACAATACGTTAAAAAGAATAAAATAATAGAGAAGAAGCTTATTTTATATAAATATATATAATCAGTAGTATTGTTAGATTGTTAAAAAGTAATATATATAAGTAAAATACAATATATAATATATAATAGAAGACAAATAGACAGTATATAGACAAAAAAACCACACATAATGAGTTTGAAATATTTTTTGTAAAAATGGTAAAATAAAATAATGTTAAAAACTTATATTTATAATAAATTTACAATAATTCTGACTATTGCATAAGAAAATATAGCTATCAAAATACCTATCAAAGCTCACATTAAGAGTTTATTCGCTTCTTTCATTTTTGCTGCATCTCATTGTGCGGTAATAAGTTTTATTCATCAAAAAATTAACACTCCCATACAGATAGATCATAAAGAAAATCGTAAATAAGTATTAATAGTTTGAATAGTTTCAAAAAAAGTACCTTCATCTCATTGTATTTGTGTAGGTCACGTGACTATTACATCTTCTTGTCATTGACTAGATGGTACTTCTACAACTATAGCAAAAGTAGAAAAAACACTCATCAAACCTAATGTAGTAAAAAATATGGCGTGAAAAAAATTTTTGATCATATAGAGAGACATAAAAAGTAAAATATTTATCCAAGAGAACTTACAGTTATTGAACTTATAAGATTTATAATACCCAAACTCATAAGTGCTATAAGTATTCCTACGATAATGAGTGTTATATTTTTTTTAGCATCTTTTACTTCTGCTCATTTCGATGATTCTATAATCCACATAACTCCATTAAAAATCACCATAGTGACAGCAAGTACCATAGTTATTCTCAAAAGAAATTTAGCTATTCTTACAATAAGCGGTGCTTCTGTTGTAAGAGAGCCTTGAATCAGATTATCATTATATTCTCATCAGAGAATATTTGTACAAAAAGCTTCTTCCGTTCATACAAATCAAGCTTCATCTTTTTGAGTAGTAATATCATTATTACTTATTTTTTGTCCATTTATATTACATCAAGCACCAAAACTAACTTCACCACCTACTCATTCTCTCAATATTTCATTACCTACAGCATTTTTTCCTGCTCAGAGATTGATAATAGTTTCATTACTCATAGCTGGTTCAAAGGCTTGTTCCAGAAGATCTTGAGCATATATAGAATCATTAAAAATATAGAATACTCAAGAAGTAAGAAATAATAAAAATGTAAAAAACATAAAATGAAACGTTCTATACGATCTGAGATGATATATAAAATGATGATGTATTTTTTTCATATATTAGAGTTGATTAAGTAAATTATCTGCTTGTTGATTTTCTATTTTATCATGTTCAGCTTCTTGTT
This sequence comes from uncultured bacterium, assembly GCA_937862935.1. Classification (GTDB taxonomy): domain Bacteria; phylum Patescibacteriota; class Gracilibacteria; order Absconditabacterales; family Absconditicoccaceae; genus CAJBLF01. The sequence continues at coordinate 7,915 of CALMEO010000066.1, read as the reverse complement.
GTTTTATTTGTTCCATCCTTTTGCTATATACCATATCTTCTCGTTTTTGTGTATATTTATTTTTGAGTTCATCTTTTTTTTGCTCATATTTTTGTTCTATTTCTTCTAATTTTTGTTTTTCTCTTGTTAAAATATCTCTGAGTTTATCTATTTGTTCAGCATTCATCATGGGTAAAAGATTAAACCATGATTGTTTTTCTTCAGCACTATCCATAGATTTGGAATACAATACAAGAATAATTAAATCTGACATAGTAGTCAAAAATTCATCAGGAATAGTAAATTTTTCAGCCTTTTCTCGAAGTTCTTGTGGTAATTTTGTTTGTATAAGTGGTATATTTGCCATTATTTTATAAAGAGGGAGTAAAATACCTAGAGATAATATGTAATACTTTTTTGTACCAGGGCATTTGTATTTTTTTTATTTGGATATCTGATATCTGATGATTATCTTCTTGATAAATATTATATAATATTTTATCTGCTTCATGAGCTTCTTTTTTGTGATATATTTCAGTTTTTAATTGGATAACAGGTACTTTTTTCATATTTTTTTTCATATTTTCTATCTCTCTACGAGAGATGTGTTGTGTATAGACTCATCATCTATATGCTCCTGGTGTATCCATAGAGTGATATAATGATATAAAATATTAATTAGCTCTGACTCAAAATAACCATTCAACATCTTTGGGATCGATAATTTCTTTATCTATTAATCTTTGTGCATATTTTTTGAGATTAATCATTCAGATAAGTGAAGATGTTTCTATAATATTATCAATCTGATCTATAGCTCTTTTTTTAATATTATTTTTGATAGAGATAGTATTGATCATAACTTCAAAAATACCAACTCTGGATTTTTGATCCTTAGTTTTGACTAAAAATTGAGATTGGATTCCTATCAATGATTCAGCTAATCTATCACTTACACTCCCCTGTATTTCTGGTGGAAAAAACGAAATATATCTATTGACCGTATTTGCAGCAGAGTTTGTATGGAGAGTAGAAAATACCAAATGTCATGTTTCAGCTAGGCTAAGAGCTGATTCTGCAGTTTCTCTGTCACGAATTTCTCATACAAAGATAATATTTGGATCTTCACGCATAGCAGCTCTCAAAGCATTAGCAAATGATCGAGTATCGTGTCATATTTCTCTTTGAGAAACAATACATTTTTTTGGTTCAAAGATAAACTCAATAGGATCTTCTATAGTAATAAGATTTTCATTTCTTGTTTCGTTCAAATACTGAAGCATAGCTACTAATGAAGTTGATTTACCAGATCCGGTAGGACCCGTAACCAAATATAATCCTTTTTTAGCAGAAAGAATATTTTTTCTTATACTATCAGCGATATCAGAGAAAACGAGTTCTTCAAGTTGTTTAGCCATAGCATTAATTTTTCTCATAACCACACCTATTCTTCCTGTTTTGAAAAATGAGTTTACTCTATAAGGAACTCAATTTTTTGATACATAGGCAAAATCAGCCTCTTTATCTCCGAGAAATTTATCAAATCTTTGTGGATTTCATTGAAAAAGTTGCCTAAGAACTATTTCCATAGACTCATTACTCAATTTTCCTGCACTTTCTTCTCTAAATATTTCCCCATTACTTCTATAGGAAATGCTTTCCCCTCATGATAAATGAAGATCAGAAATATTTGGATTTTTTTCAATCAAAGCTAGGATTTGTTCTATATCAAATGAATTTGTCATAATAACTATCTAATAATTAAAAATTTGATATATAATGCACGACATATGATATATGAACATAAACTATATGATTCTTGATTCTTATATCTTATATCTAACATCTATGTCTAATTGTACTCAGAAATATATTTTTTGCAAATTTTACGAAGACCAAAAACAAAAAGGTTTGACTTTTAATTTATTTATGATTGTTGCATAGAAAGGTTCGGTTGTTATACTAATTATCAAGCAGTCTTATTGATTATTATTTAGGAGTGAATAATAATATAAAAACCTCACTTTACCTTGATGTTAGACAAAAATATACTATAAGAGACAAAACAATAAAAACCTTAGGGTCATTTTTTATTTTAATCAGAAGAAACATATGTTTTTGAAAAAAAAAGCATTCAAGAACAAAACCATAGGAGAACTTAATAATTATACTTCACATAAACCATTTTCATGATCAGCAGGAGTGGCTAAATTTCTTATTATTGTGTGTTGTATTTTTCTTGTGTTTTTTGTAGGAAAATATGTAATAAAGTGAGCACAGATACTTTGATGATATATTGGTAAATCAACAGTAAATATTGTCTCTAGTACTATGGGTGATGATATGATCAAAGATGAATTTTGAAATATTAATGTGATGATTGTGGGTTTTGGAGGTCAATGACAAGCATGATGATATCTCGCTGATTCGATCATAGTAGCTTCATTTAATCCCAAGTTGTGAGCAGTAACTATGCTTTCTGTACCAAGAGATTTATATGTCGTCAATAAAGAAAATAACAATATAGGGAGAATTAATGCACTTTTTTCTCATACGGTTTGAAGAAAACTTGAATTTAATAGTTGAGCAAAAGCACTCTCAGAAAAATTGGAAGAAATTATGGGTATAAAAACATCCTATTATGCTTTGATAGATTTTGAATGATTTAAGACTGTTATAGATACTTTGGGTGGTATCACAATAGATGTGCCACAAACGCTCCATGACGTAACGTATCCCAATGGAAAATGATGATATATGACAGTTCATTTTGATACATGAGTAAATCTTATGGATGGAGAAAGAGCATTACAATATGCAAGATCTAGACATTCAACATCAGATTTTTCTAGATCACTAAGACAACAACTCATCGTAAAATGAGTAATGAATAAGCTTATGGAAAATGGTCTGAGTAATGTAAACAAACTCAACAAACTTTATGAAGATTATACCAATATGGTAACGACCAACATTTCGCTCAAAGAAATGTTGGGTATGGTAAAATATATCGATAGAATCAAACATATGTTCTCTTTTTGATATACCAACGAATGTTCAAATGTTGCGTTTAGATTCTCTCGTCCTGCATGTTTTCTCTATACCCCATCAAGAGAACTATTCTGATGAGCATCAGCCATCCTTCCCGATGGATGAAGTCCCACAAATATCTCTTTTTATGACTACACCAAAAATTTTGGATTTTTTGTCGCACACAATCAAGAATACCTTATAGAAAACCAGAAAATAGAAATACTCAATGGAATAGACAAAAACTTTGCCAAGGCAACAGTAAAAAAATCAGAATGATTTGCCAATCAGCTTGCGGTCAAACTCAAAAAATATGCATTTAATATCACCAATGTACAAAATTTTTCTCAGACTATTTCATGAACGACTGTCTATGTCTTAGGTACAGGAGAATATCAATATACTATAAAAACACTGAGAAATTTTATCACTATCGATCAAATAATCACCACCCCTGATCCTCTACTCTTACAACAATATACAGGAGCAGATATTTTATTGGTAATGGGAAATAGTTATATTACTCAACTAGTAAACAAACCATTTAGTTATTACAAATAGAAAGATATAATTGTAGAAAAAACTTAAAACCATTTTTATATTATTTATGGTAGTATATGTTTGATCAGGTTCTCAAAAAGAAAAAAGACCTTATATCTTATCTAACATCATTAGGGATACCCACAGCCGATATACACAATGAATCGCTCTTACTACTTGCTTTTGTACATAAATCATATGCTGCGGACTATAAAGATGTCTTTACCCACAATGAAAGATTAGAATTTGTGGGCGATTGAGTTTTGGGTGCAGTGATCAATAAACTTCTTTTTGTCCATCATCAAGATATGGCAGAATCTGATTTGACACTTTACAAAATAGCATTGGTTAGAGAAGAGATTCTTGCAGAAATAGCCAAAGATATCAAACTCAATGAAATGGTTTTCATAAGCAAATGAGAAGAGAAAATGCAAGGAAGACAAAAAGATTCTATTCTTTCTGACACATTGGAAGCCTTGATTGGATATCTTTATATTGATCTCGGTATCGATGTTACAGAACAATTTATCAAAACATATGTCTATAGTAAATTAGAAAATATAGAAAAACATCCAGTAAAAAGTTATAAAACTATGATCCAAGAAATAGTTCAAAAAGAACATAAGGTAGTCCCTGAATATAAAGATAGCGAGCATATCGTTGATGAAAAGGGAAACGTTACAGAATATAAATCAGAAATATATATTGTCGGCAAAAAAACGAGTGAATGATTTGGTTCCAATAAAAAGAAAGCACAAGAAGAAGCAGCAAAAAAATGCTATGAGATAATAAAAATAGAAAACTAGGGCACAGGAAGTAGGGACGAGTGGGACTAGGAACAATGACCGCGTCCCACATCCCAAGTCCGAAGTAATCTAGTAGTCTTACCCTTGAAAAAAGGCTTGAAATACATACAGTTCTTAACGTTTTTTAAAATATAATTAATCCGACAATGAAAGCTCCATTTTCTATTATGAAACATTCGTATGTACGAGTAGGTTTTTGAACGCTACTATTGGCTATTGCCCTCTTCTTGTTTTTTTCTAACGCAAGATATTCAGAAGAATTTACAGGGTGAGTAAAGATTAGTGTCGCAGGTACATTAGATGAAACCACACTATCTCAGAACTTGCTCCAATATATGGACAGTAAATGATACAAAGATAATACAGTAGCTATCGAAGTAGAAGGCGATATCACCAAGATTTCATTGAGAACACAGGTAGAAAAAGACGAACAAGTAAATGCTTTGTCTCAAGATATCCAAGCTATACTTGTACAAAAATGATATATCAAAAGCACAAGTGAGGTAGTAGAACAATCTATTACTTGACCAAGTGTATGAGCATATATGCAAAAATCAGCAAAGAATGCTTTGATTGTTTGACTTATTTTGATGGCAATCTATATGTTGTTTTCGTTTGCAGGTATTAGAAAAGATATTGCACCAGGATTGTTAGCATGAGTAGTTATCGCTACTATGGTATTTGATGTAGGTATACCGGCATGAGCATATGGACTTTGGATGGCATTAGATAAAACTATCGCTATAGATACAATATTTATTATTGCAGTACTGACCAATATGGGATATAGTATCAATGATACGATTATAGTCTTTGATAGGGTGAGAGAAAATATGAAGAATCATACTGGTCAAAAGGGCATTCTATTTGGTAAAATATTTGAACAAAGTATCTGGCAGACGATGAGAAGATCATTTGGAACTGTACTTACAACATTGTTGGTGATTATAGCTATGTATGTGTTATGATCAGGAGTTATTAAACAATTTGCTTTCACTATAGGTATCTGAGTGATTGCATGATCATATTCATCTATATTTATAGCAGCACCACTTACCTATATTCTCTTAGGTAAATATCGCAAAGAAAGAAAAGAAATGTTGGCACAAAAATAAATTCTCGCATTGCAAGATGTATTATATCTATCTAGGGCGGACCCCCTAATGGATAGTACTTGCTAATGGTATTGCTGGAATTAAAGCGAGAGCTAGTACATAGAATATATTACACCAAAAAATTATTCTACAAAACACATTACATTTATCTGTTTATATCATACTTTGGATTTCCTTTCCAAGATTATTTGTTACCACAATGATGATTTTTATGTAATGTGGAAACCAAATGCTCTACCGACAACATTTGGTAAAGAGATATGTTTTTTGGATATATTATTGGGGAAAAAAATAACCAAAGATACTGATTTTTCATTGCCGAAGTTTCTGATTCCCTATATTGATCTCCCTGATTTTACTCCCTGTACACTCCAAGAATCCTCAATCAAACATCAGTTTGATGTTTTTGGAAAAGAACAAGAATTGGGTTTACTCAATAGACTGGATAATGAAACTGCAGGTTTTCTTTACTTTGCTAAGACACAAGAAGCATTCGACAGATATAGACAGCTTCAAGCACAAGGGAAAGTACACAAATGGTATATCGCCCAGATTCAGTGAACACCAAATGAATCGGCTTTTGAAATAAATATACCAATCATGCATCATAAACATAAGCAAGATAGGATGATTTTTGTTCGTAGTCCAAAGGATGAACTAAAGGGAAGAAGTAAAATACATCATTCAAGCACGATAGTCAAGGTGTTACATACAGACAAAAAGACAGATATAAGTACGCTTCTTGTTGGAATTTATAAATGAGTAAGACATCAGATTAGAGTCCACTTAGCAGGAATAGGATATCCGGTAGTGGGAGATACCTTATATGGTAAAGATGTACAGACAGGAAATCTTTGTCTCTGGAGTGTTGGTTTTCAAATCCATGATTAAAACAATTTGCATTTTTTCAAAAAAAAGTATATAATAAAAATACTTTATTTTTGCTTATGCAAATTATATGGAAAATACATATATAAGACCACTTACTCCAGAGATAGCTACAGATTATCTAAAATTTAAAGCAAAGGAACAACCAAAGATAAGTAAAAAAAATACTCTAGGCGAAGATCCTAAGAGATTTTTATCTTATCGAGAAGAACTTATTCCTAGATATTTTTCTGCGGAATGATTTTGTCAAATGATCAATGATTTGAGAAGAAAAATTTGGGAAAACAAAAAAAAAGAAATTCTCGTAGATAAAAAATCAACAGCATTTGAGGATGCATTAGCTGAAGTAGTTCTTTCAAAGACCAAAAATATATGAGTGGATATTGGTATAATAAAATCTCTTATAGGGGTATTGCTCCATGTCTTTAAAGATGTGAAGTATAAGGAATATATCAATCAAGCAGAAGCGGAAATTCTAGATATCTTATCTATAGATAAAGAAAAAGAGTTTACTTCGATACAAAAATATGAAAAGGAAGAAGAGTTTTCTGAGATAATAAATAATCTCAAAAATATGTATTTTTTTGATCAAGAGTTGGGAGGAGAAACAAATAGTTCAGAAAATATGGAATTTTTTGATCAAGCATGGAAAATTTTTGAAACAGAAGAAATACGTGCAATGCCAGAAGCGGAGAAAAATAAACTCTACACCTATTTATATGAAAAATATGCTAAATAAAAATAAATAAATATAATTTTAATAAAGTCAAATAAATGAGAAAGGTATATAAGTTCCTTGGGAAAGTCCTAAGGATTTTTTTGAAATTTAGTATAATATAGATGATGATCTATATATCTATAAAGAAAAAATATATCCTCAAATTATATATAAGTTCACTATTTCATAGAAACAATGAAATTAAATATATATGTATATTTGGAGTTATTTTTAAGTAAATTCACTAATTATATTAATTAGTGAATTTTGTAATAATATGAAAAAGGAAAATAAAGGAAAAATATTAAAAAAATATATAAAAATTCACTATTTCGTAGAATAAGTGAAATGACTTGAATTGCACAATAAAATTGTTATAAAAAAGAAAATTCACTGTTTCATAGAACTATATAATAATAGAAGGGTCGAAGATTCAATATGGGAAATGAAAAATGGAAAACACCAAATGAGTAAAAATTAACTTTTCAATAATTCACTATTTACATCATTCACTAGTGTATAATGGAAAATCAACATCCAGGAAAATTACTCCAACAAAAACTTACGAGTAAATGATTGACTCAAAAAACTTTTGCTAGTATGATGGGCAAAAAAGTTTCTGAGGTCAATGAGTTGATTAAAGGAAAAAGAAATATTACTGTCCAGCGAGATATTTTATTATCAATCGTTTTTGATGATCCAGAACAAAAATGGATTAAACTTCAAAATAATTTTGACTATACTCTCGCTAAAGCAAACATGACAACAAAAATAAAGGAGCTACTTTCCAAAAAAAAGAAGAGTAAAGAGCATGAAGTATTTGAAGACTTTTAAACTCA